>NZ_JAAKTL010000025.1:0-58408 GCF_049174415.1 Aeromonas sp. 601039
CCCGATGCGGTACATAGGGGGTTCTGAGTAGAGAAATGCTAGTTGAAAATGTGTAAACCTATTTCAGGACTAGACATGTTTTTCTCCTCTGCGGAATGATCCACTGGCCATTCCCCGACATCCTTCCCTTTTGTCTCATGGTCGCAGCGGCAAGTCATTGAATGTTAATAGCTGGTTGAAATGTATGACTGTTCTGGTCAGATAAAGCCGTGGACAAGCGTTATGAAGCGGGTTAAGTTGTTTTTTCACCCGATTTTCGGGTCAATGATGGAAAAATCCTTTTTTTCTACTGTCGACGGGGCTGAATTGGGCCGATCTGCATTCAGATAACAACAAGAAACGGATCGGGCCGTGCCGGGAAGCACGGCATCGTCGGCGGGATTCGCTAAACGGAGCAAAGCCTGGAGGGCTTTATCATGGAGATGTTATCAGGCGCCCAGATGGTGGTTAGAGCGCTGGAAGATCAGGGAGTTGAGCACGTCTTCGGCTACCCTGGTGGCTCAGTGCTCGACATCTATGACGCTCTCTTCGAAAACGGCAAGATGGAGCATGTCTTGGTGCGGCATGAGCAAGCCGCGGTTCACATGGCGGACGGTTACGCCCGTTCCACCGGCAAGGTGGGGACTGTGCTGGTGACCTCGGGCCCGGGAGCGACCAACTGCATTACCGGTATTGCCACCGCCTATATGGATTCCATTCCGCTGGTGATCCTCTCCGGCCAGGTGCCGACCAGCATGATCGGTGAGGATGCGTTCCAGGAGACCGACATGATCGGTATCTCCCGCCCGGTGGTGAAGCACAGCTTCCTGTGCAAGAAGGCGAGCGATATTCCCGAGGCCATCAAGAAGGCCTACTACATTGCCGCCAGCGGCCGCCCGGGGCCGGTGGTGGTGGATCTGCCCAAAGATGTGCAGAACCCGAAAGAGAAATTCCCCTACCAGTATCCCGAGACGGTCTCCCTGCGCTCCTACAACCCGACCAAGTCTGGTCATAAGGGGCAGATCAAGCGGGCAGCCAAGCTGCTGGTGGATGCCCAGCGCCCGGTGATGTACGTGGGCGGTGGCGCCATCAATGCCAACGCGGATCATCTGGTGACCAAACTGGCGGAGCTGCTGAACCTGCCGGTGACCACCACCCTGATGGGGCTGGGGGCCTTCTCCGGCGTCCATCCGCAATTTATCGGCATGCTGGGGATGCACGGCACCTTCGAAGCCAACAAGACCATGCACAACGCGGATCTCATCTTCGCTGTCGGTGCCCGCTTCGATGACCGCGTCACCAACAACGTGGCCAAGTTCTGCCCCAATGCTACCGTGGTTCATATCGATATCGACCCCACCTCCATCTCCAAGACGGTGCAGGCCCATGTGCCCATCGTCGGCTCGGTGGAAACCGTGCTGGAGCAGATGCTGGAAGTGATCCGCGAGTGTGGCTTCGATAACGACAAGGAGGCGCTGGCGGACTGGTGGAGCCAGATCAACCAATGGCGCTCCCGTCACTGTCTGGCCTACGAAAAGTCGGCCACCCAGATCAAGCCGCAACAGGTTATCGAGACCCTCTACAAGGTGACTCAGGGTCAGGCGTTCGTTGCCTCCGACGTGGGCCAGCACCAGATGTTTGCTGCCCTCTACTACCCGTTTGCCAAACCGCGCCAGTGGATCAACTCAGGGGGCCTCGGCACCATGGGCTTCGGCATTCCGGCCGCCATGGGGGCCCAGTTTGCCAACCCGGATGCGGTGGTCTGCTGCGTCACCGGCGATGGTTCGGTGCAGATGAACATTCAGGAGCTCTCTACCTGCATGCAGTACGGGGTGCCCATCAAGATCATCTCCATCAACAACCGTGCGCTGGGCATGGTCAAGCAGTGGCAGAAGATGTTCTACGGCGGTCGTCACAGCCACTCCTACATGGAGTCCCTGCCGGACTTCGTCAAACTGGCGGAAGCCTACGGCCACGTCGGTATCGCGGTGAGCGATCCGGCCGAGCTGGAGAGCGCCATGGAGAAAGCCTTCGCCATGAAGGATCGGCTGGTGTTCATGGATATCTCGGTCGACCCGGATGAGCACGTCTATCCGATGCAGATCAAGTTTGGCGCCATGGATGAGATGTGGCTGAGCAAGACGGAGAGAACCTGATGAGACACATCATTTCAGTACTGCTGGAGAACGAATCCGGCGCCCTGAGCCGCGTGGTGGGTCTCTTCTCCCAGCGCGGCTACAACATCGAGACCCTGACGGTAGCGCCGACCGAGGATCCCACCCTGTCACGCATGACCATAGTCACCATGGGGGACGAGCGGGTGCTGGAGCAGATCCAGAAGCAGCTGCACAAGCTGGTGGATGTGCTCAAGGTGTGCGACCTGAGTGAAGGGGAGCATATCGAGCGGGAGATTGCGCTGGTCAAGGCGCGCGCCGCCGGTGGGGCCCGTGACGAGCTGAAACGGCTGGCGGATATCTTCCGTGGCCAGATCGTCGACGTCACCCCCGAGCAGTACACGGTACAGCTGGTGGGCACCAGCGAGAAGCTGGATGCCTTTATCAAGACTGCCGCCCAGACCAACGAGATCATCGAAGTGGTGCGCTCCGGCGTCTGCGGCATCTCGCGGGCGGACAAGGCGCTGCGGCCCTGATGGCTGGCGGAACAGCTGATGACGCGTCAGCTGCCGCAGAGTGAAAGAAAAGAGGGCTCTGCGGAGCCCTTTTTGTTTGGTTTTTCTTTACGAGGGGAGGGGTGATGTTCGGTATTCATGATCTTGCACTGTTTATGGTCTCGGGGCTGCTGCTCAACATCATGCCGGGGCCGGATTCCCTGCTGGTTATGCTGCGCAGCGGCTCGCAAGGGTGGCGTGCCGGTTCAGTCACGACGTTGGGTATCGGCACAGGTGTCATGGTGCATGTGCTGGCGGCGGCCCTCGGTCTGTCGGCCCTGCTTAGCGCGTCGGCCGAACTGTTTGCCCTCATCAAGCTGGCTGGTGCCATCTACCTCATCTATCTGGGGTTCTCCCTGCTGCGCCAGCAGGCTACGGGTGCAATGGAGAGAGGGGCCACCCTGCCTGCCCTCTCATATGGCCAGATTTACCGGCAGGGAGTGCTGACCAATGTGCTCAACCCCAAGGTGGCGCTCTTTTTCCTCGCCTTCGTGCCCCAGTTCATCGCACCGGATGCCCCCGACAAGGCGTTCGCTTTTATCCTGCTCGGCTGCATCTTCAACCTGGGCGGTATCATCTGGTGTCACCTGCTGGTCTTTACCACCGTCTATGCCAGCCACAGGGTACGCTTGTCACAGCGTCTCGGCCGCTGGCTCAACCGGGGCATCGGCACCCTGTTTGTCGGGCTCGGGATCAAGCTCGCCAGCGACTAGCTCGCCGCTTTCTGACCTGAGGCAGATTATCGTGCACCGCGCTGTGGTATGGTCGGCAGTCAGCTGCGGGGCCAGCCCCGCTCTCTCTTTTTCAGGTCAGCCCCACTGGCCGCAGCAGCGAGATCCCTTGCCCAGATGAACATCGCCCGGCTCAAGAACTTTACCGAGATCGTGAAGAACAACTTCAACATCTCGGCGACGGCGGAGAAGCTCTATACCTCCCAGCCGACCCTCAGCAAGCAGATGAAGATGCTGGAAGATGAGCTGGGATTCGCCCTCTTTACCCGCAAGGGGAAGAATCTGGTCGGCTTGACCAGCGCAGGCGAGCAGGTGATGGAGCTGGCCAAGGGGGTAGTGGCGCAGGTGGAGCAGATCAACCAGCTGTCGCTCGGGGAGCAACTGGCTACCAGCGGGGTGCTGCGTATCGCCACCACCCACACCCAGGCGCGCTACAAGCTGCCAACGGTGATCACCGAGTTCAGCCGTCGTTATCCCGATGTGGCGATCCAGCTCCATCAGGGGGCACCTGCCCAACTGGCTCAGATGGTGCAAAGCGGCGATGTGGATATGGCGATCGCCACCGAGTCCATGTATTTGTTCGACGAGCTGGCCGCCGTCCCCTGTTATCGCTGGGGGCGCAGCGTGGTGGTGCCCCATGGTCATCCGCTGATCGACTGCCAGCCGCTGTCGATGGCAGATCTGGCCCGCTATCCCCTCATCACCTATGTGTTCGGTTTCACCGGACGCTCCAAGATGGACAAGGCCTTCAGCCGCCACGGTCTCTCGCCGAAAACAGTGCTGACCGCCACCGATACCGATGTGATCAAGCACTACGTCCGGCTTGGTATGGGGGTCGGGGTGATCGCCAGTGTGGCCTTCGACGAGGGGGATCGGGAGGATCTGGTGAGTTTCAACATCGACCACCTGATCGCCTCGAGCGCCACCCACATCTGCCTGCGCAAGCATGCCCATCTGCGTGACTACATGTACGACTTTATCCACCTCTACGCCCCCCATATCAGCCGGGAGACGGTGCAACTGCACCTTATCAACCAGCCGCCGACTGCCAATATGGCGGAGTTGCCGTGGCTCTAGCCGCGGGTTGTTTGTCGTACACAGAGCAAGAATGCAGAGACAAAAAAGAGAGGCTGTTGCCTCTCTTCTGGTTTTATCGGGATGCGAGATTAAGCGCTGCGGGTCGCTAGGTTGATAAAGATCTGGGCTCCGACCAGCAGGCAGTCGTCATCGAGGTAGTAGGGGTTTGCATGCAGATAGTTGCAGATCCCCTTGGCCTGACAGCCGCTGCCGAGGAAGAACATGGCCCCCTTGCGGCCACGGCAGGCGTTGACCATGTAGCTGAAATCCTCGCTGCCGGTCATCGGCTGACCCTGAGCGTTGATCCCCTCAGAGGGCAATACGTCGGCGGCCGCTTGCAACAGGCGGGCACAGGCATCGGCGTGGTTCTCGACCGCCGGATACCCGGCATAGACCATCTTGGTCTTGAAGCCGCGCAGCTCGCTCTGGGCCACGATCTCCTTGAAGCTGTTCTTCAGGATCTGGTCTGTCTCGGCATCCATGGCACGGATGGTGCCGCGCGCCTGCACATGGTCGGCGATGGCGTTGGGGATGGTGCCGCCGTTGATCATGCCGCAGCCAAACACCGCCGGGCTGAACGGGCTGGTGCGCTTGGCGACGATGTAGTCCATGTCTTCGATGATCCGCACCGCTTCGCGGATGGCATCCAGCCCCTTGTGGGGGGTGGATCCGTGGGCGGATATACCGTGCACATCCAACGTCCAGGCGGAGCCCCAGGAGGACATGACACCGTGGTTGAACTTGATGGTGCCGGTCTCCATGGCGCCGTCGTTATGGAGGGCATAGATCTCGTCCACCCCCTTCATGCAGCCCAGTTCGACCATCTTCTCGGCGCCCGGCACCCGCATATCCTCTTCCGCCATCTGGAAGATAAAGCGGACGTTGTACTGCAGGCGATCGCGGTTGGCGGCCAGAAACTTGGCTGCGGTCAGGGCGATCGCCATATGGGAGTCGTGACCGCAGTTGTGGGCCATTCCCTCGTGGGTCGACTTGAACGCAACCTCGCTCATGTCGTGCATCTCGAGGCCATCCATGTCGGCACGGAAGGCGATGGTCGGCAGCACAGGATCAACTACCAGATCGCCGTGGAAACCGGTGAAGCCCGGGTAGTCGGTGAGACGGTAGCCAAAGCCTGCCATCAGCTCGCGGCAGTAGGCCGAGGTCTTGAACTCGACGCCGGAGGCTTCCGGAATGGTGTGCAGATGGTGGCGCACTTCCTGACTGAAGTCGCGCAGGGCCAGCAGGGCCGGTTCAATGTGGATGTTGTTCATCAGATGATCCCTTGAATGGAGAAGCCGAGCTGGGCCACCAGCGAGGCGCCGAAGAAGCAGCAGGTGGAGACGATCATGAAGATCAGGATCACTTTCCAGGACATCTTCTTCAGCTCTTCCAGCTGACCGCCCACCGAGAGACCGGCAAAGGCCAGCAGCGGTACGCAGCAGGAGAGGAAGGAGATCTTGGCTACGGCGTCAATGAAGAGGCCGCGCACCGGGGTTTCCGGCAGGCAGATGAGAATGCCGATGATGGTGGCATAGGCAAATGCCGGCAGGGAGGAGGGCAGGTAGCGCTTGGCAATCAGCGAGGCGAACACCACCAGCGACATGGCGATAAAGCTGTCACCCATCAGCCAGAGCGGGGTGCCGGTGGTCAGGGTCTGGGTAAACATAGCCAGCAGGATCGCCAGAAAGACGAATCGCATATCCATTACGATGCTTTTCATGCTTTCTCTCCTTTGGCAGTCAGGGCATAGATTTTTTCAGCGAGCGGCAGACCCAGATAGGTGAGGGAGAGGGCGCCGAGGGCAGACGAGAGCAGGTTCGAGGCTGCCGCGATACTCAGCACCTGCTGAGCCAGTGCTTCGTCGAGACCGTTGATCAGGGCGCCGGAAGCGGCACTCAGCATGGAGCCTGAGCCCACACCGGAGCCGGCAGCCAGCGCCAGCGGGTGCAGACCGGTGAGCGGGGCTATACTGCCCAGCACGCTGAACCAGAGGGTACCGATGACGGAGCCGCACAGGTAGATGGCCAGCACGCCGATGTACTCCTGGGAGCCGGTGCCGAACTTGCCCTGAATTACCGCAACGGACGGCTCACGGCTGATGGAGGAGCAGGCCCCGATGGCGCGGCGGCCAAAGCCGAACTTCACCGCCAGCGGAATGGCGATCAGGATCGGCAGCAGGTTGCCAATCTCCTGCAAGAACAGCGGCACGCCGACGCTCAGGATCATCTTCAGGTTAGGGATGATCATCCCCGCGTACTGGGTACCCAGGATCAGCAGGCTGAAGCCCACCATCTTGCCGCAGAAGCCCTCTTCTTTTTCGGTGAAGAGCTGTTTCCAGCCGGGGATGCGATCCTTGACCGGTTTGGCGGAGACAATCATGCCGATGATGACGGCAAAGAGCATCGGCAGGATCGGGATGATGGCGATGCCTATCTTGATCTCCTGTTTACCTATCAGGTACTGGGCCACAAAGATCAGCATGGCGGTTGCCAATATGCTGACCGTGACCGTCTTGAGGGGGCTGGTTTGCTGCATAGTTTTTTCTCTTGTTATTCCCATGTGTGGCCATCGTCAGGATTGTCCAGACCGATGATGGGGGCATCATAAGGAGCGAAGAGGGGCAGGAATGTGACCTTCATCAAGCTGGCCATATGGCATTTTTTCATGGGGTATGCCCTTTAACCCTCTGGATACCAAGGGTTAAAGGCCGTTAACAGAACGTCAGCATTGGCAGGACAAGATAAGCAAACAGGAGGGAAATGGTGACACCGCCCCGCAGGGCGGTGACGCGGATCAGACGGGCGTTTTGAGCCGTGCACTGCGCAGCAGCAGGGGGAGCTGGTAGAGCACCAGGGCGCCGAGTACCAGTCCGGCACCGGCCAGTTTGGCGCCGCCGAGGGGTTCGTTGTAGAAGAGGGTGCTCAGCAGCAGGGTCCAGACCGGTTCCAGCAGCATCATCAGGGCGGCGTGGGCGGTGGTCATCTTGCTCAATGCATGGGTGAGCAGCCAGTAGCGCAATGTGGTGGCGATCAAGACGCTCGCCACAAACCAGCCCCAGATGCCGTGGCTGACTCCAGCCTCGGGCCACTGTTCGGTCAGCAGGGAGAGCAGGGTGCCGAGCAGGCCGGTCATCGCCAGCTGGATGCAGGTGAGCCAGGTGGGGGCAATGGATTGGGCGAAGTGGCGATGGACGGCAAGCTGGATACCGAGGGTGGTGGCCGCCGCCAGAAACCAGAACAGCGAGAGCGACACGCCCCAGTGGGTACTGCTGGAGAGCAGCAGCAAACCGGCGATGGCGATGGGCAGGGTGAGCCAGTAGTGGCGGCCGGGTTTGGCCCGAAAGGCGGCCCATGCGGCCAGCGGGGCCATCAGGGTCGCAACGCTCATGATAAAGGCGCCGCTGCCGAGCGCATTGCTCTGGCTGATGGCGGTGACCCACAGCAGCAGGCTGGCACCGAGCAATGTGCCGCAACCGGCGGCGCGCACCAGTTGGGCGCGAGTCGGCGGCGGTTCACGCAACCAAGCCAAGGGGAGCAACAGCAGCGCCGCCAGCAGGAAGCGGCTGCCGATAAAGGCGGCAGGGGGCAGTTCGCGGATCGCCTCTTTCGAGAAGAGCCAGCCAGCGGCGGCCAGCAGGGTGACCAGTACCATCAGCAGCAGGGGAGTGCGGTTCATCGGGGTCATCATGGTGAAATGGAGAGGAGAGCATAAAGGAAAGGCGCCAGGTATTGCTACCTGGCGCCTTTCGCATCTGCCTTGAACCGCCGTCGCGGCTCGCGGCCAGCAATCAGTTCATGCCGTAACGCTTGAGCTTCTTGCGCAGGGTGCCACGGTTGATACCCATCATCACGGCAGCGCGAGTCTGGTTACCACGGGTGTACTGCATGATCACGTCCAGCATCGGCGCTTCGACTTCGGAGAGAACCATATCGTACAGATCAATCACTTCCTGACCGTTCAACTGGGCCAGGTAGTTACGCAGGGCCTGTTGCACAGAGTCACGCAGGGGGCGCTGGGTCGGCTCGGCAGCGTGATTGTGAGTAGTTGTTACCAATGCATCAGAAGTCAGGGTTTGTTCGAACATATTCGGTCGGCTCTTTAGTTATCTTGTTAACCTAATCCATCGAAATACGCTTCGAGTGCCTCAAGTTGCGCGTCTGCGCAATCCAGGGCATTGAAGTGCTTACGGAATTCTCGGCCCGTCTCTTCTTCATCCAGATACCAGCCCACGTGTTTACGGGCTATGCGCGCTCCCAGATATGCACCATAAAACCGGTGCAGGTTGGTTACATGCTCGTTCATCAGGGTGCGAACCTCTTCCCTCTCGGGAGGCGGCAGCTTGGTGCCCGTCTCAAGAAAATGACGGATTTCCCGGAAAATCCAGGGTCGTCCTTGCGCAGCTCGGCCGATCATCACGGCGTCAACACCGGTATAGTCGAGGACATACCGGGCTTTCTCCGGGCTGTTGATGTCACCATTGGCGACAACAGGAATCGATACGGCCTGCTTAATCGCCCTGATCGTGTCGTACTCCGCTTCGCCCTTGTAGAGGCAGGCACGGGTACGACCATGCACGGCAAGGGCCGCGATACCGCAATCTTCGGCGATTCGGGCGATCTCCACGCCATTGCGGTTATCCGGATCCCATCCTGTGCGGATCTTCAAGGTGACAGGCACCTCCACTGCATCCACCACGGCCCGGCAAATTGCTTTGACCTGATCGGGGGCACGCAGCAGGGCAGAACCTGCCAACTTCTTATTCACTTTTTTTGCCGGACATCCCATGTTGATGTCGACGATCTGTGCGCCCTGCTCCACGTTGTAGCGGGCAGCAAACGCCATCATCTCGGGGTCGGCTCCGGCAATCTGGACCGATCGCAATCCGCCTTCTGCAGAGTGATCCATCCTCATCCGGGTTTTCTGGGTATCCCAGACATCCGGGTTGGCCAGCAGCATCTCGGAAACGGCCATGCCAGCCCCCAATCGCAAACAAAGTTCACGGAATGGTCGGTCAGTTACACCGGCCATGGGAGCCACAATCAAGGGAGTTTCAAGCGTGTGGGGACCTATCTGCATTCCACGGTTACCATCGGCTTAGGGCGGCGTATATTACGCATTTTTTAGGCAGGAGAAAAGGTTAGTATTTGAGCGTCAGCCATTTTTTTCTGAAAAAAACGTCGCGCCAAGGCTTGCAAATTCTGGAGTTATTGAAAAACGGCCAGATTGCCGGAGAGTGAGCGCTGTACCATTCGGGTCGGACGCCTGCATAATTGTCAGTCCACTTGCAGGCCCGCTTTGCGTTATGATAGCGGGCTTAAGTCGAGCAAATGCTCCAAACATTTATGCAACAAAAGCGGATTGGGGATCTATGACGTCAAGGTTCATTAAATCACTCTGGCCGTGTCTGATGGGGGCCGTGCTGGGGTCGGCGCAGGCGCAAACTATCAGCTTCGGTGAAGCCTGGACCAGGGTCATCCAGCAGGATGAAGGGCTGGCTGCCGAGCAGGCCGGGGTCGATCGGGCCAAGCAGCTGCGCGAGGCGGCCAAGGATATGTATCTGCCCAAGGTGGATCTGGGGGCCAGCTATACCCATCTTGATCAGCCGATTGAACTTGATGCCCTCGATCTCAATCCGCTGGCCAAGCAGAAAGATCTGATCCTGGCACTCGGCAGCCTGTTCGGGGTCGGGGCCAACGCATTTGTCACTCCCCTGACCAAACAGAATGTGGTGACCAGCTCGGTCAAGATGCTCTGGCCGCTCTTTGCCGGTGGCCGCATCGATGCGGCGCAGGATATCCGTCAGGCGCAGGTGAGCGAGGCGCAGCAGCTGCTGGTGCTCAAGCAGCAATCCACCTTCGAGAGCCTCTCCCAGACCTATTTCGGTGTGGTGCTGGCTGCTCAGGTGGTGCAGACCAAACAGGAGATCGAAGAGGGGCTGGCCCACCATCTGGATCACGCCAAGAAGCTCGAAGCGCAGGGGCAGATAGCCAGGGTGGAGTGCCTCTCCGCCCAGTCGGCCTATGATCGGGCCCGCATCGATACCCAGAAGGCGCGCCGCAGCCTCGAGATCGCCGAGCTGGCCCTTGGCCGCATGCTGAAGTTGCCAAATGCCCAGCCGGGCAGCGGCCTGTTCGTCAACAAGGAGCTGCCGCGCCTTGAGGGGTTGGTGAGCCAGACCCTGGAGGTGCACCCCGGTCTCAAGCTGCTCACTGCCAAGAAGGAGCAGGCCAAGGGGCTGATCCGAGTCGAGCAGGGCAAATATGCCCCCGAGGTGTTCCTGTTCGGCAACTACAACCTCTATGAAGATGATTCACTCGCCTCCAAGACTGCGCCGGACTGGCTGGTGGGGGTGGGGGTCAGCATGCCGCTGGTGAGCCGCGATGGCCGCTCCGAGACGGTGCAGGCCGCCAAGAGTGCCGAGTTGCAGGTCAATCTGCTGCAGGCCAAGACCCGTCAGGATCTGGAGTTGCTCGTTGAGAAGACCTGGCGTGAAGCGGCGCAGGGGCTGGAGGAGTATCAATCCCTCTCTTCCACCCAGGCGCTGGCAGAGGAGAACGTGCTGCTGCGGGACAAAGCCTTCGGGCAGGGGCTCTCGACCTCCCTCGATGTGGTGGATGCCCAGAACCAGCTGGCGGGGGTCAAGACCCAGCGTGCGGCGGCGGCTTATCAATATGTGGTGTCTCTGGCCCGTCTGCTGGCGCTCTCCGGCCAGATGAACAGTTTCAATCAATATCAGCACGGTCAGGTGATCGAGGTGAACTCATGATCGCACTCCAGCCCGTTCCTTTTTCTATCTCTGTTTCGACCGCCAAGGGTCGCCCGTTTGTCGAGGTGAAGTGATGAGCCATCCCCCCATCAAAAAGAAGATGAGCCAGGGTAAACCGCTGTTGTTGCCGCTGGTGCTGGTGATCCTGGTGGTCTGGCTGGGCTGGCGCTTCTGGCTCGCTTATCAGCCGGAGCCGGTGCATCTGCAAGGGCAGATTGAAGCGCAGCAATATTCGGTCTCCTCCAAGGTGCCGGGTCGTATCGACGAAGTGTTGGTGAAAAAGGGTGATCAGCTGACCAAGGATCAGCTGGTCTTTACCCTGGCGAGCCCCGAGATCGAAGCCAAGCTGAGCCAGGCCAAGGCCGGTGAGGCCGCTGCGGGGGCGCTGGCGCAAGAGGCAGAGAAAGGGGCCCGAGCCCAACAGATCGCTGCCGCCAAGGATCAGTGGCAAAAAGCCAAGGCTGCCGCCCAACTGCGTGGCAAGACCTATGAGCGGGTCGCCAGCCTGCACCGCGACGGCGTAATGCCGCTGCAAAAACGCGACGAGGCCTGGACCGCGTGGCAAGCTGCACGCTACAGCGAAGGGATGGCGTGGCAACAGTACCAGATGGCGTTGGAAGGGGCGCGGGAAGAGACCAAGATCGCCGCTCGCGAGAAGGCCAAGATGGCGGCGGGTTCTGTTGCCGAGGTTGAGGCCTATCTGGCCGACACCCGCATCACCAGCCCCCACAATGGTGAAGTGAGTCAGGTACTGCTGCGTAGCGGCGAGCTGGCGCCACAAGGCTTCCCGGTGGTGACCCTGCTCGACATGAGCGATGCCTGGGCCCAGTTCCACGTTCGCGAGGATCTGCTGCCCCGCTTCCCGGTCGGTACCGAGTTTGATGCCCGCATCCCGGGCCTTGGCGATCAGACCGTGCGCTTCAAGGTGACCCATGTGGCCGTGATGGGGGATTTCGCCACCTGGCGTGCCACCGATACCCGTCAGGGCTTCGACATGAAGAGCTTCCTGGTGGAGGCTCGCCCGCTGCAACCGGTTGAGGGGTTGCGGGTTGGCATGAGTGTGCTGGTTGAACTCTGATGGGACGTGAATTTCGGCTGCTGTGGCAGGATCCCTTCAGTCGTGCCCTGATGAGCTGGGTGCCGCTGCTGCTGATGGGGATCCTCTGCTGGATCTTCTCGGCAGGATTGGCCCGCGACCTCAAGGTGGGGCTGGTGGATCTCGACCACAGCATGCTCTCGCGCCAGCTCGCCTTCTCGCTGGATGGCTCGGCGGGGCTCAAGGTGGCGCAACAGTTCGACTCCATCGATGCCGGTGCCCACGCCCTGCGCGGTGGCGACATCTATGCGCTGGTGGTGATCCCCAACCATCTGGAGCGGGATGCCCGTCAGGGCACCCAGCCGCAGGTGACGGTGTTCAACAACGGCCAGTTCATCCTGATCGCCAAGCTGGTCAACTCTGCGCTGGCGCAGGTGGTAGGCACCCTTAACGGTCAGGTCGGCGTGCTGGAGGCGATGGCCGATGGCAAGGCGCTGCCCGGCGCGCTCGGGCAGTCGGTGCCCATCAGCAGTCAGGTCACTGCGCTCTATAACCTCAACTCCAGCTATGCCCAATTTCTGCTGAGCGCCATTCTGCCCGCGGTGTGGCAGATCCTGGTGGTGCTGTTCGGCCTCAATGCACTGGCCCGTAATGATCGGCTGGGGCTGGACTGGACCACTCGCGGTGTCTGGTTTGGCCTCTGGCGCACCCTGCTGCCCCACATGCTGATTGGCTGGGGCTGGGGAATTGTCTGGACACTGCTGCTGTTCAAGGGCTTCTCCTACCCCATGCACGGTAGCTGGCTGGTATTGCTGGTGGGGCTGGGGCTCGCCTCGGCAGCCTGCGTCACCATGGGGGCTTTTTTCTACGGCATCATTCGGGATCCGGCCCGCGCCCTGTCGCTGGCGGGGGCTTACACTGCGCCCGGTTTTGCCTTTATGGGGGTCACCTTTCCGGTGAGTGCCATGGGGGATTTCGCCCGCTTCTGGCGCAGCCTGTTGCCGGTCTCTCACTATGTCGAGCTGCAGATTGGTCAGAGCAATTATGGTCTGCCCCTCGCATCCGCCCTGCCGCAACTGGGGGCGCTGCTGCTGTTTCTGCTCCCCCTGCTGCTGGTGGTACGTCGTTACAAGCAGCAGGCCGAGCTGGCCCGTCAATCAGCCGCAGTGGCAGTCGCCGAAAAGGAGCCTGAGTGATGCTGGGATTTGTCGATCTGTTGCGCCTAGAGCTGCGCACCCTGCTGGCGGATCGCGCCATCATGCTGACCCTGTTTGGCGGGGTGATCTTCTACTCGTTTCTCTATCCCCAGCCCTATCTGCATCAGCTGCCGCGGGAAGAGGCGGTGGTGATGGTCAACGAGGATGGCAGTCAGTTGTCCCGTCAGCTGGAGTTTATGGCCGATGCCACGCCGCAGGTGAAGCTGGTGGCGCGGGCCAATTCACTGGATGAAGCGCGGCAGCTGATGATGGCCGGGAAGGCGAGCGGGATCCTGCATATCCCCAACCACTTCTATCGGGATCTGATGCTGGGCAAGAGCGTCACCCTGAGCTATGCCGGTGATGCCTCCTACTTTCTGGTCTACGGTACCATTGCCGAGGGATTGGCGCAGGCTGGCGGCACTCTCGCCGCGCAGGTGAAGGTGGCGCGGCTGTTGAGCCACGGCGAGGCACTGCCACAAGCGGCCATGGGCTGGAATGCGGTGGCCCTCAACGTGGTGCCGGTGTTCAACCCCACCATGGGCTACGTCAACTACGTGGTGCCGGCGGTGTTCGTGCTGATCCTCCATCAGGTGTTGCTGATGGGGGCGGGGATCCTGGGTGCGACCCAGAACCAGCGCAGTTGCCGCGGCGAGCACGGTTACTGGCAAAGCGCGCCGGTGTTGCCGCTGCTGCTGGCCAGAACCCTGGTGCTGGCGGGGTTGTTTCTGTTACCGGTGAGCTACTTCCTCGGCTTCTGCTTCGATCACTACAATATCGCTCGTCATGCAGACCCTGTGCAGCTATGGCTGTTCGCCCTGCCGTTCCTGCTGGCGACCTGCTGGTTCGGTATTGTGCTGGGGGCGATCTTTACCCGGCGGGATCTGCCCACTCAGGTGGTGTTGATCTCCTCCCTGCCGCTGGTCTTTCTGGCGGGCTTTATCTGGCCGCTCGAGCTGATCCCGGCGCCCCTCAACTGGCTGGCTCAGTGGGTGCCCACTATCCCGGCCATCGAGGGTTTTCTGCGCCTTAACCAGATGGGGGCCGACTTCGCGCAGGTTTCCCGTTACTGGTGGCAGCTGTGGGGACTGGCGCTGCTCTACGGCGTGCTGGCTTGCCTGCTGCTGCGTTGGCGGCAGCAGTCGCTGCCGGTGGCCAGTCAGCCGGTCGTACAGAGTGAGACGACCGCCGGTTAAGCGGGATGGTGCAAGCGCGAGCAAGATGGCGTGTGCGGTAAGGCGAAAACGGTCAGCCCTTGGGCTGACCGTTTTGCTATGTGGTGGGGTTAAGCGGTTTTACTGCTGCTTTAGCCACGCTGGAGCGTGGGATCCCCGATGGCGTAGATCTGCCCCACCGCCGTCTCATCCGCCAGCAGACGCAGCCCTTGGGCGGCCACATCGGCACGGCGCACCAGTCCGTGTACTTCCTTGCCCTGACTCAGTTCGGCGCGGCCGGTGGCGTCGCCATCCTGCAGGCCCGCCGGGCGCAGAATGGTCCATGCAAGGGCGCTGGTCTGCAGCCAGCTCTCCGCCAGACTCTTGAGACGTACCTCGTGACCGAAGGCGGCGCGGGCCCGCTCCGGCAGATACTGCCAGCTGTCGCCACAGCCGAGGGAGGTGACCAGCAGCAGCCGTTTCAGGCCTACCTGCTCCATGGCATCGATCACATGGCGGTTGCCCTGATAGTCCACCGGCGCGGCTTGACGGAAGCTGCCGAGGGTAGAGACGACCTGTGCATCTTGTCCCGCCAGAACACATGCCTGCTGCACCGCAGCCAGATCCAGCGCATCCCCCTCGATCACCTCAACTCCCAGCGCACCTAGTTCTGTGGCCATCTCGGGGTTGCGTACCAGCGCAACGACCCGGTGACCCTGGCTCAGGGCGTGATGAGTAAAGGCGCGGCCCAGCCCGCGGCTGGCTCCGAAAATCAGTGTGGTTGGCATAGCTGAGCTCCCTTGGCAAAAGGGGCTAGCCTAGTGGCTTGTTCGCCTGCTGTAAATGAGAGTTTTTTCTATTTGTGAGCTGGCAGGGAGGAGAGAGTGCGAGCCGTCAGCGACTCGCACTCTTTGAGAGGGATCAGCCGTTGTAGTTGCCGATGCTGGGGCGACGGCTTGGGCCGCTCAGGTGGATATCCACCGGATTGAATGCCTTGATCGCCTCATAGCTGAAATCACCGATCGCCTGATGCAGGCTCTGGGGCGTGTGGTTGGTGATGATGATGACGCTCTTTGACAGGTTGCGACGGCGGCGCAGCAGGTGGCCGAGGAAGCTGGACTGGCTCTCCGCCATCTTGGCGCGGTTGGCCGATACCTCGTCGATGATCAGCAGATCCACCTCTTCCAGTGCGCGGCGGTACTGGTTGCGCTCGTCCTGATCGGGGATGACGTTGAAGAACAGCCGATCGACGATGGAGGCCCACTGCTGGAAGATCACCGATTTCTGGTGACGGGCGATCAGCTCATGCGCTACCGCCCCCGCGAGGGTCGACTTGCCGGTGCCGTAGTCGCCGTAGATCAGCATGCAGCCGCCACCGCTCTTCTCCCAGTGCTCGAAGCCGCTGATAAAGTAACGGGCGGTTTCGATAGGGTATTGCAGCGCCGGGTCACCGGCATCCATTTTGTCGAACACCCAGTCGGGGTTGAGGTCGGCCTGGGCGATCAGTTTCTGAATCCGTTCCTGGCGGGCTGCCTTCTGCAGCTCGCGCACCTCGGCGTTGGCCTTGGCGTCGTACTCCTTGCGCAGGGTCTCGTAGTCATACTGGCCGCCACCGGTCTCTTGTTGCAGGCGACGAATGCGCTCCAGCAGGCCACCCACATGGCGACTCAATTCCGGGTCGTGAATGCGGTGATCCTGCTTGGCCTTGGCGATCTTCTGGCGCTTGGCTTCGATCTCTTCCAGCTCCTGGCGCAGGGGATCTTGCGGGTCAGTCATGGAATGCTCCTTCTGCTCGATCAGGGATGGGTAGACAAGGGGTTGATTCTGCCTGCAGGCGGGGGCCGCTATCAATCATTATCCGGCTCCTGCTGCGCTGCGGGTTCTTGCGTCTGCTGTTGGGCCAGTCGTTTGGCCTCTTCAATCATCTGTTGGGCCCGTTTGCTGGGGCCCGACTCTGCCGGGGCCGGCGTCACCTGCTGGTAGCCCTGCACCTCCATCGGCTTGCGACGGGTATAGCGGCGGGTCTTGAGGGCGCGAATGAACTTGAGCATCCATTGATGCTGGGAGTCGAACACCTCGGGGCGCCCCAGCCAGTAGGCGATAAACTCCCCCAGATCCTCTTCGCTGTAACTGGCATCGATCACCCCGCACAGACGGGCGAGGGCGGGCAGCTCTTCGTCCGGTCGCCACTGCAGATGCATCTGGAAAGGGCGCTCCGGCAGCGGGCTGCGCAGTTTCTGGGTCAGCAGCGGCAACTGAAACGGGCACTGGTGGTAGTGCTCACTCTCGGGCTGAGCCTCGACTTGCAGCAGGCCCGCCTCCATCAATTCATCGAACAGCTCGGTGAGCTGGCGGGCATTGACCTGAAACGAGAAGCCGCAGGGATCGCCCGGGTCGACCACTGCCAGCGCCCGACCCAGCTCGGGATAGTTGAGCCGGGCCGCCTGATTTTCCAGCACCAGTCGGCGCAGCTGCAGGGTATAGAGACTGCGAGCCGGATGGGACAATCTTGGGTGGGCAAGGGCGCTGTATTCGGCTGGGGTCATGGTCTTCTTCACGAGCTGGAGTGGGGGGCATTATCCCCTATGGTGCTCTCCTGCACAATTCGTCACACTGCAAGTGAGTGCCCTGCATGGTCGGGTGGTGAAAATTGAGCGTACCGCGGAGCGTTGAGCAGGGAGAGCGGGATTGTGTCGATAATCCAGCAGCTTGCACTATTTTGGTATGCAGATTAGCCAATCCGGCTATTTGTGACGCAAGGCACGCGGCATTTCTGCTGATTTAGACTAGTCTTATTACTTAAATAAACAATTGACTCATAAGGTTTTTGTCAACATGCCAAAACCCGGACTGCGGATCCTGGTGGTGGAAGACGAAGCAGTTTTTCGCCATTCGTTAGTGAGTTACCTCGCGCGGGACGGGGCAACGGTGTTTCAGGCTGAGGATGGAATTGAAGGGTTGTCAGCTGCAGCGATTTATCATCCCGACGTGGTACTGTGCGATCTCAATATGCCCAATATGGATGGCCGCGAGGTAATCGCCTGTCTCTCTGCGCGCTATCCCCATATTCCGGTTATCGTCATTTCGGCCCAGAGCTCCATGGAGGCGGTCGCCAGTGCCTTGCGTGCCGGTGCTCGGGACTACCTGCTCAAGCCCCTCGAGAACTTCGCACTGGTCGATCGCAGTATCGACCAGTGCCTGAATGGGAGTTCCACGCGAGCTCAGCAGCTCGAATTGATGGCGCATATGGATTACTTCAGTGCGCATGATCGGGCTGCCAGCCGTTTGCTCGCCGGGCTGAAGCCACCGGGATTGCAGGAGTGGGGCCCCTGGCAGGTCACGTTCAAGGGGCTTGGGCACCTCTTCATTCCCGATACCTTCAAGGTGGAAGACAAGCTGCTGGTGCTGGTGATGGAGATGCCCATCATGGGGACGGATGCAGGATTTTGCGGGGCGCTGGTGCGCTCTCTGATGAACGTGCCCTATCGCCAGTTTCAGCAGAACGAGAGCCGTTTGCTGAGCCAACCGCACCGGTTGCTCGACTACCTAAACCATCAGTTGATGGAGTCCGGGTTGCGCCACGCTTTTGCCATGGCTGCTCTGCTGTTTGATCAGCACGATGGGCTGGTATTTGCCAATGCCGGGCTCACTTCCCCCCACTGGTTGATGCGCTCGGGTGGATTACCGCTTGGTCTGATGCGCAACAGCCACTACGCTCTGCACAAACGCAGCTGGCATGAACCATTCGATCTGCAGTTTCGCAGCGACAGCGGTAGTGCGCTCAATGTGCAGGTGCGTCATCACTGAGGCTGCTTGACTAGAGACCAAAACAGACAAGGCGCCCGATGGGCGCCCTGTCTGTTGTCTACAATCCTGACCGTTTAGACGGTGGCGGAGTGTAGTTTCTTCTCTTGAGCTTGCGGCTCTTTGGCCGGGCCTTCGGCACCGTGCATCCAGTAAACCAGACGATTAGCCATGGTCAGCAGCAACAGGGCGCTCAGCACCGCAGCCAGGGCGATGCCACCGAAGATGGCGATCGGGCCGGCTTCACCAACAATGGAGCCGATAAAGCCCGCAGCATAGTTGGCGATGGCGATAAAGCCCATCCAGGCACCCATCATGAGGGAAGCCAGACGCAGCGGAGCCAGTTTGGTCACCATGGAGAGGCCGATCGGGGAGAGGCAGAGCTCGCCCAGGGTGTGGAACAGGTATGCGCCAACCAGCCAGAACATGGAGGTCTTGACGGTGTTGTCACCACCCTGCTGTAGCACGGCACCCACCATGAACAGGAAGCCGATAGCCAGGAACAGCAGACCCATGGCGAATTTCACCGGAGAGTTCGGCTCTTTCTTGCCGAGCTTGATCCAGATGGCCGCAACGACCGGTGCCAGAGTGATGATGAAGAAGGGGTTCAGGGACTGGAACCAGGCAGTCGGCACTTCGAAGCTGCCGATCATGCGGTCGGTATACTCCTGGGTGTAGAGGTTCATCAGACCACCGGCCTGCTCGAAGCCGGCCCAGAAGATGATGGTGAACAGACCCAGTACCAGAATAACCTTGATGCGATCCACTTCCTGCTTGGTCAGCGGTGCTTTCTGCTCGGTAGTACGCAGGGCGGCTGCGCGCTGGGCGGCAGTGACACGACCGATGTCACCCAGGAAACGTTGGGCCATGGTGGCCTGGATCACCAGAGAGAGCAGCATGCCGATACCGGCGCCGACGAAGGCTGCTTGCCAGCCGTAGGCGGTGGCGGCAGCACCACAGATCACACCTGCCAGCAGGGAACCCAGGTTGATGCCCATGTAGAAGATGGTGAAAGCACCATCACGGCGGTGATCGCCCTCTTCATAGAGGTCACCCACCATGGTGGAGATGTTCGGTTTGAACAGGCCGTTACCCACGATCAGCAACGCGAGGCCCGTGTAGAACATGGTGTTGACCATATCCGGGAACATGGCGTGGGGCAGTGCCAGAGTGAACTGACCTGCGGCCATCAGCACGGCACCGATCAGGATGGCGCGACGTTGACCCAGGAAGGTGTCAGCCAGCCAGCCGCCGATCAGCGGAGTGATATAAACCAGACCGGTATAGATACCGTAGAGTTTGAGGGCATCTGCCTGACTCCAGCCCAGACCGCCGTTGGCAGTCAGGTCGGTCAGATAGAGCACCAGTACGGCACGCATGCCGTAATAGGAGAATCTCTCCCACAGTTCGGTACTAAAGAGCAAAAAAAGCCCTTTAGGGTGACCTAAAAAGGTCCCTTTTGACGGGTTATTCATTGGAACTTCCACCTGTGTCTTATATTTTTTTGAGTTTTTTATGCAAGGGCGAGAAACACGCCTCAACCCTTATAGAACATGCGTGAATAAATTACAACATTATGATTTGCTGAGAGTTTATTTACTCTTGATTGATTTTTTGTTGCGCAAATGAAAAAGGAGCATCATTTGATGCTCCTCGAATACCTCTACAAAAAACAGATTTTTTAGCGATTACAACTGTTTGACGAACTGCTTCAGCCAACCGATGAACTCGCCGTTCAGCTCACGATGGCGTACGGCATATTCCACATTGGCTTTCATATAGCCGAGTTTGCTGCCGCAATCGTGGCTCTTGCCCTTCATGAAGTAGGCGTTGACCTGCTCCTGCTCCATCAGCATGGCGATGGCGTCAGTCAGCTGGATCTCGTCACCGGCACCGGCCGGGGTCTTCTCCAGCAGCGGCCAGATATTGGAGGAGAGGACGTAACGACCCACCACCGCCAGATTGGAGGGGGCTTCGTCACGGGGCGGCTTCTCGACAATGGCCTGCATTGGCAGGGACATCCCCTCGCTCAGGGCCTCGCCCTTGATGTCGGCGATGCCGTACTTGTCCACTTCGCTTTCGGGAACCGCTTCCACCATGATCTGGCTGATCTGGTTCTCTTCGAACATATGCACCATCTCGGCCAGGTTGTCTTTTTTCGGGTCGCTGGCCACTTCATCAATCAGCACATCAGGCAGCAGCACGGCGAAGGGGTTGTCACCGATCAGCGGGCGGGCACAGAGGACCGCGTGGCCCAGCCCTTTGGCCTCCCCTTGGCGGACGTGCATAATGGTGACGTCTTTCGGGCAGATCTGTTGCACCTCTTCCAGCAGCTGACGCTTGACTCGCTTCTCGAGGGTCGCTTCCAGTTCGAAACTCTTGTCGAAGTGGTTTTCGATGGAGTTCTTGCTCGAGTGGGTGACCAGCACGATCTCTTTGATACCGGCGGCGATGGCTTCGCGCACTACGTACTGGATCAGCGGTTTGTCGACCACCGGCAGCATCTCTTTCGGGATGGCCTTGGTGGCTGGCAGCATACGGGTACCCAGACCGGCTACCGGGAGCACGGCCTTGCGAACTGTCAGAGGAGTCTTTTTCATGGAAAACTATCCAGCGGGATTAAAGTGCGGCCATGATACTCCAAGAAAAATGGGGCAGCCACAGGCTACCCCATTCGTATATGCAGAGCTCGGACGTTATTTGACGATGATCATGTCACGGTTGGCTTCCAGCGTGGCAGGGCCAATTCCATTGACATCTGCCAGCTGATCGACCGAGGTGAACTTTCCCTGTTTCTCCCGATAGTCGACGATGGCTTGTGCCTTCTTGTCGCCAATCCCTTTCAGGCTGGTGAGTTCGGCAAGGGTGGCCGTATTGATATTCAGCTTGCCGGCTTCCTTGGCGACCTCGGCTGTGGTGGTTTGCTTCGGCGCTGCTTTATCAGCGGCCAACACAGGTTGGCTGAACAGGGGCAAGCAGGCTAACAGCATGATTGCAGAGAGCTTCTTCATCAGCATTTCCATTCCTCCATGATGTTGGATTTTGCCGAGTAGGCAGTTTGAGAAATAGCGTATCGAACGGGTCTTTTTCACTGCTATTTCTAACAGGTCAAATTCTCATGCCGATGGTGGCGGATTTGCTATAAGCGCTTAGCCATGAATGCCGCCGTATAGCCAACCTTATGATCTGGAATGTATTTCAGATGCATCTTTGATTTGACGAGCAAACTTCTCCGAGATGCTCTGCTCAAACCGTTGTGGAGGTGCCGGATGGAATTATTCTGCGCAACAAAGTGCGGATGGCATGTTTCACTGGTCTTCAAAGAGAGAACCAATAAAAAAGGCTGCTCACCTGGGGTGAGCAGCCTTTGTGATCGGTTTTTTCAGGCGGATGCTGATTAGGCTTGTTCGTCAGCCTGAGCAGCCTGGATACCGGTCAGGGCGATGGTGTAGACGATGTCGTCAACTAGGGCACCACGGGAGAGGTCGTTGACCGGCTTGCGCATGCCTTGCAGCATCGGGCCGATGGAGACCAGGTCAGCAGAACGCTGCACCGCTTTGTAAGTGGTGTTACCTGTGTTCAGGTCAGGGAAGACGAACACGGTAGCTTTACCGGCAACCGGTGAGTTCGGTGCCTTGGACTTGGCTACGTTCTCCATGATGGCCGCATCGTACTGCAGCGGGCCGTCGATGATGAGGTCGGGGCGCTTGGCCTTGGCCAGCTCGGTCGCTTCACGCACTTTCTCTACATCGGCACCGGCGCCGGAGGTGCCGGTAGAGTAGGAGATCATGGCGACGCGCGGCTCGATGCCGAACGCGGCTGCGGAGTCGGCGGACTGGATGGCGATCTCGGCCAGCTGCTCGGCAGTCGGGTCCGGGTTGATCGCGCAGTCACCGTAGACCAGCACCTGGTCAGGCAGCAGCATGAAGAAGATGGAGGAGATCAGTGAAGAGCCCGGAGCGGTCTTGATGATCTGCATCGGCGGACGGATGGTGTTGGCAGTGGTGTGCACCGCGCCGGATACCAGGCCGTCAACTTCATTGCGCTCCAGCATCATGGTACCCAGTACCACGTTGTCTTCAAGCTGCTCGCGGGCAACCACTTCGGTCATGCCCTTGTTCTTGCGCAGCTCGACCAGACGCGGCACATAGCGCTCGCGCACAACGGCCGGATCGATGATTTCGACGCGATCGGTCAGTACCACACCCTGCTGTTCGGCAACGCGACGGATCTCTTCCGGGTTACCCAGCAGCACCGGACGGGCAATGCCACGCTCGGCACAGATGGCGGCAGCCTTGATGGTGCGCGGCTCGTCACCTTCCGGCAGCACGACACGCTTGTTGGCCTGACGGGCCAGCTCGGTCAGCTGATAACGGAATGCCGGCGGGCTCAGACGACGGGAACGGGTAGAGCTGACGGTCAGTGACTCGATCCAGTGTTTGTCGATGTGGCCAGCGACGTAGTCCTGTACCAGCTCGATACGCTCGCGGTCATCTTCCGGAATATCGACGTTGAAGTTCTGCAGGCTTACGGCGGTCTGCCAGGTGTTGGTACCGGTCATCATGATCGGCAGGCCGGTGGCCATGGCCTGTTGGCACAGCGCCATTACCTGCGGCTCCGGATGATAGTTACCGGTCAGCAGCAGGGCGCCCAGCTTGACGCCGTTCATGGCGGAGAGGCAGGCGGAGACGATGACGTCAGAGCGGTCGCCGGAGGTCACCAGCAGGCTGCCCGGACGGAAGTGCTCAACCATGTTGTGGATGGAGCGGGCACAGAAGGTCACGGTCTGCAAACGGCGGCTGTCCAGCTCGCCTTTGTGCAGGATCTTGGCGGCCAGATGCTTGGCAAGATCCTTGGCGCGCGGGGCGATCAGCTGGGTGTTCCAGGGGATGCAACCCAGGATGCGCAGCGGGCTCTTGCCAAACACTTGCAGCACTTCCAGGTTGTGAGCCGCGTCAGAAGCGTGGTGATGGGCCTCGAACATCTCGGTCAGGTCAGGGCGGGTTACGCCATGCTCGTCAACCGGCGCGCCCACCTTGTTGATCACGCAACCAACGATGCGGGGGTTGTTGACACCACCGAAGTTGGAGCAGGCCAGCTCAATGCGCTCTTTCAGCTTCTGGCTGGAGTCATGGCCCGGGTGGGTCACGAATACCATGTCAGCGTCCAGCGCCTTGGCGACGTCGTAGTTCAGCTTGTTGGCAAAGGGCTGCTTGTCGGTCGGCACCATACCTTCGACAACCAGCACTTCGGCACCACTGGATTTCACGTGCTCTTCGAAGCGGGCAACGATCTCTTCCAGCAGGATATCGGTGTTGCTGGAGCTGATCATGTTCTCGGCGTAGGAGAGGGTGAAGGGCTCGGGCGGGTTGATGTTGGCAGCTGCGCGGATAACGGCGGTTGAGCGCTCTGCGCCGGTTTCACCCGGACGCGGCTGGGCAACCGGTTTGAAGAAGCTGACATTGACACCGTGACGCTCCATGGCGCGAACAACGCCAAGACTCACGGAAGTTACGCCGACACCAGTGCCGACCGGGATAAGCATAATAGTGCGTGCCACTTTATACCCCTTGTTCATTTTTTGGGATCAGGAAAAGGCCGCCCTGTGGGCGGCCTCGAGTTACTGCGTCAATTAAGCGCCGACCAGTTCCAGCGCGTCGTGGGCGATAACCCACTCTTCGTTGGTCGGGATAACCAGGGCCTTGGTAGAGCCAGCCTTGGTGATCTCGCCACCCTTGCCGAAACGAGCCTTCAGGTTGGCGTCGTGATCAACGTCAAAGCCCAGCAGACCCAGCTTGTTCAGGGTGATTTCACGGATCGGGGCGGAGTTTTCACCGATACCACCGGTGAAAACAACGGCGTCCAGACGACCGTCCATGGCGGCAGCGTAGGCGCCGATGTACTTGGCCAGGCGATAGCAGTAAACGTCCATAGCACGCTTGGCTTCTTCTTTGCTGTCGTAGTTGTCTTCAACGAAACGGCAGTCGGAGGTCACTTCAGTCAGACCCTGCAGGCCGGACTCTTTGGTCAGCATGGTGTTGATATCGGCAACGCTCATGCCCAGCTTGTCGTGCAGGAAGAAGATGATGGCCGGGTCCAGATCACCGGAACGGGTACCCATCACCAGACCTTCCAGCGGGGTCAGGCCCATGGAGGTATCAACAGACTTGCCGTTCTTGATGGCGCAGACGGAACCGCCGTTGCCCAGGTGGCAGTTGATGATGTTCAGCTCTTCAACCGGCTTGTTCAGCTGCTTGGCAGCTTCCAGGCTGATGTAGTAGTGGCTGGTGCCGTGAGCGCCGTAGCGACGGATGCCGTTCTCTTTGTAGAGCTTGTACGGCAGGGCGTACAGGAAGGCTTCTTCCGGCATGGTCTGGTGGAACGCGGTATCGAATACGGCCACGTTCTTGTCAGCCAGCGCCGGGAATACGCGGCGAGCTTCACGGATACCGATCAGGTGAGCCGGGTTGTGCAGCGGAGCGTACGGAACAGCAGCTTCGATGCCGGCAATCACGTCTTCGCAGATGACCACGGAAGAGGTGAAGCGCTCGCCACCGTGAACAACACGGTGACCGATGGCGATCAGGTTCTTGGACAGTTCCGGATTGAGCGGCAGGATCTTGTTGACGATGAAGTCCAGCGCTTCCTGGTGAGCGGCACCCGCGCCCAGATCGGCACTGCCTTTCTCGCCATTCAGTTTCCACTTGATGCGGGCGTCGTCGAGGTTGAAGCACTCGGCCAGGCCGGACAGCAGGTCATCACCGGTGGTTGCGTCAATGACGGCAAACTTCAGGGAAGAGCTGCCACAGTTAAGAACAAGAACCAGCTTACTCATGAATAAATCCTATCGCAGATTGGGTTGTGTAGGCGGATGCGTTGGACGCGGTGCGACCAAAAACTTTCAACTTATCCTTATGAGGGTTGGCAATCTGTTGCTTGCCCCTTGTATAGTGATACAAGACCCGAAATCCAGACGTCCCTGACAGGTCAATAGCAAGAAGCTTTTGACGCAAAAATGGGCGTACAAAGGATAACCCGATTGTTGAAAAATAACAAAGTCATCCTCAACCTTTGTTACTTTGCATCAAATTTTGTCGAGGTTTTGCCGTTAGTACGTTCAAAAAGCGCTCGGAGGTAGTATGAGCATGAACATTTTTGGAACTAAGTTACAGCAAGGCCGCCATTATATGACGCTTTGGCCGCGCCGTCCCGAGCTCAATTCGATGTTTCCTGAAAATCGGGTGATCAAGGCGACCGAGTTCGCCCTCAAGGTGATCCCCGCGCTGGCGGTGCTGAGCGTGATGTTGCAGTTCCAGTTTGGGGAGCAGCACTACTGGCCTTCAGTCATCACTTCCGTGCTGTTTCTGCTCAGTTTGCCGCTGCAAGGTTATTACTGGCTCGGCCAGCGCGCCGACACCCGCTTGCCCCCGTCGCTGGCGAGCTGGTATCGGGAGATCAACGGCAAGATGAACGAGCAGGGTGGCCGTCGTCAGCTGGTGTCACAGCCGCGCTATGAAGAGCTGGCCGATACCCTCAAGGCCGCCTTCCAGCAGCTCGATAAATCCTTTCTCTACGAATAACCCGTATCAGATGCAAAAAGGCGCCAGTGGCGCCTTTTTGTTGCGGTCGGTGTGTGGATCAGGCCGCCAGCACCTTGCGGATCTCCTGGATGGAGAGCTTGTACTGACGTGGACACTGACGCCACACCTGCAGCATCCGCTGGTACTTGTCGCGCATGGCGATGTCGCTGGAGAGCTCGTCGCACGGGCACTTGAGCTCGGGGAAGCGCTTGTCCACCTCCAGCAGGAAGCAGACGTAGTCAGCCAGCTCACGCTCTTGGCTGCGGCTGTAGCCGTTGAACTCCAGACGGCTGGCGTTGATCTCGCCCTGATCGGCGGCATCCAGATTACCCCATGAGATGGCCAGTGCGTGATGCAGCTCCAGGGTGTCGATCACCTCCTGGCAGGTCGCCAGATCCAGATGGCCGAAGCTCTTCTCCAGCTCGAGGATCTGCAGGCAGTAGCCGCGCTCGATGATGGTGCTGGCGCGCTGGTAGATGTCCGCCTTCTCCGGGTTGAGTTTCGCCAGAATTTCGTACTGGTTGCTCAGGATCAAACGTTCTGTGTTGCTCATGTTCATGGGATATCTCGCTGGAAGATGATTCTGGGGTCACGTTAACCCATATATAAAATGAATTTTTTGATCTGGGCGGGGGAGTTGGTGAGAAAAATCCACTGGCAAGGGCTTGCTGGCCAGACAAAAAAGGCCTGCATGGCAGGCCTTTCAATGACGCAGGGGAGGGTTATCCCTTGAGGAAATCCAGTACCACCTGATGGTGATCGCTGGTTTTGAACTTGTCGAAGTGGTGGGCAATCTTGCCCTCTTCATCGATCAGGAAGCTCTGACGGTGAATGCCGTCATACTCTTTGCCCATGAATTTCTTCGGGCCCCAGACGCCAAAAGCATCGGCGACGGCGTGGTCTTCATCGGCCAGCAGGGTGAAGTTGAGCTGGTCCCGCTCTTCGAACTTTTTCAGCCGTTTGGCCGGATCCGGGCTGATGCCAAGCACCACCACATTGAGGGCGGCCAGCTCGGCGTTCACATCGCGCATGCCGCAGGCCTGGGTGGTGCAGCCGGGGGTCATTGCCTTGGGATAGAAATAGACCAGCACCTTCCTGCCGCGCAGGCCAGCGAGGCTGACCTGATTACCATTCTGGTCGGGCAGGGAGAAATCGGGGGCGGGGCTGCCAGCTTGTAGTGGTTGCATGGGGTCTCCTCGGGTAAAACGCCCTCAGGCGTGTTTGCGATTGACGATAAACTCGAACGATTCGGCACCCAGTTGACGACAGAATTCGGCGAAGGCGGTTTGCGAACCTTCCACTTCACCCTCTCTGGCCAGATTGAGCTGAAAACTGATCTTCAGCAGGTTGAACGGCTGCTGCTCCAGGGTCATGGATTGCATCGCCTGAATGTTCCAGCCATGTTCGCTGAAGAACTGGGTGCACTGGCTTACGATGCCGGGCTCGTCGCGGATCAACAGGTCGGCACTGGCGCGGATGTCATACTGCAGGGACTGGTGGCGTTCGGTGCGTTTCATCATGGTGATGAGATCCCACTCCTGGCTACGCAGGGGCAGGCTGATTTCGAGTTGCATCATGCTGTTCCAGTCGCCCGAGAGCAGCATGATAAAGGTAAATTCATTGCCGAAGATGCCAAGGCGGCTGTCTACAATGTTGCAACCACAGCCACTGACGTGGCGGGTCACTTCATTGACGATGCCAGGCCTGTCCGTGCCGATGGCCGTTACGACCAGGTAGTGAGTCATAAATCTTCTCTCGTCCGTTATTTCGTTGCGAAAGCCGCGCTGGCAAGCCAACCCTCCGGCCCTGATGACCACTCCCTGAGGGACGCTGCCGACTTTCGTCCATTACTTTTTGTTCCGGATGGTATCACGGCTTGCCCCCTCTCTCCCTTGTTTTTCAAAGGGGTCAGCTTTACCATTACGCCCCTGAAAATCGGGAGAAAAGTCCATGTTACGCGGTAGTATTGTTGCGCTCGTTACCCCCATGCTGGCTTCAGGTGAAGTCGATTGGGCCAGTCTGGCCAAACTGGTCGACTATCATGTCAGCGCCGGGACCAGCACCATTGTTGCGGTGGGTACCACGGGGGAATCGGTGACCCTGAGCGAGCAGGAGCATATCGCCGTCGTTGAAAAGACCGTTGAGTATGCCGCCGGACGCATTCCCGTCATCGCTGGTTGCGGCTCCAACAATACCGCTCACGCCATCGAACTGAGCAAACGCTTGGCCAAAACCGGCGTGGTGGCGGGCCTCTCGGTGACTCCTTACTACAACAAGCCCACTCAGGAAGGTCTCTATCGCCACTATTGTGCGATCGCCGAGGCTAGTGGTCTGCCCCAAATTCTTTATAATGTGCCCGGTCGCACTTGTTGCGATCTCAAACCGGAGACCGTGGCCCGTCTGGCCAAGGTTCCCGGCATTATCGGTTTGAAAGAGGCAACCGGCGATTTGAGCCGCACCCCGCTGCTGCGCGAGCTGTGCGGGCCGGAGTTTGCTCTCTACAGTGGCGACGATGCCACTGGTTGTGATTTTATGCTGCAAGGTGGCGATGGCGTGATTTCGGTCACCACCAATATTGCAGCGGCCCAGATGGCCGACATGTGTCGTGCTGCGCTGGCCGGTGATGCCGGGCAGGCGCATGACATCAACAATCTCTTGATGCCGTTGCACAAGACTCTGTTCTGCGAACCGAGCCCCACCCCGGTGAAATGGGCCTGTGCCCAACTGGGGTTGATTGCAACAGCCACCTTGCGCCTGCCGCTGGTTGACCTCACCCCCGAGGGCGAGCAGCTGATGGCGCGAGCACTGACCACAGCGGAGTTGATGGCGAGTGTTTAAATCTAATGGAAAGGGAAATAGAGCCCGTCTGGTGCTGAGCGTTGCGACTGTGGCCGTCTTGGCCGGTTGCAGCACCCCCCAGGATCGCAAAATGGCCAACCGCGACTTCGGTTATGAAGATGCCCGCCTCGAGGGCCGCGCGTTCTTGATCCCCGCAGGATTGAGTGCCCCCACCTTCAACAGCCAGTACGATATTCCGCCGCTTCCCGAGAGCAGCCGTGAAGGTGCCCTCGGCGCTCAAGTTGATGTGCGCCCACCCGCTCAACTGCTGACCGTGGTACCGGGCAGCCAGGTGGTGCAGAGCGCAACCGAACCGACCGTTGCCTTCTATGCCCTGAGCACCAGCCAGAGCGTGGAGCGCGATACCTGGTCGTTCCTGATGAACTTCCTGGCCAAATACAAGGTCACCACCGAGAAGCTTGATCAGCAGGATGGCGTATTGCAGACCGGCTGGTTTGACAACACTGTCGCCCTCGATGGCTGGGGTGAAGATGACGAAGACTTCAAAATCCGTCAGCGTTACCAGTTCACCGTACGCAACGATGCCCAGCGCCACGCCGTCAACATGTCGGTCCGGGTACTGGATCACGAAGAGACCATCGACGGCGAGACCAGCAACAAGCTGACCCCTGCCGATGCCCAGCGCTATGCCGCGCGAGTGCTGAACCAGTTCTCTCTCTATTACGACAGCCAGCTGAAAGCCCGCGAGCAGCACAAGTCCAACGATGGCATGGGTCTGCAACTGGGTCTGGACAACAACGAGCTGAGCGCCTGGATTGCCGAAGGTTCCTTTGATCAGGTGTGGCGTCGCCTTAATCAGGTACTGCCTGCTTACGGTTTCACCATCAAGGATACCCAGCAGTCTCTGGGCTGGATCGACGTCGAGTACGAAGAGCCGGGTGCCGAGTTCTGGAAGGCGAAAGGGAGCGAGCCGTTCAAACTGGAGGAGGAGAAATACCGCTTCCAGCTTGGCGAAATGGCGGGAGGCAAGACCTCCATCACCCTGTTCGACAAGGACAAGAAGCCGGTATCGTCCGGGGTTATCTCCCAGATGTATATCAGCCTGTCCGAGGCGTTCGCCAAGGGGCTGGCCGATCAGGCAGCAGCAAAAGCAGAATAAATACAGGGGCCTTGTGCCCCTGTTTTGTTATCAAAATCCCCCTGAAAACGCGGGGATTCCGAGCGGTTTTCGATGATGCGAGCCCCCTTGCCAGTCCGTTGCAAACAGAGCGCGCGGGTGAGGGACTCGCGATGTTTACCCCCCACAAACAGGAAGTGTTATTAGCCATGAGTCTTGCAGATCAAGTATTGGCGGTGAATGACGATTTGCCGATCCGTACCGATAAACCTGTCCATTCCGGCAAAGTGCGCAGCGTCTACTGGTTGACCCCCGAAGACAGTGCCCGGCTCATAAAAGAGAAAGGCTATGATGTGCCGGCCGATGCGCCCCTCGCCCTCATGGTGATCAGCGATCGCATCTCGGCCTTCGATTGCATCTGGCAAGGTGTGGATGGCCTGAACGGCGTACCGGGCAAAGGGGCTGCGCTTAATGCCATCTCTAGCCACTGGTTCAAGCTGTTCAAGGAGAAGGGACTGGCCGACAGCCACATTCTGGATATTCCGCACCCCTTCGTTTGGATCGTGCAAAAAGCTCGTCCGGTGATGATCGAGGCGATTGCCCGTCAGTACATCACCGGCTCCATGTGGCGTGCCTACAAGGATGGCGAGCGCGAGTTCTGCGGCATCACCCTGCCGGAAGGGCTCAAAAAGGATCAGAAGCTGCCGGAAATTCTCATCACTCCCTCCACCAAGGGCGTGCTGAAAGGGCTGGATGGCGTGCCGGAAGCTGATGACGTCAACGTTTCCCGTGCCGATATCGAGCGCCACTACAAGGGCTTCAACTTCAGCAAACCGGCTGACATCGACCGTTACGAAGTGCTGCTCAAAGAGGGCTTCAACGTCATCAGCGACGCGCTGGCCGGGCTGGATCAGATCTTCGTCGATACCAAGTTCGAGTTTGGCTACGTCCACGATGCCGCCGGCAACGAAAAGCTCATCTACATGGATGAAGTGGGCACCCCCGACAGCTCCCGTATCTGGGATGGCGCGGCCCTGCGCGACGGTCAGATTGTCGAGAAGTCGAAAGAGGGTTTCCGTCAGTGGCTGCTCAACCACTTCCCGGATCCGGACATCCTGCTCAACAAGAACCGCATGCCGGAACGTTTCGCCCTGGCCCGCGACAACAAGCTGCCGACCGAAGTAATGATGGACATATCCAACACCTACGTCGGGATCGCCGAGAAGATCATCGGCCACAAGCTGGCGCGTTCTGCCAATCCCAAGCAGGAGATCATCGAGGTGCTGCGTGATCAGTACGGTCTGATCGACTAAGGGTTGCTCTTTTTTTGTCGCCTATAAACAAACGTTTGCTGGTGGTGAAAGATAGAGGCAAATAAACAGACGGGCCCCATTGCGGGGCCCGTTTTTATTGCTGGTCTGGCGGCAAGCGAGCGGCGATCAGCCGTTGACCCTGAACACCTGACCGGTCTGGATGCCCAACACCGACTTCTTGTAAGCCTGCGCTACCTTGGCGGCAGGCACCGGCACGAACCCCGGGAAGAAGTCGGCGTATTTGTCCATCGACTCCGCCAGCACGGTAGGGCTCACCACGTTGATGCGAAGGCCGCGGGGCAGCTCGCAGGCGGCCGCTTTCACAAAGTGATCGATGGCGCCGTTGACGGTGCTGGCGCTCACGCCCCAGTTGATCGGCTCCTCGCTCAGGATGCCGCTGATCAGGGTGATGGAACCTTTGTCGCTCAGGTGGGGGATAGCGGCACGGGTCAGGTTGATCTGGCCCATCAGCTTGCTCTGAAGCCCCACCTGCCACTGCTCGTCGGTCATCTCGGTCAGGCCGTTGAAGGCCACACTGCCGCTGGCGACGACCAGCGCATCGAACTGCCCCAGCTTGGCAAACAGCGCCTTGATGGAGGCGGGATCGCGCATGTCGACCGTGGCATCGCCACGGCTGTGGCCGACCCGGATCACCTGATGATCTTTGGCAAGCAGTTCACTGACCGCGGAGCCGATGGTGCCGGAGGCACCCACAATCACAATTTTCATCTGCATCACTCCTGGTTGGGATGTATCGATTCTAGCGCAACAGAAAATGCGAAAAAGCGCGTAAAATAAACCCATTGTTTCCATATTGGAGCTAATGATGGATATCGCCCATCTGGCCAGCTTTTACGAGGTGGTGCTGCGCGGCAGTTTCTCGGCTGCTGCCGATACGCTGGGAGTGAGCAAGGGGATGCTGAGCCGCCACGTCAGCGCGCTGGAGTCCTCCCTCAATGCGCAACTGTTGCAGCGCACCACCCGCCGCCTCAGCCTGACCGAGGCGGGCAAGACCCTCTACCAGCAGGCGGGGGAGATCTTCGCGCTGGCGCGGCAAGCGGAGCAGGATATTCAGGCGCTGACCGAAGAGGATGGCGGTCGGCTGCGTTTTACCTGCCCGGTCAGTACCGGTGATCGCATGGTGAGCGAGCTGCTGACCAGCTTTGCCGCGCTTTGCCCGGGAGTGGAGGTGGAGCTCAACTTCACCAACCAGATGGTCGACATGAGCCAGGGGGAGAACGACATCGCCCTGCGCGCCATGAACGAGGTGCCGGACAATCTGGTCGCACTTCCTCTTGGCCGACTCAAGGATGTGGTGGTGGCGAGCCCCGCACTGGTGGCGCGAGAGGGGCGTCCTGCCACTCCCTATGAGCTGAGCGGGCGCAGCTGCCTGTTGCAGGGGCACAATCCGGCCTGGGAGCAGTGGCACTTTATCCGTGAGGGTGAAGAGGCCCACATTCTGGTGCAGGGCAGGGTGCGAGCCAACCACTACAGCACAGTGTTGCAACTGGCGCGTGCCGGTATGGGCTATGCCAAGTGCCCGCTGATGCTGGTGGAATCGCTGCTGACGGCTGGGGAGTTGGTGACCGTGCTCGACGACTGGCAGAGCGGTCTGCATCAGCTTCATGTGTTGCATGCCCAGCAGCGACGGGTGCCGCGCAAGATCCGGCTGTTCAAGCAGGTGTTGGCCCAGTGGTTTGCCGAGCGACCCCACTACCTGCTCTGAGCGGCGTTATTTTTCTGTCATCTTCGGCTGCTACCTTGCGCCCATCATCGGCATCAGGAAGATCAGCGGGAATGAAGAACAATAGAGGGTTGACCGGGTTTGTGCTGCTCTGTGCAGTGTTGGGGGCTGGCAGTGTGCAGGCCATGGTGGAAGTGAAGGTGCCGGAGAATTTCCGCATCCTCGCGGTGAGCAACGGCACCTTGCAGGATGAGCAGCATGCCACCCTGGCGGATGGCGAACAGCAACTGCTGGTGCGTTTCGAGGGGGTGATCCCCAGCCGCAGCAGCAGCGAGAATGATCGGCAGGTACGCTCCGAGCCGCAGGTGGTGCGCTATCAGGGCAGCAATCAGCATTTGCAGCTGACGGCCAGCGTACCGGGAGACGAGCGGGGGATGCAGGCGTATGCCAAGGCTCCTGTGGTGACGTTGCAGGAGAATGGCCGCGCGCTTGCCATCCAGCAGGATGCGCTGGTGACCAGCGGCATGCTGCTCGGGGTGGATTGGAACGGCAAACTGGCTGAATACAACCGCAGAGGCGGCAAGGCAGCGCTGACGGCGGGAGCAATATCCGCACAGCCAACTGCCACGATCGCCAGCGGGGCGAAACCCGTTGTGGTTGCCAGCGAGCTGGAAGGGCAGTTGCAGCAGCTGTTCCTCAAGGCAGACCCGGCCCTGCGCAAGCGCTTTATCGGTTGGGCCGTGCCGCAGCTTTAAGTTTGTCGCCCGTTGCAGTAACGTGGGCATCCCTGTCGGATGCCCTCTTCATCGTACTCAACGAGGTGTTCATGTTTGAATTGCATTCCCGCCTGCAGGCAGATACCTGCTGGCTTGGCGATCTACCGCTCTGTCGCGCCCTGCTGGCCAAAGACAGTCAATACCCCTGGCTGATTCTGGTGCCGCGAGTGGCCAACCTGCGCGAGATCCACCATCTGGCACCGGAGCAGCAGCAACAGCTGATGCAGGAGTCCTGCGCCGTCGCCGCCCTGATGGAGCAGGCCCTCAGTCCGGACAAGATCAACATAGGGGCGCTGGGCAATCTGGTGCCACAGCTGCACATTCACCATGTCGCACGTTTCGCCACCGATGCTGCCTGGCCCGGCCCCATCTGGGGGGCTCATCCGATCGTGCCTTATGAGCCACAGGTGCTGGCGCAGCAGGCCGACAGATGGCGTGACCGGCTCGCCAAGCTGAGCGGTTTTACCCCTGCGGCTGCTGATAACGGCGTCAACTGAGAGGCGTGTCGCTATTTCAGTCTTCGGGCCGCGCCATCTGTTAGAGTTATGGTATAGATAAGCCCATTCTCGATGTTCAGGAAGGTCCCATGATAGTGACAAGAGCCGATGATGACGTCGTGTTGACGACTGAGGATGTACTGCTCAGCCTGTGCAACTCGGTGACCGATGTGTTGAGTGCCGCGACCATGAGTCAGGTGCGGTTTTCCGGCATGGTGCAGCGGATCAGCAAGACCTGCCTCAAGCCGGATATCGGCTGCTTCGTGCTGTTCGATGGCGGTTTTTCCGGTCTGGTGGTGATCAACTTCTCCGCCGCCGCCGCCATGGAGCTGTACGAGAGCTACATGCTGAGCATGGGACTCTCCAAGGAGGATCTCGCCATTTCCCACACCTCTGACGAGGTGAGCAACGTGATGGGCGAGCTGATGAACCAGATCGTCGGCAGCTTTACCGTCAAGGTGGGCCGCGATCTGCAGACCCACATCACCCAGAACCAGCCGAAGATGCTGGCCCTCAACAAGCAGGTGATGCTGAGCGTCGATACCAATCTCGACAGCCCGGAGTCCCGCCGCGTCACCTTCTTCACCGCCCGCAACAACATCTTCTATCTGGAGCTGGCGATGGACAAAACCGAGTTCATCCGCATCCACAATGAGGGGATGGAGCATGAAGAGCTGGATCCCGATGCCCTGATCGCCCAGGCCAAGCAGGATGCCGCCAAGCCGGTTCAGGCTGCGGCCCCGGTCGCCAACGATCACGACGATCTACTCGACTCTCTGGGTATTTGAGGCAAATGCCGGATAGCAACAAGGCCACCTTCGGGTGGCCTTGTTGTATCGGTGCGCACAACCGTTATTAGAAGTTGTAGAGCAGGCCGGTGTTGAACATCACGGATTCAGAATCGTAGAAGTTGATGTCGGAATCGGACTTGGCGTAGCCAGCGGTAAAGGTTGCCGAGAGCGGTGCAATACCGAACAGGCGGTGCCAGAAGAAGGTACCGGTCAGGGCAAACTCGTCGGAGTCGGCTTTTTTGTTACCAAAGTCAGGGATTGGGTTGGCTTCATCATATTTGGTCTGACCCAGATAGAGGTTGCTGACGAAGGACCACTGGGATGCCCGCTTGCCGTAGGTCAACTGGAGGCCGTTGCTCTTGTAGCTCTGGGCGCTGCCGTCCAGGTCAGCCTGACGGTGGATGAAAGCCGGCTCCAGCACCTGACCGGCTGCCAGCTGCCATTTGTAGGAGAGGTCGAGGGCGTGGATCTTGCCGTTGCGATCCAGCTTGGCCGCCGTGTCGGCACCATACTGGCTGCCACTGCGCTCTTCATCGACTTCGATGTTGCGGGTGGTCAGGCTGCCGAAGAAGTTGCTGCCCCAGATATTGTCCCAGGCGAAGCGCACCCCTTTTGACTTGATATCGGTCGACTGGCGATCGACGCTTACGGCGAAGGGATCGCTCCACTGCTCGGTTGGCATGGCATTGAAGACCACGGAGCCGGCCACTGTGCCCTTGTTGCTCATCTCCTGGCGGATACCGAGTTGCTGGGTGAAGTCGAAACGGATGGCATCCTGGATCAGGTTACCGAGGAAGACCTGGGTGCGGGTATCGGCAAAGGTGTAACGGATATCTGCGTTGAGCAGCGGGGCGACGGCGGAGCTGCTCTCTGCACTGCCCAGTCCGCTCAGTCGACGATTTTCGTCGTCACCGCTGTAAAAGTTGGATTCGTAATTGATGACGTTGACGCCGCCAAGCAGGAAACCGGACCAGCCCGATTCGTTGGGAATGGTTCCCAAATCCGCATATGCACTATTTGCGACCAGCAGGCCCAGACCAAGCAGGGTAGTGTTGCGCATCAGATAACTCCTAAATTAAACGCGTTTAAATTACCAGGTGGGCGATTATAGGGGGCCACCCTTAATGGCAACTGACAGAATTTCATCAAATATCCTAACTCACTCATTTCACTAGGCGAATCGTTAATTAATTGTGCGAGATAAGAAGAGTTCAATTCTCTGTGCTGGTATTCTGTTCGCGGATATGGGGGAGAAAATAACAAGATGAAGCAGATTAAATCCTGGGCACAATATTACGTCGATCTGATGACCAAGCTGGGACTGGTGCGCTTCAGCATGTTTCTGGCGGCTGGCATCATAGTGCTGGCTGTCGCCATCCAGATGGGGGTGACCCTGTTCCTGCGCGGCAATATTGATGTGATCGACTTCGTGCGCTCGGTCTTCTTTGGCCTGCTGGTGACCCCCTGGGCGGTCTATTTTCTCTCCATCGTGGTGGATCAGCTGGAGGATTCCCGTCAGCGATTGAGCCGGATGGTGCGCAAGCTGCAGGATATGCGCGAGCGGGATCTGGAGCTCAACAGTCAGTTGCAGGAGAACATCAGTCGCCTCAATGCCCAGATTGCCGAGACCAACCGGGCCGAGGCACTGCGTCTGCAGGCCATCGAGGATCTCGAGAACGAGGTGTTCCAGCGGGAGAAAGCCCAGCTTCATCTGGGGGAGCGTACCGCTCTGCTGCGCTCCTTTATCGACTGTTCCCCGGATCTGGTCTACTACCGCAATGAGGATGAGCAGTTCTCCGGTTGCAACCGCGCCATGGAGGAGCTGACCGGCAAGGCGGAGAGCGAGCTGATTGGCCTCACACCTTTCGATGTCTACAAGCAGGAGATTGCCAACAAGGTGGTGGAGACCGACAAGCAGGTCTTTGCCAGCAATGAGCCCCTCACCTATGAACAGTGGCTGGAGTATCCCGATGGCCGCAAGGCCTACTTCGAGCTGCGCAAAGTGCCCTTCTTCGATCGCTTCGGCAAGCGGCTGGGCCTGCTCGGCTTTGGCCGCGACATCACCGAGCGCAAGCAGTATCAGGACAAACTGGAGAAGGCGAGCCGCGACAAGACTACCTTTATCTCCACCATCAGCCACGAGCTGCGCACCCCGCTCAACGGCATCGTGGGCTTAAGCCGGATGCTGATGGATACCCCCCTCGATCCCAAGCAGCACCAGCAGCTCAAGACCATTCACCTGAGTGCGGTGACCCTTGGCAATATCTTCAACGACATCATCGATTTGGACAAACTCGATCGGCGTCGCCTCGAAATTGCGCCGACCCGCATCGATCTGCCTGCCTTCCTCGACGAGCTGGAGACCCTGTCGCGCATTCAGGCGGAGCAGAAGGGGCTCTATCTGCATTTCGATCGCGATGGCGACATGCCGCAATTCGTGATAGCCGACGGTACCCGTCTGCGTCAGGTGCTGTGGAATCTGGTGGGCAATGCGGTCAAGTTTACCGACGAGGGGGGCGTCACCGTGCGCTGCCTCTCTCATCCTGCCGACGAGCCGGGCAAGCTGGCCCTGCACTTCGAGGTGGAGGATACCGGCATCGGCATCCCGCGCGCCCAGCAGGAGAAGATCTTCGCCATGTACTATCAGGTGCAGGGCAAGAAACACGCCACCGGCACCGGTATTGGCCTCGCGGTCTCCCGTCAGCTGGTGCAGGCGATGGGCGGCCAGCTCTATGTGGACAGTGAGCCGGGCGAAGGCTCCTGCTTCACCGCCGAGCTGGAGGTAGCTTGCGCCGAGCCAGTGCCGCAGGAGCAGGAGGAGGAGATGCCCTCCCTCGATATCCTGCTGGTGGAGGATGTGGAGCTCAACGTGACGGTGGCCTGCGCCCTGCTGGGCAAGCTGGGTCATCAGGTGCAGGTGGCACGGGATGGCACCCAGGCGCTGGCGATGGCCAATCCGGATGATTTCGACCTCATTCTGCTCGATATCCAGCTGCCGGACATGACCGGCTTCGATGTGGCGAAAACCCTGCTGGAGCGTTATGGCGACAGCCTGCCGCCCATGGTGGCACTAACGGCCAACTCTACCGGCGATCGCCAGTACTATCTGGAGCGCGGGATGCGGGATGTGATCAACAAACCGCTTGGCTCGAAGGCTGTGCGGGAGGTGATTGGCCATCTGTTTGCCGGTCTGGCCGAGGATGAAGCGGACGAGCAAGCTGATGCGGGCAATCAGGATGCCCTGCTGGATATTCCCTTCCTCACTGATTACGCCGATACGGTGGGCAAGCCGGTGCTGCTCTCCAGCGTCGAGCTGTTCGAGAAGATGATGCCGGACTACATGGCGGTGCTCGACTCCAACATGATCGCCCGGGATCAGGCGGGGGTGGTAGAGGAGGCGCACAAGATAAAAGGGGCGGCAGGCTCCATTGGCCTGCGTCGTTTGCAGCAGACGGCTCAGCTGATCCAGAGCCCGGATCATCCCGCCTGGTGGGAGAACGTGGAAGACTGGATTGAGACGCTGCGCCGGGAATATCCGGGCGATATCGCCCGGCTGCGGCGCTGGTTGCTGTCTTGAGGCTGGAGGTTGTCTTGAGTCTGATGGAAGTGGCTGGCAAGGAGCTGCAAGATGTATAGCCGTTTGATTACCCCTGCGCGCATCCACCCTTGGGGGGACGAGGATTTGCTGGAGGCGACCGAGCAGGATCGCGCCCGTATCGTGCAGGCGGCGCCGGTGCGCCGGTTGCAGCAGAAGACCCAGGTCTTTCCGCTCGATGTGAAGGCCTCGGTGCGCAGTCGCCTCACCCACTCGCTGGAGGTGCAGGAGACCGGTCGCCAGATCAGCCGCCGTATTCTGGCCGCCTTGCCAGCCGGGATGGTCTGCGAAGGGGCCTTTATCAATCTGGTGGAGATGTCCTGCCTGCTTCATGACGTGGGCAACCCGCCGTTTGGCCACTTTGGCGAGCAGGTGATGAGCCAGTGGCTCGGCGAGATGCTCGATCCCCTCTATCAGCAGGCGCTGGCGCAGCCACCTTCGGCCCAGTGGGCTGAATTGCGTCAGGATCTGCAATTGTTTGATGGCAACGCCCAGAGCTTGCGGCTGGTGCACAGCCTGCACGAGCTCAATCTGACGCTCGGGCAACTAGCGGCGCTCTGCAAATACCCGCAGCAGCCTCAACCCGGGGTGAGCTATGGCCAACATCATGGCTGGAGCAGCAAGCGGGGCATCTTCTTTAGCGAGCAGCCGCTCTACCGTGCCCTCGGCCAGAGTCTGGGATTGGCCCCCGGCTGTCGCCATCCGCTGGTCTACATCATGGAGGCGGCCGATGACATCTCCTACTGCATCGCCGATCTGGAAGATGCGGTAGACCGGCGGATCCTGACACTGTCAGAGCTGCTGGTGGCGCTGCGGGCCGCTGACCAGAGCGACTATCTGGCTGCGTTGCTGGATGAGGCGCTGGTCAGTGGCCGGGGCTTTTTCCCCCATTTTCGCCAGCAACTGACCCGGGATCTGGTTGCGCTGGCGGCGCAGAGCTATGTCAGCGAACATCAGGCCATTTTGCAGGGCTCCTATCCGCAAGCGTTGCTGCATGGCCAGGCGCCAGCGGCGCGGGTGCTCGATATCCTCAAGCAGGTGGCCCGCGAGCTGGTCTTTATGTGCCCCGAAGTCGAGGCTCTCGAACTGGAAGGGTATGCGGCGCTGCGCGGGGTGCTGACCAGTTATGCCTGTCTATTGGCGCTGCCAGCGCCACAGTTTGCTCGCCTGCTGGCCGGGGAGGGGAGTCAGGCGCTGTTCTTTGCGCGCCGTCTCTATCACCGCCTCTCGGCCCGCCATCTCAAGGCCTATCGATTGGCGATCGCCACCCCGGATCCGCGTTTTGCCTGCCAGAACGAGCAGGAGTGGTATTACCGGGTGCGGTTGCTGCTCGATTATGTCAGCGGCATGACGGATACCTATGTACTGGAAGAGTACCGGCTACTCTCGGGGATCTGATGTGCTGGCATCGTTGCCAGACGGACAGCATAAAATGCCGTAAAAACGTTTAAAAAGGAGCCGCAAGAGGCTTGTTTTAAATTCGGATATTTTTTAGACTTCTGCAACCTGTTCAACTTTTACTCGGTAAGGAGATGAAAATGCAACATCTGATGCTCAATTTTGCATTCTCTCGCGGCACTGCGTGCGGCGTGAAATCTCGTGCTCTTTTACCGCGTGGCGTAAACAGGTAACCCCTGTCTTTTTATCACCCGCGGTTCGTCCCGCAGGGTGATATCCACTTTCTCCGGGAGAACCGCATGTTCAACTGGAGAATGTCATGTCTATCGAACGGATTTTACTGCGTGGTGTCGAGTCTTTGGTTCAAAAACGGATCGCCCGGGTTGAGCGTCGCCTCGCCGTGGTCAGTCTGTCACCTGCCCTGCTGAAAGATATTGGTCTGGAAGGGTTTGAGGGACAGATCGCCCATATCCGCGAAAGCGAGTATCAAACCGGCTTTCGGCTCGGGAATCGAATAACCTGATCCATAGGGGAGGGTAAACGCTCTCCCCGTGGTGATGTGGCAGGTGTAATGCCTGCCATTTTTGTGTTTGCAGGTTGATTTTTTATTCACTTTTCTGTGCCCCGGCACTATCCTCTCTGCCCCGTTTGTGACAGATGCGTATGTTTTCTCGCCTTGTTCCGCCAGGATCGGCAAGATTAGATATGGTGGCCTATCTGTTTTACTCATCAGGACAAGACTTCATGTCACTCTTTCGTCAGCTTTTTCTCCCCCTGTTGCTGCTGTTTTCCGGCCTGCCTGCTGTTGCTGTTCCCCAGTTGGAAAAGGCAGTGGCGGACCACCAGAGTGCGGCTGATGAAGAGTTGGTGGTCGGGGTGCCCCGTGGTGGTTATCCTCCGTTCCTCTATGAACTGCCCAATCAGCGCTATGCCGGTCCGCTCAAGGAGCTGGCCTCGCGTATTGCGGCAGAAATGGGGGTCTCCCTGCGCTATGTCTCCTACAACTCCTATGTGGATGCCCATGGTGCGCTGAACAGACGCCAAGTTGATGCCTTGATCGGGGTCGAGCTCGATGCGCTCGAGCTGGAGGGGATGAATCATATTGGCTATCTGGGCTCCTACGCCCGCGCCATCTTGATGCGCCATCCGGATCAACGTTTGACCCTGGAACAGGCGCGCAAGCTTCGCTGGGTCTGTATTCGCGGTTTTGGCAGTTGCAATGAGCTGGCGCGACTGGGGATGCCTCATGTGACCGAGCTGGAGAGCCGTGACGAGGCGACCTATATGGTCAAACTGGGGGCGGCCGATGCTTATCTGGCTCTGGGGCCGATCATTGCCATGGAGATGGAGCGGTTGCCTGAGTCGATGGGGATTGTGATCCCGGACTGGATCCCCGGTAGTGCATTGACCATTGCAACCAGTACCCATGACCCGGCGCTGACGGATCGCATCTGGCAGGCCTACCAGCGGATCCCGGTGGCTGATGCCCGGTTGCGGCTGAATCAGGAAGACAGCCGTTTCAAGGCGGGTTTGTTGCTGGAACCAGACGAGGTAGCCTGGTTAAAGAAGAAGAGCAAGGTGGTCAGGTTTGCCGTTGCGCCGTCGTTTGCCGGTATCAGCGAGATTGATGACGAAGGGGTGTTGCACGGCTATGCGGCAGATTTGATGAAGTTGTTGAGTCTGCGCTCGGGGATCCGCTTTGAACTTGAGCCGACCAGCACCTGGCAAGAGTCTCTGGCTCTGCTGAAACAGCACAAGGTGGATCTGATCCCCCTGATGACACCGCTCAGGGATCGCGAGGCATTTGCCTCCTTCAGCTCCTCCTACCTTAAATTCGACAGCTATGTGGTATCCCGGCGCGGCGCACGTCCGTTGAAGTCGCTGGCGGAGCTGAAAGGGCGCCTGATTGGTGGCGTGACCGGTTCTTATGAGGCTTCTCTTATCAGCGCCCATGGTGGCAACGTCATTGAAGTGGGCAAGGATACTGAGCTGCTTACCCTGCTTGATACGGGGAAAGCCGAGTATGTGCTGTTGACCATGACCAATCTGGGGCAGCAGGCCATGAAGGGCTTCAACGAAAAGTATCAGGTGGTGCTGAGCTCCCCCGAGTTTTCCGTGCCCATCAGCATGGCCGTTGATATCAGGCAGCCCGAGCTGCTGCGGATCATGGACAAGCTGTTGCTGACCATCACGGATGAGGAGTGGCAACTGCTGGAGCGGCGCTGGCTCAATGTTTCGGTAAATGTCGAATCCGATTACAGCCAGTTCTACAAGTGGCTGGCGCTGGGCGGAGTGGCCTTGTTGACCTGCGGTCTGCTGGTGATGTTCTGGGCCCGCAGCCTGCGTCGCCAGATTGCGCAGCGGAAAATCGCAGAGAGCAAACTCAACGAACAGTTGCTGTTTGTACAGACCCTGCTCAACTCATTGCCGACCATGGTGGCATTGCGCGACAGCGAGCAGCGTATAACCCTCTGCAACCGGGCTTATCGCGATGCCTTTCTCGTTGATGTCAATGGCGAGGCGCTTGACGACCTGCAAAGCATCCCCGAGCCCCTGCGTGCGAGCGTGCTGGAAGAGGAGCGCAGGATATGGCAAAGCGGCCAGGAGCTGGAGGGGGCCGGCAATAGCTTGCGTGCCGATGGCACCCCTTTTCATGTTATCTATGCCAAGCGCCCTTACCGGGACCCCGATGGCAACATGCGGGGTGTGCTGACAGTGCTGACCGATGTCAGCCGTATCAAGGAAGCCGAGGAGCGTGCTCGTCAGGCTGAAACTCGCCTGACCCAGATCACCGACAGCATGCCCGGCGTAGTCTACCAGTATCTGTGGCTGGGGCCGGGCAAGGGACGCTTTCTTTATGCCTCTCAGGGGGCCAACGAGATCCTGGGGGTATCTCATCAGGATTTATTTAACGCTGAATCGGGTGGTGAGGTATTTGGCTTTACCGAACAGGCCCTGCAGGAGTTTGTCAGCAAGGTGGCCAACCATGCCGAGACCCTGGCCCCCCTCGATCTGGAGGTCAAGGTGGAGCGCCCTGACGGGGATCGCTATCTGCAGGTACGCGGCAATTTTGTCCGTCAGGAGCAGCAGGCGCTGATCCTCAACGGGGTGATTCAGGACATCACGGCCCTCAAGCAGCAGGAGCATGAGCTGCGCGAGGCACGTGCTTATGCCGAGCAGGCGATGCAGGCGCGCAGCCGCTTTCTGGCCACCATGAGCCACGAGTTACGCACCCCCATCTCCGGCATGCACGGCATGCTCGAGTTGTTGCAAATGAGCGAGCTCAACGACGATCAACGTTACATGGTGCGTAATGTGGTCACCTCGACCAACAACCTGCTCTATCTGGTCAACGACATACTCGATTTCTCCAAGATCGAGGCGGGTCAGTTGCAACTGCATTGTCAGGTCAGCCGGTTGCAGACGGTGATCTGCGATGCGATCCGTGGCCACGCTACCCTGGCCCATAGCAAAGGGCTCAACGTGACGCTGGAGTGGGGCCAGCATGTACCTGATTGGGCCGATATCGACGGGGTACGGGTCGGTCAGGTGATCTCCAATCTGCTCAACAATGCGGTAAAGTTCACCGAACAGGGGGAGGTCTCCATCCGGGTCAGCTACCTGCGCGATCAGCTTGCTATCAGTATCCGCGATACCGGTATCGGGATTGCCGAGGAGAAACAGGCATTGTTGTTCACTCCGTTTGAGCAGGTGGAGTCCGACATCAATCGCCGCTTTGGTGGTACCGGGCTGGGGCTGGCAATCTGTGATCAGCTGGTGCGCAAAATGGGGGGCGAACTCACCCTGACCAGCAAGGCGGGAGAGGGATCCCGTTTCCGCTTTACCGTGCCGCTGACCAACCCTCAATGGGATGCGCCCCCGCTGGCTGGCACCGAATGGTGGTTTTTCAGCGCCGATGCCAGCCTCGAGGCGGCCATGCGGCGGTTGGGCGCCAAGCTAAGGCATCTGGATGCCAGCCAGCTCAACCGCTCACTGGAAGGGTTGCTGCTGGCTGATCAGCTGTGGTTGGAGCAGGCCCTCGGCGGTGAGTGGCAGGGATGGTTGCAGCATGTCTCATTGAGAGGGATCATAGCGTCACCGAACGAGGCCCTTCGCGGCCGGATCGGCGGTCAGTTGTGGTGGCGATTGGGGCTCTCTCCTCTCTACCCGGACCTGCTGCTGGAGAGTTGTCTCGAACTGCTGCAGGAACGGGTCGCCCCGGTTTTGCCTGCGCTGGCCGACAAGCTGGGAGGACGGGTGCTGGTGGCCGATGATCATCCGGTCAATCGCGCCCTGCTGGCACGACAACTGGCTATCCTCGGAATTGAATCCCTGGTAGTGGAAGATGGCGAAAAGGCGTTGCGGGCCTGGCAGGGACAGCAATTCTCGATGCTGCTGACTGATTGCCATATGCCGGTGATGGATGGTTATGCTCTGACCAAGGCGCTGCGGGCTGCGGGAGTGACGGCCCCCATCATAGGGGTAACGGCAGATACGTCGGAAGAGGCGAGTGCTCGTATGGTAGAGGCAGGCATGAGTGACATGTTACTGAAGCCCTACCCGCTGGATATCTTGCGCCAGATGCTGGCCCATTGGCTGGCAGAGAGGACGCCAACCAGAAGCGCGGTTGCGCCCGTTGTTGGGGCTACAGGCATTCAGGCTGAGCGCTGGTTGGCGCTGTTTGGTGACGAGCTGACCGCGCGAGCCATGGCGGTGGAGTATCTCGATTCCAACCGGCAGGATGGCGAGGCCATGATGGCAGCACTGATTTGTCATGATGCCAGCGCCTTGGTTGAGACCGCCCACCGGATCAAGGGGGCTGCCCGAATGGTCGGGTTGGAGGGGCTTGCCAGCCAGGCTGCCATGCTGGAATCGGCTGCGCGATTGAAGCGGCTCGACGAGCTCGACGATCTGGTCAGCACAGTGCAGAGGTTGATGACGGCGATTGCCCACGACATTGGATTATGGCTCGATGAAAAAAGCACAACATGAGTTGGTCATCATGGTCGTGGAAGACCATGGATTTCAGCGCAAGGCGCTGCTGCACCAGATCCGCAGCCTGGGTTACCAGAATCTGCTGGAAGCGGTTGATGGTATCGAGGCGTTGGCGCTTAGCCAGCAACACAACGTCGATATCCTGTTTTGCGATCTGCGAATGCCCGGAATGGATGGCATGGCGCTGTTGCGCCGCCTGTCACTGGGCGGTTTTCGCGGGGGGATTATCCTCTCCAGCGCACTTGAGGGGGATGTGGTGGAAGCTGTATTGCGTATGAGTACCGCTTATGGCTTGCAGGTGCTCGGTCGCATAGAGAAACCCTCAACGCCGCAGCAGCTCCAGCGGCTTATCCAGGCTTGGTCACCCCGGCAGGAACCAGTCAGAGAAGAAGATGGGCACAGAATAGGACTCGATGAGTTGCGTCGGGCGATCGAGCAAGATCAATTGTTGCCCTGGTATCAGCCCAAGGTGAGTTTTGCATCCGGCGAATGGGTCGGGATGGAGGCGTTGGCCCGCTGGCAACACCCCGAGTTTGGTCTGATCCCTCCCGGGCGTTTTATTTCACTGGCGGAGAGCAACGGGCTTATCGATCCGTTGACCGAGGTGATAATCAGCAAATCTCTGAGTGATGGTCATTTATGGGAGGAAACTGGGTTGTCACTCAATCTGTCGATGAACCTCTCCACCACCTCACTCATTGAAGGGGACCTCTGCAACTTATTGATTGATCAGTGCAAGCGCTGGAGTATCAATCCTGAGCTCATCACTCTGGAGGTGACCGAGAGCGCATTCGTACAGGATCTGGGCAAGTCTCTGGAGGTGCTGACCCGGCTAAGAATGCATGGTTTTGGCCTCTCCATCGATGATTTTGGTACCGGCTACTCCTCGATGCAGCAGCTGGCACTGTTGCCGTTCACCGAGCTCAAGCTGGATCGCTCTTTCGTCGATCGCTGCCATGCCGATCCGTCACGTTTGGCTATCATCGAGTCCAGTATCGAGTTGGCCCGCAAGCTGGGGCTGAAGTCGGTGGCGGAAGGGGTAGAGGATGAGGCAACCTGGCGAGTGCTGGCCCAACTCGGTTGCGACCTCTGTCAGGGATTTTTCTCTGCCCGCCCGATGCCGCGCAGTGAATTGGCTAATTGGCACCGGACTTGGCAAGATAGATTGCCTACACTGATATCTATCTGATTCTGTTGGCTGGATCCCTCCGTTTGAACAAGGATGTTCATGAAAATCTCAAGCAAGTTGCTGCTCAGCTTCGGTTTTATCAACCTGCTGATCCTGCTCTCCTCCACGCTGGTCTATTACCGGCTGACCCAGATCAATCAGGCCCAACACACCCTGCTGGAGCAGGCGCTGCCCGCCTTGCAGCGGGATGAGGCGAGCCAGAAGGCGCTGGTGGCCACCGTTTCTGCCCTGCGTGGATATCTGATCCTCGGCAAGGATCCGGCTCAGGCCTCCCGCCTCAAGCAGGAGTGGGAGTCGGCCTGGCAGGCCATTGCCCATCAGGCCTTCAGCCCGGCGCTCGCCAAGTCTCTCGAGACCTTCAAAAGCCATCAGGAGAAGGTGTGGACCATAGCCCAGAGTGAAGAGAATCTGCCCGCTCACACCCTGATGCTGCAGGAGGCGGGGCCGCTGGCGGAGGCTGCGCTCGATCAGCTGCAATCCTTTGCCAATGAGGAGGTGGCGACCTCGCAGGATCAGCTCGCGGGCGATCGCCGCATGCTGCTCAAGCAGGTGGGAGATGCCTACAACAGCCTCGCCAATTCCCTCTCTGCCCTGAGGGATTTTCTCATCTCAGGCGATCCCGAATACCGCAGCAAGTATCAGGATTACTACCAGTTTCACCAGCAGCGGGTGGCTGAGGTGAAGCAGCAAGCCGCGCTCTTTACCGATACCCAGCAGAGCCTCTGGCAGCTGTTTGAAGAGATGGCGACTCCCTTCTCCGAGCTGGTGGGGCAGGTGATCGAGAAGCGCCAGGCGCCGGATTGGGATCAGGCCAACTACCTGATGGCCACCGACATCGAGCCGATGCAGTCCAGCCTCAGCGAGCAGTTGGTCCAGCAGGTGAATAAAACCCGCGCCGAGGTGGATCAGATTTCGGCGCAGATGACCGGAGCCGGAAGGGCCATCAACCAGACACTGATGTTGGCCACCGGCAGTGCCATCGTGCTTGGCATGCTGGTCGCCTGGCTCTTTAGCCGTCGTCTGACCCGTGACATTGCCAGTCTGGTGATCCGGGCGGGGCTGGTTGCGGATGGTCGGTTGGCGGCCGAGCCCTTGCCGATAACGGGTCAGGATGAGCTGGGTGGATTGACCGGCTCCATCAACCGGATGTCTGCCCAGTTACGTGATCTGGTCGGCGAGTTGCAGGGCGCAGTGGGACAGGTCGAAGAGGCCTGTCTTGATGTGGGCAACACCACCAGAGCCATAGTGGCGGATCTGACGGAGCAGGATCAGCGGGTCGATGCGGTGGCGGCAGCTATCGATCAGATGTCAGTGAGTGCCCGTGATGTGGCTGGCAACATTGCCGGTGTGGCGGATAGTGCCCAGCAGGTGCAGCAGCAGACCCGTCAGGGAGAGGCTGCGCTGGCGCGAATGAGCGATACCATGCAGCAGATTGCCGCCATGATTGGGCAGGCCAACGAGGCCATGGGGCTGCTGGAGCATCAGAGTGAACAGGTGGGGCAGATCACCGAGGTGATCGCCACTATAGCCGAGCAGACCAATCTGCTGGCACTCAATGCGGCGATAGAAGCGGCACGGGCAGGCGAGCAGGGGCGCGGTTTTGCGGTGGTGGCCGACGAGGTGCGCCAGCTGGCGACCCGCACCCATCAATCAACCGCCGAGATCAGCCAGACTATTGCAGCCATCTCCCGGCAGACTCGCCAGACGGTGAGTACCGTCAGCAGCGGCACCCGGCTGGTGGAGCAGGGGCGGGATGCCGTTGGATTGGTGACCGATACCCTGAGTGCCATGAACGAGCTGGTGCACTCGCTGTCGGGCCAGCTGCAGGCCATTTCGGTGGCAACCGAGCAGCAGTCGCGGGTGGCCGCCGAGGTAGCCGGAACGGTCGATGACATTGCTGCGCTCAGTCGGCAATCCTGTCTGCGCAGTCAGCAGGGGGAGGAGATCGTAGCCAGACTGGCTGGCGATACCGGCAAGCTGAAGGCGGTCATCGCCCGCTTTGATCTTGACGCGTGAGATGGCGGGATCATCCCGCCATTGCGATTTATCGTGCCGTCTGGCCCGTGGGTTTAGTCCAGACGTCTGAAGGTGTGGTTGTCGAAGCTGCTGGTGGTCTCCCGGTTGAGCAGGCTGACCAGCAAAATCGCACGTTTCTCTCCATCCGGCTCCATATAGATGGCTTCGAAGCCGGCAAGCGGCCCCTCTTCAATCAGCACCTTGTCGCCCGAGCAGGGCAGGCTGGCGTAGCTGGCTCTCGCCTCGTCGCTGTCATCGCGGCTCATCAGCTGATAGACCAGCTTGCTGCTGATGGGGGTCCATTCACTGCCAAAGTGGATGATTCTGCTGATGCCGCGGGTCGATTTCAGGGTGACCGGTGTCACCTCTTCCAAATCGACAAAGATAAACAGGTAGTTGGGGAACATGGGTTCCCGTACCGGAACTCGCTTGCCCCGGCGCAGCTTCTCGATCTCCACCATGGGGTAATAGGATTCGATACCCTGGGCATCGAGGTGGGCGCGGGCGCGGGCCTCTTCTTTTGGCTTGCAGTAGGCCAGATACCATTTTTTCATGTTATGAGTATGTTCGTGTTGCCGTGCTCGCGGATATGATAGCGGCGCCAATAAAAAAGGCCACGCATTGCGTGGCCTTTTTTGCCGAGTGAGCAATTACCAACCTTTTACCAGGCCACCTTTGAACAGCTCGAGACCTTTCTTGTAAACATCATCGGTCTGGAAAGCTTGTACGAACTGTTTGACCTTCTCGTCATCCTTGTTGTTGTCGCGGGCGACGATCAGGTTGACGTACGGGGACTCTTTGTCTTCAACAAACAGGCCGTTCTCGGTCGGGGTCAGACCAATCTGGCCGGCGAAGGTGTTGTTGATGATGGCCAAGTCCACGTCTTCCAGCGAGCGCGGCAGCTGGGCTGCTTCCAGCTCGACAATCTTGAAGTTGCGCGGGTTGCTGGCGATATCCAGTACGGTGGCTTCCAGACCTGCACCATCCTTCAGGGTGATCAGACCCTGTTTGGCCAGCAGGATCAGGGAACGACCCAGGTTGGTCGGATCGTTCGGTACCGCGATCTGGGCGCCATCTTGCAGCTCGCTCAGCGCCTTGATCTTCTTGGAGTAACCGGCAATCGGGTAGACGAAGGTGTTGCCAACCGGCTCCAGCTTGAAGCCGCGATCACGCACCTGCGCATCCAGATAGGGTTTGTGCTGGAAAGCGTTGACGTCGATGCTGCCATCGTTCAGCGCCACGTTCGGGGTGACGTAGTCGGAGAAGTTGACCACCTCGACTGTCAGACCGTATTTCTCTTTGGCGACCTTGGCAGCCACTTCAACCAGTTCGGTCTCGGGGCCGGCAATAGCGCCCACTTTCAGAACCTTGCTCTCTTCTTTTTGACCGCAACCGGCCAGAACCAGACCAGCCAGCAGGGCAGCCGCAACGGATTTGATGCCAAATTTCATAAAACCTCCTGTCAGAAATCGACGATTAACGATGATCACATTTGTTGACCAGGCGCTCACCCGCGCTCTGGATAAGTTGAACCAGTACTACCAGGATAACCACGGTCACCAGCATGACGGTCGGGTCAAAGCGCTGATAACCATAACGAATACCCACATCCCCCAGACCGCCGCCACCGATGGCCCCGGCCATGGCCGAGTAGTTCACCAGCGTGACTAGGGTAATGGTGACGCTGTTGAGGATGCCGGGCAGAGCCTCGGGCAGCAGCACCTTGGTGATGATTTGCAGCGGTTTGGCGCCCATCGCCTTGGCCGCTTCCAGCAGGCCGTCCGGCACTTCCATCAGGGCCCCTTCCACCAGACGGGCAATGAAAGGGATGCAACCGACAGTCAGCGGCACGATGGCAGCGATGGTGCCGATACTGGTGCCGACAATCAGCCGGGTTAGCGGAATGATGGCGACCAGCAGGATGATAAAGGGCACCGAGCGACCCACGTTGACCACCATACCCAGAGTACGGTTGAGCAAGGGGTTGGCCAGGATCTGGCCCGCCTTGGTCACGTGCAGTGCCACGCCGAGCGGCAGACCCAGCAGGCAGCCGAACAGAGCGGAGGCAAACACCATGATCAGGGTGTCGCCCAGGGCCGTGATGAGCAGATTAATCATGGCTTCGGACATAACCCATTACCTCCAGCTGAATGTGGTTGTCGATAAGGAACTGCTGGGTGGCCTCGCATTGGGCTTCATCCCCGAACAGCTCGGCCAGCAGGAAACCGAATTTGACGCCACCGGCGTACTCGATGTCCGCGCTCAGAATGCTGATGTCGATATTGAACCGGCGGCTCGCCTCGGAGATCAGCGGCGTATCGACTGTGCTGCCGGTAAAGCCGAACTTCACCAGCGGGTAGCTGCCCGGCACCCGCTCACTGCTCATCCGATCCTGATACTCCTGCGGTACCTCCAGATGGATGGTGGAGTGGATGAAGTCACGCGCCAGCTGGGTTTTGGCGTTGCTGAAGAACCAGGCCACTTCGCCCTGTTCGATCAGACGGCCGTCGCTGATGATGGCCACTTCGTCACAGATCCCTTTCACCACGTCCATCTCGTGGGTGATGAGCAGGATGGTGAGCCCCAGCTTGACGTTGATCTCCTTGAGCAGGGTCAGGATCGAGCGGGTGGTCTGCGGGTCGAGAGCAGAGGTGGCCTCGTCGCAGAGCAGCACCTTGGGGGCCGGTGCCAGTGCGCGGGCAATGGCGACGCGCTGTTTCTGGCCGCCGGAAAGCTCGGACGGATAGGCCTGGGCACGGGCTTCCAGCCCGACCAGTGCCAGCAGTTCGGCAACCCGTTGCTGGATCTTCTCTTTGCTCCAGCCTGCCAGCTCCAGCGGAAAGGCGATGTTGGCAAACACGGTGCGGGAGGCAAGCAAGTTGAAGTGCTGGAAAATCATCCCGATCTGGCGGCGAGCTTGGGTCAGATCCCGTTCGCTCAGGGCGACCAGATCCTGGCCATCAACGATGACTTGTCCTTCTGTCGGGCGTTCCAGCAGGTTGACACAACGAATGAGGGTACTCTTGCCGGCACCGGAGGCACCGATCACCCCGAAAATTTTGCCTTGGGGTACATGCAGACTCACATCACGCAGGGCGTGCACGGCGTCACTGCCTGTACCGTAGACTTTGTTGAGACCGATCAACTTAATCATGGATTCTTCCGTGCTAACAGCCTTAAAGCACAGGGCGCTACAGGCGGGGAAATTGGGCAGAGGTTCCACTGGGTTACTCTGTCATCATGGAGGATGATGCTAAGATGTCTGGATGGCCATGTCAACGCATGTTTTTACGTCTAGACGTCTAAAAAGTGATAAGGATTTCTGTCAGGCGGATAACGATCAGGATGGTATTGTTGCTCTTCCAGATCCTGTTTCGTTCCTGCGGCAGATAACCGAATTAAAGATGGTTTATATCGGGTAAATGCTGGTTTTATTAGTGTGCCAGCTTGTTTCTGTTCACATCTGCTGTCGAGCTTAATGCTCCTCCATCGTTGCACAAATTGCTGCACAAATCGTTCCCTATTCGTGACCGGAGCACCTGATCGCCACTTTGTCGGCGTCAACCTTGATGCAGCGCAAGGGGGGCTCGGATAGGGATTGGGTCGGTAGCGCCGGTTTTTTATACTGATGATGTCGACAAGCATGGAGGGCAGTGCGATGAGATTCCAACAGATCAAACAGTTGCTGCACTATCTTGAACAGGTGCATCACCAGCTCGGCCTTTGTTACCGGCGTTTGAGCAACCAGGTGGATAGCGAGCGCAGCCGGATGTTGCTGGTCTATCTGCAAGGGCGTGAGGATGCGGCCAGTGCCCATCTGCACGAATATGCCGCTCAGCTGGGAGAGGCGGTCAGGGAGACCTGGCTGAACCAGAGTTTCAGCGAGGACATGCTGCCTGCCATTACCCGCTTCGAGCTGCCGGCATCAGTTCAGACTCAGGATATCGTCACTCAGGTATGCCGCTGGGAAGAGCAGCTGGTGGGCGAGCTGAGCCATCTGGCCCGGGAGTGCCCGACACCGGCCACCACCGCTTTGCTCGAGAATCTGGCCGGGCTGGAGCAGACCCGCCTGACTCGGCTGGTGCACGGGGTGCATCGACTCGACGACATGTAGCGGGTGATAAGCACCAAACACGCAAGATGGCCGCAAAACAAAAGGGCCCGGCAGCAGTGCCGAGCCCTTTCCATTGGTATCTGCTGACTTGCAGTGAGCGTCGGTTAGCCCTGCTGCTCGGCCGCGTAGAGGGCGGCCCCGATAATGCCCGCCTGATTGAGGCTGGCCGCCGGAATAAGCGGCGCCCGGGTCTCGATGCGATCGACAAACTTATCCAGCTTGGCTGCGCTGCCGCCCCCCAGAATGAAGAGGTCGGGGGAGAAGAGAAACTCGAGGCGCGCCAGATACTTGTTGAAACGCTTGCCCCAGCGGTTCCAGGAGAGATCTTCCCGTTTGCGCGCCGCATCGGAGCAGTAGTGCTCGGCGACCATTCCTTCCAGCATCAGATGGCCCAGCTCGGTGTTGGGCAGCAGATGGCCGTTCACGAAGATGGCGGTGCCGATGCCGGTGCCGACCGTGATGAGGATGATGACCCCCTTGCGATCCTTGCCGGCCCCAAAGCGCATCTCGGCCAGACCGGCGGCGTCAGCATCATTCAGCACATAGCAGGGCTTGCCGGTGACATCGGCAAACAGATGCTCGGCATCGGTTTCGATCCAGCTCTTGTCGATGTTGGCGGCACTCTTGGCAACCCCGTTGTGGATGGTGGCAGGAAAGCCGCAGCCTACCGGTCCTTTCCAGTCGAAGTGTTCGACCAGCGCCTTGAGGGTATGGGCGATGGCAGCCGGGGTGGCCGGTTGCGGTGTGGCAATGCGATGGCGCTCGCCAATCAATTCGCCGGTTTTGGTATCGACCAGACAGCCCTTGATCCCTGAGCCTCCAATATCCACTCCCAACATTTGCATCTGTGTTGTCCTTGTTGTGTGCCGACCAGTTTGCAGGGACCACGCTGTTATGGGCACTGCAGGTCGGCAGAGCATGAAAAAAGTGCTGCAATCCGGCAAGGGGCAGATCACTTATGCGTGATCCGACAGACCTTTTTCGATGCAGCGGATCAGCAAACGGGTCTTCTTGTTCTCTTCATCCTGACGCCGGGCAAGGGTGGCCAGCGCCCATTCGATATGTTCGGCCACCATGGGTTCGGCGGTGGTCAGCCCCAGTTGCAGGGCCGCGATCACCTCGGGGGTTGCCGGTCCATTGCCAAGGGCTACTGCCAGATTGCGGCGCCAGCGTTGATAGCCGATGCGGCGGATCGGGCTCCCTTCGGTCTGTTTGAGGAAATCGCTCTCGCTCCAGCGCCACAGCGCCAGCAGGGGCGGGCGGTGCAGGCTGGGGCGGGGGCTGAAGTCGGGCTCCGGGCTGGCATCGGCGTAGCGATTCCAGGGGCAGATAAGCTGGCAGTCGTCGCAGCCGTAGATGCGGTTGCCCATCAGGGGCCTGAACTCTTCCGGAATAGGGCCGTGATTCTCGATGGTGAGATAGGAGATGCAGCGGCGGCCATCTACCACATAGGGGGCGACAATGGCGCCGGTCGGGCAGATGTTGATGCAGGCGACACACTTGCCGCACTGCTCCTTCTCCACTGGCTGGTCGAGCGGTAGCGGCAGGTTGAGCAACAGCTCACCGAGAAAGAAGAAGGAGCCGGCTGATTCGTTGAGCAGCAGTGAGTGTTTGCCAACCCAGCCTAGGCCCGCCTTGGCTGCCAGTGGCCGCTCGAGGATGGGGGCGGAGTCGACGAAGGGGCGCCACTCACCCAAGGCATCTTCAGTGCCTTGAAACAGCTCGGCGCAGCGCGCTTCAATGCGATCACCCAGCTGTTTTAGCCGGTTGCGCAGCACCTTGTGGTAGTCGCGACCAAGAGCGTAGCGGCTGATATAGCCCAGAGTCGGATCGCGCAGGGTAGCGGCAAAGCCCGCCTCGAACGGCAGGTAGTTCATCCGCACCGACAACACTCGCACCGTGCCTGGCAGCAGCTCGTGGGCGCGCGCGCGCATCATGCCGTGGCGTGCCATGTAATCCATGCTGCCGTGATAGCCCGCATCCAGCCAGGCCTGCAATCTCGGCTCTTCGATACGCAGGTCGGTGTCGGTGATGCCCGTCTGGTCAAATCCTAGCTCCCGTGCCCAGAGCTTGATATCGTGGGCCAGCTGGTGGAAGTCAGGAGCGCTCATGCGGCTTGGCCTGGCCGGCGTTTGCTGGTGTGGGTCGATTGATAAGAGGCGGGAGCCGTCATGGTAGAGATCATCAGGGGCGCGTTGGGCACAAAAGAGGGGGGCAGTTTACCACAGGGGTTGTGGCAGACTGAACAGATCCGCGCACTGGAACGCAACTGGGCCACGCGTGAGGGGCAACCTCTCTATGCCCTGATGGAGCGAGCCGGTGCTGCGCTGCACACCTATGCCACTCTGCATTGGCCCGACAGTCGCTGCTGGTGGATTTTCGTCGGCCCCGGCAATAACGGCGGTGATGGCTATGTGCTGGCCCGCCTTGCCCGCCAGATTGGAATCGAGGTGGTGGTGATTGCCGCCAGAGCACCCGACCAGCTGAAGGGGGATGCCAGACGGGCCGCCGATGAGTGGCTGGCGGCCGGTGGCCGGGTCTGGCTGGCCGAGCAGTTTGATGGGGCCCGGCACTCAGCCCCGGATCTGGTGGTCGATGCTCTGCTTGGCACCGGCGTCAACACGCCCCTCTCGCCACTACTGACAAAGATCGTCGCAACAATCAATGGCTTGGTTGTGCCCGTGCTGGCGGTGGATCTCCCCTCCGGCCTCAACGGCGATACCGGCCGTGCCATGGGGGCCGTGGTGCAGGCCACTCGCACCCTCACCTTTATCGGTATCAAGCAGGGGATGCTTACCGGCGACGGGGTGGATTGCGTCGGCCAGCTCGACTGTGATCCCCTTGGCGTCACGCCGGATGACACTATGCTGCCCGCCATCTGGCGTATCGATTATCCGCTGCTCAGCACGCAGCTTACCCCGCGCCCGCGCGCTTCCCACAAGGGCTCTTATGGCAAGGTGCTGCTGGTGGGGGGCAATCGCGGCATGCAGGGGGCCATCGTGCTGGCGGCCCGCGCCTGCCTGCGGGCGGGGGCCGGGCTGGTGCGGGTGTGTCAGCATCCGGAACATCCGCCGGTCAGTCTCTATCAACCGGAGCTGATGAGCCTCACCAGCGCTGATGACAAGGGGTGGGCGTCGGTGCGGGTCATCGGCCCCGGCCTCGGTCAGGATGAGTGGGGAGGCGCGCAAATCGCCCGTTATCTCACCGAACGGCTGCCACTGGTTTTGGACGCCGATGGATTGAATTGGCTGGCGCAATCTCCCCGCCATCAGGATAATTGGGTGCTCACGCCCCATCCCGGCGAAGCTGCGCGACTGCTGGGATGCACCATTGCCGACATTGAAACCGACCGGTTTTCCGCCGTGCAGGCGCTGCAGCGGCGCTATGGCGGTGTGGTGTTGTTAAAAGGGGCGGGGACACTTATTTATGACGGCGAGCGGGTCGCACTCTGTTGTGAAGGCAACCCAGGCATGGCAAGTGGCGGCATGGGCGATCTGTTATCTGGTATAATCGCCGCCCTTTTGGCCCAGGGCTGGTCTGCCACCATGGCAAGCTGGCTGGGCGCCGTGATCCACGGCGAGGCTGCAGATCAGGCCGCCGCTGACGGCGAACGGGGCATGCTGGCGTCAGATCTGCTGCCGCTGATCCGCAAACTGGTTAATCCCGACACCATTACAAGTTAAAAAGAAGAACATGGCAAAACAGTTGATGATGACACTGCCGGACGAGGCAGCAACCGTGGCACTGGGTGGCCGTCTGGCACAGGCCTGCCAGCAGGCGACCACAGTGTTTTTGCATGGCACGCTTGGTGCTGGTAAAACCACTCTGACCCGCGGCTGGGTGCAGGGCCTTGGCCATCAGGGCAAGGTAAAAAGCCCGACCTATACCCTGGTCGAGCCCTACGAACTCGATGGCTGGCAGGTCTATCACTTCGATCTCTATCGTCTGGCTGATCCGGAAGAGCTGGAGTTCATGGGCATTCGGGACTATTTTGCCGCCAATACTCTCTGTCTGGTGGAGTGGTCCGAGAAGGGCGAGGGCTGGTTACCGGCTCCTGACCTTGAAATTACCCTTACTTATGTAGGCGAGCAGCGCGAGGCTCTGATAGAGGCCCGCACTGCTATTGGCGAAGCCATTCTGGAACGGTTGTCATCTACGTGCGCTTGATCCTTGTTATTGCTCTCTCCTTGATGGCGTTACCCTCCTGGGCGAATCAGCTCAAGAGTGTGCGAATCTGGCCATCACCGGATAACACCCGGGTGGTGCTCGATATGAGCAGTGCCCCCAACTACAACTACTTCACCCTGGCTGGCCCCGATAGATTGGTGATCGATCTGAAAGGGGCGAGCAATGCCACCAATCTGGCCCGGGTCGAGAACAACAGCGAGCTGGTGCGCAAGATACGTGAGAGCACTCCGCTGGAGAAGGGGGGCCTGCGGCTGGTGCTTGATCTCAGCTCCGCCATCAAGCCGGTGGTCTTTCCGCTGGCACCAGCCGGGCCCTATGGTCACCGTCTGGTGATCGATCTGCCTTATGAAGAGAAGCGCTCGGCGGCTGCGGTGCAATCCACGCCCGTCGGTGGCAAGGGCAGGGGGGTGGTGATTGCCATCGACCCGGGCCACGGTGGGGAAGACCCGGGCTCCATCGGTCCGCGTCGTACCTATGAGAAGCGAGTTACGCTGGCAGTCTCCCAGAAGCTGGCGGCGCTGATCGACCGCGAGCCGGGGATGCGCGCCGTGCTGACCCGTCGTGGCGACTATTTCGTCGACCTCAACAAGCGTTCCGAGATTGCCCGCAAGGCCAAGGCGGATCTGCTGGTGTCGGTCCATGCGGACAGCTTCCATAACTCCACTCCGCGCGGCGCCTCTGTCTGGGTCCTCTCGACCAACCGTGCCAACCGCGAGATGGGCAGCTGGCTGGAGAAGCAGGAGAAGCAGGGCGAGCTGCTGGGCGGGGTCGGCAAGGTGTTGGCGGAATCCGATCCCAATCCCTATCTGGCGCAAACTTTCCTAGACCTTTCCATGGACAAGTCCCGTGCCGAAGGCTACGACGTCAGCCGTCAGATCCTGCGCTCATTGGGCAAGGTTGCCCGACTGCACAAGAAGGCCCCGGAGCATGCCAGTCTGGCTGTGCTGAAGGCGCCGGATATTCCCTCGGTGCTGGTCGAAACCGGCTTTATCTCCAACCATGCGGAAGAGAAGCTGCTGGCTACCTCAAGCTATCAGGATCAGCTGGCCCGCGCCATTTTCGAGGGGATCCGCAACTACTACCGCGCCCACCCGACCAAGGGAGCCATGTTGACCGGCAAGGGACAGGCGAGCAGGCCTGCCGCGACCACTCGCTCTGCACCGGTAGCTTCGCAGCCGGTGAGCCAGCCCAAGCCAGTGCAGTCGCAGCCGGTGGTGACCAATAAGATGCCAGCGACAGTACGTGACGGCGCGGCTGCGACCGGTTCAGGTGCCGGGGTGATCAAGCCCTATTCGGAGGCTGCGCAAGATTCTGGTGCGCCGGTTAGCAATGTGGGCGACTATGACAAATCTCGGATGCTCCGCCATGTGGTCAAACGGGGCGAGAGTCTCTCTCGCCTTGCCGAGAAGCATGGAGTGAGTCAATCCACTTTGGTAGAGATCAACCAGCTGCGCAGCCGGGATATTCAGATTGGTCAGACCATCTATATTCCCCAGCAGGGGCAGAGCCGCGCTGCCGCCCCCGTTCGCAGTGATGACAAGTCGCAGATGATCCGCCATGTGGTCAAGCGGGGGGAGAGTCTCTCCCGCCTTGCCGAGAAGCATGGGGTGAGTCAGGCGCGACTGGTAGAGATCAACAAGCTCAAATCGCGGAATATTCAGGTAGGGCAGGTGCTCTACATTCCGCAAAACTGACGCGCGGGAGCGGGTGATACCGCTCTCGCTGTTAGCCAATACCATCAGCAAGATTGAAATTCAGGAGCAAGTGATGCCGATCCGTATATTACCCCCCGATTCTGGCCAACCAGATTCCGGTTGGTGGAGAGGTGGTGGAGCGGCTCTCTATCCGCAAGATTGAAATTCAGGAGTAAGTGATGCCGATCCGTATATTACCCCCCGATTCTGGCCAACCAGATTCCGGTTGGTGGAGAGGTGGTGGAGCGGCT
>NZ_JAAKTL010000026.1:0-58343 GCF_049174415.1 Aeromonas sp. 601039
CCACAATAATGGGATACCGCCAGCAAAAGCCGAAGATCGGCCTAACCAAGTGTCCGGATTTAGTTGACCACTACATAGCTAACCTAAAAGGAAATGCATACTAAAGTGGCGTAAAAAAGACTCTGGTTTGAGGTCGGTGTCAGGTAATAACTAGATCTGTACATCTTACCAGAAAAAAATATTAAAGATATTATCTTTCAGGATAACATCCCAATGCATCTTCTTTATCACATTGTAGTAAAGGGATAAGATCAACAAGTTTGTTTTTAATTGTTTTTCTGCAAGGGATGTTATATTCTTTTTCGGATATAGTTACTATTACACCTGACATTTCTTCATTTCCTTCGTAGTTACTAAAAATCGAATACTTGTATTTCCCTTTACTGAAAGAAACCTTTCCATATTCAGTCTGGTATCTATAGTAATAATTATGACTGAATCCACTAAAATCATCTCCCAATGAGTGATAAGAAAGCTCAGTCTTATCACCTTTCGAGAATTCATAATTCAATATATTTCCATCAACGAATAACTTAACATCACCTTTATCAGTCTCACAAGAAAAATACACGTTTTCGCCGCTATACGAAGAAGCTGAAATTAAATAAAGCAACATGAAAACATAAATATTAGAGCGCATTGTAATTATCCTTCATTTTTATATCATATCCTTTCTGCCTAGGACCATTGTACACTAGTGCAAATGCTAACCAATCTTTTGCTCGAATAGCTTTGAGCAATCTATTATCAGATTTTATAAAATTAACAAAAGCTTTAAGATGGTTTTTTTCTGAACTACTGAGCGAACTAACGAATTCATTTACATCTTTATATCCAGAACTCAAGTGGTTGGAACCTAATATCTGGAACTTCCCCCAAGATGCTGCTTTTAGTGCAGCATCCTTATCCAATGAGTAGGCCAGCATAAGTTTCCTATACTGAACTTTATATTTCCCATATCCGCCCCCCACAGGGTTAGATATTTCAGGGTGAGACTTATCATATTTCCCATTCGTCATATTACTAAATTTATGCCTTTCAAACAAAATAGAAAGCACTGCATCATCCTGATCTGAGAACTTATAATAACTGCCTGTACTACCGGTTTCAGTTAACGCTACTGCTTTTATAGCATTTACCTCACAACCAAGCTCAGAAGCAGCATTGACATAATCTGACTCTTCAACTACCTCACCATTATAGAAAGACAAAAACTCAATTTCATTTAAATTATCACCTATATATGTTTTAGGGTGCCCATTTCTGGCCTTTATTGCTAACGCCATAATTCCGACAGGCGAAAAGTGCCAGCTATCTTTCTCAAGTGTTAACTTAGTTGCACTCTGCATCCACTCCAGCTTATCAATTCGCTGTTTCTCATGATCCACCAACTGGTCAAAATCAGGCAGACCAATTTTGGTCATAAGTTTATCCAGCCATTGATAACTACTGGCTGACGATTTTTCATACCATTCGCTGGGGTGCTTGACGATAAGCTTGTGAAGTTGCTCAGCATTGCTGCTGTTTTGCAGGGCAGCCTGTATTTCTTCGCTACTAAGCTTACCACTCTTATCACTATCGAAACTCTTTACCAATTCGGTAAAGAAGGTGGAGGGCGCGTCAGGATCCAGATAGCCGTCAGAGCCTGAGCCATCGACCTTTTTAAAACCGCTCTTCAACCAGTCATGCTGACTCAATAAATCAACTTGCTCTTTCTTGACATATTTATCTGATGAGACACAAATCCACTCCTGCTTGGCAGCATCCTTTTCCAGCTTGGGTGCTTCAACCAGCGCTTCCTGACTTTTGTCCTTGGTTGCTACCCACTTGGATTTGCCTGCCTCACTCTTCTTCTCATGGAGAATCAAATCGGCAGGCACTTTGGCATAGATTGCACCACCTTGCGTTCCCGCCTTGTTGGCCAGAACATCATCCAGACGGGGATCTTGAGTAAACACCTCAAGATGAACCTGATGCTTGCTCTGTTTGCCCCCAATCAGGGACCCCGGTGTTTCCACCAAGCCGAGATAGCCTATGGTTTCACCCGCAGCAATTACCACGGGAGATGGCAGCACATATAGCTCGTCGAGATGGGAAGGGGGAAGCCTTTTAGCTTTGATAAATTCATCTTCAACGCACACCCAGGCGAGACCACAATTCCCCTGAGCGTCACTCCCACTCGGCATGACATATTTGCATCTGGCCATCTTGCGCGCTTTATCACCAATCCAATGGAATTCGAGTTGGTGGGCATCATACTGCAACTTGGTGCCAGCTGGCAGTGAGACATTGCCACTGCCAGCCATCAAGCGACCACTTTTATCATCCAAGACAGGATCTGCACGCCCAGCCATATCCTTCAATAGCTCTGCATCTATCTGATCGAATAGCCAGGTTGGCACATTGGGCTTGATAAAGGTCACGGCATCCGGGCTATTGGCGATCCAGACTGAACTCCCTTCACTGACTAATACCCCCGCCTTTTCAGCCTCTTTTATCTGGGCATTGGACAGCTTGCTCTTGATCTTTACCTTGATGAAATCATACTCCTTGCCCCCAACACTCCCCTTTTTGGGGGGAATGCTGCTATCCATCTCCAGTTCGGTATCCTTAGGCAAAGTGAAACGGGGTAAGGCAGCATCGGCACGCTGCTGCTCTGCATTGGGATTCCTATGGGGGACAGAATTGCGAGCATTCCAACCCTTTTTCAACACCAGCTTCTCGGTACTTTGGTACTTATCCCAAGGCAACAGGTGCATATAGAGCGAATAAAAGGTGAACTCGTTTTTAGCTTTTGTTTCTGCATTGATTTCACAATATTCGTGTTGGACCAGGCAGAAGCAGTTGGAATAACGCAGTGACTCCCCCTGAAATTCAGAGGTCAGATAATCCTTCATCATCCGAAAAGCCACGACTTTGCCGTCAGCAATGGCTCGGACAGGATATTTATCCTTGCACCAGGGGGCACTCTGGTCGCTGATATGAATACCACCGTGCCATTTGTTGTGATTGCCAAGGAGATAATGACCGGATTTTTCGCCATTAATAAGTGCAGTCAGCGCTTTGACATCCTTGAATTCTTCACCTTTAGCAGTGAGGATGGGAAATGCAAACTTCATGCTTTCTCCTTATTCAGAAAAGAGGTAGAACGCAGCGGGCTTCTCTTCTTTCAAGAGCGCCTCCATCGCCTTCTCGGTGGCAATCGCCTTGACCAGTTCAACCAGTTCAGGAGCTTTGACCACCTCAACCCCTTTGGGAGTAACGGGAGCCTGACCAGCCCAGCCAGAACCTGCTCCCGGACTGCCGCCGGCATTGAGTTTGATGGCGGGGCCGACCAGCTTGATGCCACTCGGGTCAACCTTCACAAAGCTGCCACCGCCCTTGAGGGTGATCTCTGAGCCCGCCTCCAGCACCAGCTTGTCACCCACCTTGATATGCACCTCTTCACCCGCATCCACCAAGAGGGATTGACCCAGCTTCTGGTGCATGGAGGTATCAACTGTCAGCGAATAGTCCGCCTTGATATGGTCGCGTTTTTCGCCTTCGACTGTCAGGTGGTCATTACCGAGGCTGGGCGGAGCGCCATCCTTGCCCGGCACCTTTCTGATGCGGGTTACCCGATCAAAGTCGATGTCGGTGTGCTGGTCGTGCTTGATGCGCCAAGCGGCATCGTTTTCGATAAGCACGTTCAGGTCTTTCTGACCGTGGATGTAAATCTCTTCCTGCCCCGCCTGGTCTTCAAAACGCAGCTCGTTAAAGCCCTCGCCCTTGTGAGTTTCGGTGCGTAGCACGGTGCGGGTCTTGTTGGCCGGTAAGTCGTAAGGTGGCCGGTTGGTGGCGTGGTAGGTACGACCCGTCACGATAGGCTGGTCGGGGTCACCTTCCAAGAACTCGACAATCACCTCGTGGCCGATACGCGGGATGGCCATCATGCCGTATTGGCCACCGGCCCAACCTTGCGATACTCGTACCCAGCAGGAGCTCTGGTCGTTAGAGCTGCCGTAGCGGTCCCACGGGAATTGCAGTTTCACCCGGCCATGCTCGTCGCAGTAAATCTCCTCCCCGTCGGGGCCCACCACGATAGCGATTTGCGGGCCATCCACCATCGGCTTGTAGGGTGCCTCGGGGCTGCCGATGCGGGCGCGCCAGGTGGTGCTCGCCTTCACTACGCCAAATTCGTTGTGGTAGACGGTGGGACCGCTGCCGCCCTCTTCTTCCAGGGCCTGGGGTTGCTCCCCGGTGTGGCGGATATGAACGATTTGCCAGTCGGTGTTGAGGCTGGCGTTCGGATGTTCGGTGAGTGAGAAGTGCTGGCCCGGCAACAAGGCGGCGCTGTTGGATTTGCCGCTGCCCGCCACTGCATCGTTGCGCAGGGCATCGAGCCGGTGCTGGGCAAAGGCCTTGCCGCTGCCGTCCTGCTTGTAGCGACCCGGGTAGTCAAAATGCTGATAGGTATCCCGTTGATGCTCGAGCTCTGCGCCCTGCTTTTTGTGGGAGAGGCCATAAGCCGGCGTCTTGAAGCTGTAGTCCTTGAGCTCTACATCGCTTGGCCGTACCGCCTCACGGTAGTGGAACTGGCGCACGTAAGGACCTTGTTCCAGCGAGCGGTTGCCGAGGTTGAAGAAAAGCTCGGGGCCAGCGGTCAGGGCGGCAGCATCGTCAGCAAAGACGATGCGGTGTTTGCCTTGCTCAAATTCGTGGAAGTAGAACAAGCCCTCTTCGGCAGCGAGGCGGTTCACGAAATCGAGGTCGGTCTCGCGATACTGCACGCAATATTCCCGCTGGGCGTGCTCGTTCTTGAGCGCAAAGGCGTAATCGGTGATGCCGTGTTCTTGCAGCAGGATACTGAGGATTTCATCGGGCTTTTGCGCCTGAAAGATGCGTGAGTTCTGGCGCAGCCCCAATCGCCACAGGGCAGGTTTGACTTGCAGCTGATAGCGGGTACGGCGAAAGCCGCTGTCCCCTTGGGCAAACTCGCTCACTACCCCGCAGACCCGACGCTGCAACTCGCCGTTGTACCACACCAGCAGCTCGCACGGCTGGTCCAGCACGGCGCCAAAGTCGACATCAGGCTGGCTACTTGCCACCTCCAGCTGCAGATTGAACGGCCGATTCAGCCCCTCATCCAGCTGGAAACTGGCCACCACGAAGGTGCTCTCGGGCAACTCCCCCACCTTGACGGTAAATTGCAATCCGGTTTGATTAGCCATGGCTTTCCCCTCTTGTCACGGCCAAGCTGTGCCTGAGCCCTTGCCAACTCTCGCGCCCATACACGCCCTCGCCGCGCAGCCACGCTACCGCCCTCTCAGGTGCCGCAAGGGCACCAAAGACAAGGGGGTTAACAGGTTACGAGCGGTTCGGGTCTGCATCACAGGACACCCTTTAGTGCTTTGCCATCCCTCCGCGCTCACTCGCAGGGCATAAAACCCCAGCAGGGGGATGGCAAAACAGAAAAGCTCCAGCCAACCCGTTGGCCAGGCTGGAGAAAATGCATAGTACAAGAAGCCGGTTGAACAACCGGCTCAAAGACACATTACTACTTACAAGGAATACCAAAGTACCGAAGCAAGGCTTACGCCTCGATGGGGGCGCGCCAGTCGTCCGCACCGGAAGTACCGGCAACGGTGTGCTCCCAGTCAATCTTGCGGTAAGCCATGGAGACCTGGATAAGCTGGGTGAAGTCAGACTTCGCCGGGTCCTGGCAGTGGGGCATCTGGCAGTCGATGTCAACGATAGTGGCATCGGTCAGCACGGTAGAGAAGAAGTGCTCCTGCTTGCCCTCAACGGAGGTGCGATACCACTTCAGGGTCACTTTCGGCAGCATTTCGCCGGAAGCCAGCGCGTTGTACATCAGCGGCACGGCTTTGTTCAGGGCGACGGTGAACTTGAACGGCTTGTGGACACGCTGACCGGCAGGCTGACCGGATTGCGGGTCGGTCGGGACGGTGACAACGTGCTGGAACTCTTGTACCAGCATCTCGTCTTCGTGGCCTTGCACGAAGATGTTGCCGACTGAGTCAGAGGTGAAGGCTCCGGCGGTGATATTGCCCTGGGTTTTACCTTCGATGCTGATATAACATGGAGTTGGCATGGGTATGCTCCTAAATAAGTTGGTTAAACGAGATAGCACTCAACCAACCCTTTAGCAGCGACCATGCCACTTATTTTTATTCTTATTTTTCAATTAGTTAAATAAAAGACAATTCTCGCACGATTCCTTCATATGCAATAAATTGCGCAACATCATCAAACTCACTGGCAAAACTGTCATTTTAAGTGATTTTATCTGTGTAATGAGCAATTTTTTGCGTTAGACAGCATCATGCACTGTCATCATCCACATTTTCAATCTGTGCCGTGTCAATGTTCAGTCTGACAATACCCTGCATCAGCGCCCATGATATCGCCTGATTTTTGCTGCTTGCCCCCAGCTTCTCCGCTATCCGTTCAAGATGGAAAGTGACGGTTCTGGGCTTGATCCCCAGGATCTGGGCAATATCACTCACTTGCTTGCCTTCGGCAGCCCACTGGCACACCTCCAGCTCCCGTAGGGTCAGTTCTTCCTGAGGAAGCTTCACGGCAAGACAAACACGGGCCACAGCCTCGAAGACATGCACCGCCAGCCAGCTTAAAAAGGGAGCAGCCGTCAGCCACTGATGCTCAGTTCGTGTAGTGCGTGTGATCAATGACAACAAGCCAACATGGCCATTCGGCCCGTGCCAGGGAATCGTGATCCCGTCGCGCAATCCCATCTCATGGGCCTGCAACATCACCTCAAGCCCCGCCATATCTTGTTGATCGCAACACTCGGTGATCAGGTTGGCCCAGAGGATAGGGGTACTCTGGCTCATCCCTTTGCGTACAACGGGATCTACCGTAAAGAAACGCTTTTTGTCATAGGTCTGTACCCATTCGGCAGGACAGCCGTTGAAAATCCTCACGTCAGGTCGCTGAATCGAACTGGGAAAGATGAATCCCAGCCGGAAGTGGTCAAAACCCATCTGCTGGCTAAGGGTACGCAGCAGGGCCACTATGGTCTGCTCGTCAGAGGCCTCATTGAAGCGGGTAATCAGCTCAAGAGCGTCGGCGGTGTCGAGGAAAAAGTTCGATGTCGAAGTCAAAAGCTAGGCACACCCGTTGTAAAGAATTACTAAATGTCATTAACAATAAATCAAATAGCATAATATCTCGCCAACACAAAGAAAAAGGCGAAGCCAATGAATAACATGGTGTGAGCGGGTCACCTCACACCTGGCTACATGTATAAAAAATCCCCGCCTGTCAGGGCGGGGATCCGGTGCGGGCAACAGCCCGAGATCACTGCGTGTGTTGTCTTTTTAGAATACGTATTTGACCCGTGCACTCAGGTTGCGGCCCGGTTCGGTCATCATGCTGTTATCGGAGCCCTCGGCACGACCGGCGATGCGCTCGTAGCTGGTGTACTCCTTGTCAAACAGGTTGAAGACCCCGACGTTGAGCTGCAGGTCGGTCATCGGGTTGAACTGGGCGTACATATCCACCACACCCCAACCGGCGCTCTTCACGTAATCGTTGCCTTTGCTGTCTTTACGGACTTTGTCCATGTCGTCAGCAAAGCGCAGCGCGGTATTGAAGTTCCACTGGGACTGTTCCAGACGCACACCGACCGAGCCGTTGAGCGGGCTCAGGCTGTTGATGTAGTTGCCATCCCCATCCTTGCCTTCGATGTAGGCGAGGTTGCCCCAGACATTGACGATGTCGTTGAGCCAGTAATCCGCCTTGGCTTCGACCCCTTTGGTGGTCGCCTTGCTCAGGTTCTGGTACTGGTAGACGGCGGTGCGCCCCTCTTTGCCCACTTCCACCATCTCGATGAAGTCTTCGAACTTGTTGTAGAAGCTGGCTACTTCATAGCTGAAGCCGTTGCTGCTGCCACGCACGCCAAGATCGATGCCGTCGCTGCTCTCCGGATTGAGGTTCGGGTTGGGCTCGATGCGATAGCCGTAAGCCTGATGGTTCAGGGTGGAGAAGGCGCTGTCATACATGGGGGCCTTGAAGCCGTGGCTGTACTGGGCGAACAGGTTGGCCGCCTCGTGGGCCTTGAACACCAGACCCAGCTTGGGTGACAACTCCCCTTCCGAGAACTTGTGCAGCTTGTCGCCTGTGTAGGCCGGATCGTTGTCCGGAGTCATCCGGTAGTAGTCATAACGGGCACCTGGGGTCAGCACCCAGCGCTCGCCAAACTTGATCTCGTCAAAGGCCCACAGGGCGCTGCGCTCGCTGGTGGTAGCCGGGAAACTCAGCTCGTTGTAGCCGACAAAATCACCGGGGGTCGTCGGCCCCTTGTAACGGGTACGTTCGTTGTCGGTGTGCTCGTATTCAGCCCCCCAGGCCAGGCGGTGGTTGGCGACCGCCTTGTGGAACTGCAGCTGGGCGCCGATGTTCTTCTGATCGAACACGTTGTGATCCAGCGAGTTTTTGGTCACATAGGGGTTGCCGGGGCTGACCGGATACTTGGATGAGGCGTACTGATCCAGCGTCTGTTTGGTGCGGGCGAAGTAGACCTTGCTATCCATCCGATCAGCCCAGCCTTGATTCAGCGCGATGCCGTGATCCAGCACCAAAGAGAGGTTGTCGGTCTGCTTGTCGGTGATGGGCTGATCAAAGACACGGGCAGTACCGGTACCGACCTTGTTGAGCTTGACCGCATCCGGCTCCTCGCCATCGGTCAGGTAGTCAACGGTCAGCTTGAGGAACTGCTCATCGGAGAGGTTCCACTTGCTCTTGAGCAGCAGGGCGTGGGTACCGATATCGAAGTCGTTTTTGGTGGAGTCGAAATTCTGGGTCACACCGCCATCGCGCCAGGTGTAGCGCAGCAGGTTCTCCACTTCACCAGTGCGCAAGGCGCCGGTAAAGCCCGCCATCTTCTGGTGGCTGCTGGAGGCGTAACCGCTGGTCACATCCAGATAACTATCCTTGCCCTTGAGGAAGTCGCTGGCATCCTTGGTGGTGATGGCAATCACGCCACCCAGCGCATCGGAGCCGTAGGCGGCAGACGCCGGCCCCTTTGCCACTTCTACCTGCTTGATCATGTCGGTATCGAAGTAGCTCTGGCCAACACCGCCCTTGCTGTAAGCATCGTTCTGGCGCACACCGTCGCGCACCACCTTGACCCGGTTTTCACCCATGCCGCGGATGATGAAGGTCTGCGCATCCCCCTGACCGCCGAGCACGGTCACACCGGGTTCGTAGCGGAACAGGTCGGCGACGTTGGTGACGACCTGCTCTTCAATCTGCTTGGCGGTGATCACCGAGATGGGGCCGGAGACATCTTCCAGTTTTTGCTCCATCCGTGAGCCGCTGACGACCACGACTTCATCCGCCTTCTGGGTGGCAGCAAAGACCTGGGAGGAGAGACCGGCCGCCACGGCGAGGGCAACCAGAGAGAGTGCGTTATGATGGGTCACAGCGAATCCTTATTGAGAACTGTTATCAAACAGGCCGCATATTACCCGGCTCTCGACAAAGATCAACAAGAAACGAAATCATTCTCATTTGTTTTGAACCAAATTGGTTTTACACTGTCGCCCTGTGTTGCCCTTATTCTCTATTAGCCCCCGAGATGCACCGGCATCCGGGCATATCAGCCGTGAGATCCCATGATTAGACGACTTCCCCTGCTCGCCCTGCCGCTGCTACTGGCAGCCTGTGCCACCCCAACCCAGCCAAACGTGTCATCACAGTTGCAGACGCTCTATGACTACCGGCTAAGTAGCGAGGGAGATGCAGACCTGACGCTGGAGCAAGCAATCGCGCGCATTGCCGACGCCGACATCATTCTGGTGGGCGAGCTGCACAGCCATCCTGCCGTGCATCTGTTGCAATCGCGCCTGCTGAGCGGGCTCTACACCGCAGGTCAGCAGCACGGTCGGCCATTGGCCCTCTCCATGGAGCAGTTCAGCCGCGCCGATCAGAAGACGCTGGATGCCTATCTGGCGAATCAGATTGGTGAAGCGGCCTTGATCCGCGAAGGCAACGCCTGGCCCAACTATCCGAGCGACTACCGCCCGCTGGTAGAGTTTGCCAAAGCGCACCAGATGCCGGTGATCGCCGCCAACGCCCCCAAGCCGCTGGTGAGCTGTGTCGGTCAGGAGGGGGCTGAGTGGCTCGACAAACTGCCAGCCACACGTCGCAGCCAGCTGGCCCGCCAGCTGACGCTGGGGGATGACCCCTATCGCCAGAAATTTATGGCCTCCATGCACCACGGCGATGCCGACAGCAACGCCCGCCGCTTCGCAGCCCAGACCAGCTGGGATGACACCATGGCCGAGAGCATGGTGGATTATCTCGCCAAGCACCCGGGCCAGCAGATCATGCATATCGCCGGCAATTTCCACGTCGAGGGGGGGCTTGGGCTCGCCAGTCGCATCGCCAGCCGCAATCCGGCCCTCAAGGTAGCGCTGGTCGTCCCCCGTACAGATGAGACCTCTGTTGCAGATCCCGCAGCCGATGTGCAGGTAACCATCATGCCGCTGCCTAAGCGCTGGCAAAACAGTGACGAGATGAAGCAAGATATGGGCGCGCTGCATCAATCCCGCAGTCGTGACTGCAGCCAGTGGCTGCAACCCTAATCTTCCAGGAAACGGCGGGTAAAATATGGATGTGTTACTGATCATCGATGTGCAGCAAGGCTTGTTCAACGAGCCCCGTTACCGCCAGGAGCAGGTGCTGGCCAATATCAATCGGGCTGCGGCCCATGTCAGGCAGCAACAGGGACGGGTCATCTATATCCAGCATGACTCGCCCCCCGGTACCGAACTGGAACCGGGCACCCCGGGTTGGCAGTTGCACAGTGCGCTGCAACCGGCCAAGGGAGAGAGCCGGGTGCGCAAAACGGCCTGTGACAGCTTTCTCGATACCGAGCTTGCCTTCCTGCTGGCCGAGCAGCCGGTCGATCGACTGATCCTCTGTGGCTGCGCCACCGATTTTTGCGTCGACACCACGGTGCGCAGTGCCGCCTCCCATGGGTACGAGGTGCTGGTATTAAGCGATGGTCACACCACCGCCGATCGCCCCCACCTGAGCGCAGCCCAGATCACCGAGCACCATCACTGGATGTGGCGCCACCTCAGCCTGCCGGAGGGGCGCAGTGTGACCCTGCTCACCACCGACGAGCTGCTGGCAGTAACACCCGCCCTGCAGCCATGCTAATCTGCGAGCCTCGCCTCGTTTCTCACTGGAGTCTGTCGTGCGCCTGTTGTCTGCCACCCTGTTGTTGATTGTTCCCCTGCTGTCGGCCTGCTCCAGCTTGCCCGGACAGAAGTATGACGGGCCGGAACCTCTGTTTCTGACCCACATCAACGAGGAGGGGAGCAAGCGGTTCACCTTTGAAGCAGCCCCCAACGACACCTTGCCGCGCGGCCTCTCGGCGGCCCAGAGCCAGCGCCTGCTGGAGCAGCGGGAGGCGTTGCAGGAGAACCTGCTGACCGAGACCCTGGCGACCAAGCAGTATTGCCGCCAGGGCTACATAGTGCTGAGCCAGACCTCCTGGAAGGTGCGGGGGGAGTGCAACGAAACGGCCACCGACGCCGATCGTCGCGCTTTTCCCAACAAGGCCAGCTGGCAGGATTGAACTGGCGGATAAGATAACGCAATAAAAACGGGCAGCCCAGTGGCTGCCCGTTTTGTTATAACGGCTGTCGTGGTCGACAGGGATTATCAGACCGGCGCATCGGCCGGGCTGGTGAGCTCGGCACCGTTGTCGATGCGCTTGTGCCCTTCCACCAGATGGACGAAATCCACCAGCTCGTCACCGGAGACCGCGAACGCCTGGCCGAAGCCCTTGACGAACAGCCCCTGCTCCGGCTTGAGGCGGAACAGTTTGAAATCCTTGAGGTTGGAGAGACCCTTGATGATCTCGCCAAAACGCCCCTCCAGTGCTGCGACCGCCTTGCTCCAGCGAGCGTCGTCACGGGCCACCACTTCGGCTACCGCATCGAAGGTCAAGCGCTTGCGGGCAAACAGCTCGCGGGCACCGCTCTCATCCTCGATCAGCATCAGGGATACTCGCGGCACCTGTTGCAGGTTGCGGGCGTGGCGAGCGATCTCGGAGATCAGCACATAGTAGCCATCTTCCTGCAGCACAAACGGGGCATAGCTGGCGTTGGGATTGCCTTCGCCATCGACGGTGGCGAGCTGCAGGGTACGGCAGCTGTCGCGAAACTCGCGGATCTCCGGTTGCAGGCGGTTCTGCAGACGCTCCTGACGTTCACTCATGCTTTGACTTCCTCTTGAGAGTTGTGGCGCAGCGCCATGAAACGGGTAACCTGATCGGCCAGCAGCTGGCGTTTCTCGTCGCGACCCAGATAGACCTTGAAAATGCAGCGGCCGGAGTGACCGAAGAACTGGAAGGAGTGCCCCTCCTTGCCCATGAACAGCTTGCTGACCAGCGCAATCCCCGCCACGTTGTCGAGCTTGAGGTGACCATGCAGCTCACCGTCGCGGCCCATCAGGTTGTAGTAGCCGCGTGCGTCCTTGCCTTTCGGGAAGGGGGCTTTTACCTCGAAGATGGAGCCTTCAGATTCGACGATGGTGGTCACCGGGCCCCAGTCGGCCAGATCTTCCAGCAGACCTTGTGCGCGATCGGCGGACAGCAGGGTCACCAGCTCGGCGGGCAGATGGCGAACCACCTCCCATTCGCTGATGGCAAGCTGGGCCGCCAGGGTGGACGGATGAGCGCCGGGATCCTGCTCCAGCAGCGCGTGAATGCGTTGTGCAATGCTCATGTTTTCTCCCTCTGCGGGACCAGGTCGTCCCGCTGTTTATCATGGCGGCTACTCTAATAAAGCACCGGAATCAATGCAATTGATAATTGCTATCATTATCAGTGCATTTTTTCTAAAGCCTTGATATTCTCGGCGGCACACCCGTTTCATTCACCCCTTCGGAGGTTAGCATGGGCCGTCGTCTTGCCCTCGCCATCACCCTGCTCTGCAGTTCACTATCCCCCTTCTCTGCCGTTGCCGCCGACGGACAGAAAGAGCGTATCGTCAGTATCGGCCCGGCCACCACAGAACTCATTCTGGCCCTTGGCGGTGAATCGAGCCTGATCGCCACCGATGTCAGCAGCCCCTTGCCAAAAGGGTTGCCCAAGGTGGGCTATCACCGGGCGCTGGCCGCCGAAGGGATCCTGAGCCTCTCCCCCACCCGACTGGTGGGCAGCGACGAGATGGGCCCGGCCCCGACCCTGGATCAGCTACGTCGTGCCGGGGTCAAGGTGGAGGTGCTGGATACCGCGCCGACCCTCGCCAACCTCAACCAGCGTATCGACACCCTCGCCAGCCTGCTGGGCGACAAAGCCGCTGGCGATCGCCTGAAGGCAGAGATCCAGGCTCAGACCGATCAGCTGGCGGCGCAAGCCAAACAGAACAAGCCGCTCAAGGTCGCCTTCCTGCTGCTGCACAAGGGGCAACCCACCAGCATCGCCGGGGGGGACACCACCGCCAGCGCGCTGATTTCGCTGGCAGGCGGCATCAATCCGGTCGCCGAGTTGCGCAACTACAAGCCGGTATCCGCCGAATCCCTCATCGAGATGCAGCCCGATCTGGTACTGGTCAGCGGTCGTGACTGGCAGCAATATGCCGACCCGGCCAAGGTGCTGGCAGAAGTGCCCGCCCTGGCCGCCACCCCGGCTGGTAAGCGTAACGCCATTCACGCCATCGACGGCCACGCCCTGCAAGGGGGCCTGAGCCTCAACTCCCTGCAACAGGCGAACCAGATCGCCCAGTGGATCAAGCAGGGGTCATGATGCGGTTACCCCTCTCCTGGCTGCTGGCCTTCACCACGGCCGCACTGGCGCTGTTGCTGCTCGGTTCGCTGGCAACCGGCCCCATGACCCTCACCCTGGGCGAGAGTCTACGGGCGCTGTTTGCCGGGCAGGAGAGCGGGATAGAGTCGCACAAACTGCTGATCGTGCAGGAAATTCGCCTGCCTCGTACCCTGCTCTGCATCGCAGTGGGGGGGATCCTCGGGCTCTGTGGCGCCGTGATGCAGGGGCTGTTTCGCAACCCCCTGGCTGACCCCGGCATCATAGGTGTCTCCGGCGGTGCGGCACTCGGTGCGGCGCTCGCCATCGTGCTGCTGGCCCCCCTCGGCCAGCAGCTGCAAGCCACCATCGGGGTTGGTCTGCTGCCGCTGCTCGCCTTTCTCGGCGGCGCGCTCACCACCACCCTGGTCTATCTGCTCGGCACCCGTGAGGGGGGCACCTCGGTCACCGTCATGCTACTGGCCGGGGTCGCCATCACGGCGCTCTCCGGCGCGGTGATCGGCCTGCTCACCTATCTGGCGGACGATCAGATGCTGCGCAACCTGAGCCTGTGGCAGATGGGAACGCTGGCGGCAGGCAAACCGGCCGATGTGGCGCTGGCCCTGCTCACTCTGGCGGCCCTGCTGTGGCTCTTTATGCGCGATGCCAATCCCCTCAACGCCCTGCTGCTGGGTGAAGGAGAGGCTCGTCATCTGGGAGTCAATGTGCAATCCCTCAAGCGCCGCCTGATTCTGCTCACCGCCGCGGGCGTCGGGGTGGCGGTGGCGGTATCGGGGATGATCGGCTTCGTCGGGCTGGTGGTGCCCCATCTGGTGCGCCTGCTGGCGGGCCCCAACCACGTCAGGTTGCTGCCGCTCTCGGCCCTGCTTGGCGCCGCCCTGCTGCTGGCGGCCGACATGCTGGCACGCACCCTGCTGGCCCCGGCCGAGCTGCCGGTGGGCATCATCACCGCCCTGCTCGGCGCCCCCTTCTTCATCTGGCTGCTGGTAAAAGGCCGCCGCGCCCTGTGATACGGACTGTTATGCAACCACTCTCATCCTCACTCTCCTCCCCCCTGTTGAGCTGCACCCGACTCAGCCTGCGCCGTGGCCAGCGCCTGATCCTGGATGGGCTCGATCTTAGTCTCGAGAGCGGCACCCTCACCGCGCTGCTCGGCCCCAACGGGGCGGGCAAGAGCTCGCTGCTCAAGTGCCTGACCGGCGAGCTGGAATATGAGGGTTCCATCACCCTGTTTGGCGCGGATCGCCAGCAGTGGGACAGCAGCCAGCTGGCCCACCGGCTCGGGGTATTGCCGCAAAGCTCCTCTCTCAACTTCCCCTTTCTCTGCGAGGAAGTGGTCGCCATGGGGCGCTTGCCCCACAGTGAACCGGCGGCGCGGCGTGACGAGATTGTGGCAGCGGCCATGACCCATGCCGGGGTCGAGCATCTGGCCAAGCGGCTCTATCCGGGGCTCTCCGGCGGCGAGCGGCAGCGGGTGCAGTTTGCCCGGGTGCTGGCGCAGATCTGGCAGGCCCCCTCCCCGACCGAGCAAGCCGAGCAACCCCGCCTGCTGCTGCTCGACGAACCCACCTCGGCCCTCGATCTGAAATATCAGCACCAACTGCTGGCTATGGCCCGGGCGCTGGCCAGTCGCAACACCGCCGTGCTGGTGGTGCTGCACGACCTCAATCTGGCGGCGCGCTATGCCGATCGGCTGGTGATGCTGGAGCGGGGCAAACTGATGGCCGATGGCACACCAGCCGAAGTGCTGACCCCTGAGCTGATCGCCCGTCTCTATGATTATCCGGCACAGGTGATCCATCACCCCGAGAGCGGCCTGCCTATGGTAGTGTGACAAATTCAGAGTGCGGTAACGGCAGGAAGCGCGCTATTCATCACGAAAACTGCAGCGTATAAACCGGTTTTTCACACCCCATATCGCCCTGCTAACATTCATCATCGCCAGCTATATGGTGTGAATATCCTCACACTTTACTCAGGCAAAATCCCCGCAGCATCGCCGTCTACTTATAATGGCGCCGCCTCACAGAAGGCATAACTCATTGATGCTACGGAACAATTACAATGAAAAATATCAACAAGACCCTACTGGCTGCCGCCATCTCTCTCGGGATGCTGGCAGGCTGCAACAGCGACAACGACTCAAAGGCAGCTGATCCCATGGTTCGTTTTGCCACCTTCAACCTCTCTTTTGACCGCACTGCCGCCGGTATGCTGACCGGTGAGCTGGCACTGACCCGCACCGAGCAGGATGCCCTGCTGGCCCGCCTCGCCGAAGGGAGCCTGAGCGGCGCCACGGAAACCAAAGCCAAGAACGTGCAGCAGATCCGCAACGTGGCGGAGATCATCCAGCGCACCCGCCCGGATGTGTTCCTGCTCAACGAGTTCGACAACGACGGCAAAGGCGAGAGCACCGCCGACCTGAAAGCCTTCAACGACAACTATCTGGCTCACGCCCAGCACGCAGAGGTGACGGCCATCAGCTATCCGGTGATGCAGCACTTCGCCACCAACACCGGCCTGATGAGCGGTTATGACCTCAATCTGGATGGCAAGGTCAACAGCGGCCCCGACGATGCCTGGGGCTTTGGCAACTATCACGGCCAGTACGCCTTTGCGGTGATGTCCAAATATCCCATTGACACCAAGCAGATCCGCACCTTCCAGAACTTCAAGTGGAAGGATATGCCGGGCGAGCAGAACCCCATCATCGATGACTGCAACAATCCCAAGGTCAAGATCCCGGCCAGCCGCCAGTGTGGTGATGCCTGGTATTCAGACGCAGCCTGGCAGCAGTACCCGCTCTCCTCCAAGAACCACGCCGATGTGCCGGTACGGATCAAGACCGAGAAGGGGGAAGAGGTGATCCACTTCCTGATCTCCCACCCGACCCCGCCGATCTTTGCCAATGCGGCGCGTCACACCGTCAAGCACAACCGCGCCGAGATCGCCTTCTGGAATGATTACGTCAAGGGTCTCAACTACATGACCGATGACAAGGGCACCAAGGGTGGGCTGGCCAAAAACGCCAAGTTCGTTATCGCGGGTGATCTCAACGCCGATCCGCTCACCGGTGACGGTGACCTGACCGCCATTCAGGATCTGCTAAACAACCCGCTGATGAATCAGGCCATCACCAATGGCACCCTGATCCCGGTCAGCGAAGGGGGCCCGGAGTGTGTCAGCAAGGGGGCCGACTGCAAACGCAACCTCACTCGCCCCAACCCGGAACGCATCACCAACTCCAGCGTGCTGCAGCTGGATCACGTCATCCCCTCCGCCAACCTCAACGCGGTCAAGAGCGGCGTCTTCTGGCCTGCCAGCTTCGAGGCCGGTTATCACCTGGTCTATGATGCGAAACTCGGCATCGCCAAGGGAGTCAGTTCGGATCACCGCATGGTATGGGTCGATCTCAAACTCGACTAACTCTGCCATGACCCCGCTGCGGCGGGGTCTTTTATTGGCGATGACTGGCGAGTTGACCACGGCTCATTAATCCACCGCTTGGCATTGAGTTATCCATCCATAACTCATCCATAGCCGCTGAATGGGCCTCGCGATCACAGAACCGCCGCGCCAATGGTGGTAGCATGCCTGCTCTTGCCATCCGGCCGCACGGCGGATCCGGTGGCCCCCCTCCTCCGCTTTCACTTTTTGAGGAACGATTTGATGGAACTGCTTCTGCTTAGCAACGGTAAAGCCAACGAATTTCCGGGTCTGCTCGGCTGGGCCCGTGACCGGGTTCAAAGCCTGCTGGCTCGCAAACAGGTCAAGCGCATTCTGCTCATCCCCTATGCGGTGATCCGCAGCGACTGGGATGCCCGTGCCAACGAACTTACCGAGAGCCTCGGGATCGAGACCATCAGCATTCACCACTTCGACGATCCGGTCGCGGCCGTCAATCAGGCCGACGCCATCTTTATCAGCGGCGGCAACACCTGGCGCCTGAATCAGCTGCTGCATGAAAATGGCCTGATCGTGCCGATCCAGCGTGCCGTGCGTGAGCGGGGCGTCCCCTATGTGGGCTGGAGCGCCGGTTGCAACGTGGCGACCCCGAGCATCCGCACCACCAACGACATGCCGGTCTGCAACGCCGCCGTGCTGCCCGCGCTGGGCCTGTTTCCGCTGCAGATCAACCCGCACTATCTGGACGCCAGCATCAGCGGCCACATGGGCGAGACCCGCGACGAGCGTCTGGCCGAATTCTGCGCCATCAACCCGAGCGAATATGTGCTGGCCCTGCGCGAAGCTAGTCTGCTGCAAATCACCGGAGATAACGGCAGCGAGCGTCTGGAGTACTGGAGCGCCCGCGAGCAGGACTTCAAGATCTTCAAACATGGCCAGGAGCCGCAAGCCTTTATGGACGCCGCCCCGCTGGCCGAGCTGACCCCCTTCAAGGTCGGCTGAGCTACGAAGAGCGCTTCACCACTGGCAGGCGGATAGCTCGCGAAACCGCAAAAACGAAAAAAGAGGGATGGCTCAATGCCATCCCTTTTTTTTATCGTCATCTTTCAGCTGGTTGCAGCCTGATTACTCACCCTGCAGGGTCACCAGCACCTTGCGGGCACCGCCATCGACGCGATGTTCGCCAAGCCAGATCCCCTGCCAGGTGCCGAGCGCCAGCTGACCATCGCGAACTGGCAGCAGCAGGCTCACCCCGAGCAGGGAGGATTTGATGTGGGCGGGCATGTCATCCGCCCCCTCATAGGTGTGGCGATAGTAGGGGGCATCCTCCGGCGCCAACCGGTGCAGATGGGCCTCCATATCGCTGCGCACGCTGGGGTCGCAGTTCTCGTTGAGGGTGAGCGAGGCGGAGGTGTGTTGCAGCAGCAGGTGGGCCATGCCGATCCGGTAATCCGCCAGCATCGGCAGTTTGGCCACCAGCTCGTCCGTCACCAGATGAAAGCCCCGCGAACGGGGCTTCAACGTCAGCAGGCACTGCTGCCACATCAGACGTACTCCATAAAGACGCGGGAGGTGAGCTTGGTGATGAGCTCGTAGGGGATGGTGCCAATCTCGTCGGCCACCCGCTCCACCGGCAGCCCCTCGCCCCACAGTACCGCCTCGTCGCCGGGCTTGTCTGTCGCGCCCGGGCCCAGATCGACGGTGCTCATATCCATGGAGACACGCCCCACCAGCGGCACGATGCGGCCGTTGACCAACACGGAAGTGCCGTTGGGCGCCATGCGCGGATAGCCGTCACCGTAGCCGATGGCAATCACGCCAAGGCGAGTGTCACGATCCGCCACCCAGTTGGCGCCGTAGCCCACCGGCTCGCCCGCCTTGTGATCCCGCACCGCAATCAGCTGGGTCTTCAAGGTCATCACCGGCTGCAGGTCGTAATCGGCCGCCACCGTGTTGGGGAAGGGCGACACGCCATAGAGGATGACACCGGGGCGCACCCAGTCGCAGTGGGAGTCCGGCCAGGCCAGAATGCCCGCCGAGTTGGCCATGGCTCGCTCACCCAGGAGCGGCGCGGTCAACTTGCTGAACAAGTCGATCTGCTCGCGGGTGGTGGGCTGCTCCAGCTCATCGGAGCGGCTGAAGTGAGTCATGATGTTGAACGGCTGCACCACGTTCTTGCACTTGCCGAGGCGCTCGATAAAGGCGGGCATCTCGTCAGCCCGCACCCCGAGCCGGTGCATGCCGGTGTCGAGTTTGAGCCAGGCCACCACGGGGGCTGGCAGCTCGGCCTGCTCCAGCGCTTCGAGCTGCTCCCAGGTGTGGACCGCCGTCTGCAGATTGTTGGCCGCCAGCACCGGCAGATCGTCGGCGGAGAAGAAGCCCTCCAGCAGCACGATGGGCTTGACCACAGCGCAGGAGCGCAGCATCAGCGCCTCTTCGATACGGGCCACCGCGTAGGCATCCGCATCCACCAGAGTGCGGGCGACCGGCAGCAGTCCGTGGCCATAGGCGTTGGCCTTGACCACAGCGATGATCTTGCAAGCGGGAGCGTGGCGCTTGACCACGGCGAGGTTGTGGCGCAAGGCCGCAGTGTTGATTTGGGCAGTAGCCGCTTTCATGGTTTTCCCTTACGAGGGCACAAATGGTCTCCCCCTCATCGGGCAGAAGACCGCCACTCACTTATCGTCGTCGAAGGCCGGACCGGCATAATTGTCGAACCGGGAAAACAGGCTCTGACGGGCTGCCTTGCAGTGAATGGCAAGCGGGTCAGAGCGGTGGTGGCAATCCTGACCACAGGATTGCCATGATTGTTACTTATCAATAATCGTCGTCAAACGCCGGACCGGCGTAGTTGTCGAACCGGGAGAACTGACCCTGGAAGGTGAGACGCACTCTTCCGATAGGGCCGTTACGCTGCTTGCCGATGATGATCTCGGCAATCCCCTTGTCCGGGCTGTCATCGTGATAAACCTCATCACGATAGATAAACATGATCAAATCCGCATCCTGCTCGATGGAGCCCGATTCACGAAGATCCGAGTTGACCGGGCGCTTGTCGGCCCGCTGTTCCAGGCTTCGGTTGAGCTGGGAGAGCGCCACCACAGGGCACTGCAGCTCTTTCGCCAAGGCCTTGAGGGAGCGGGAGATTTCACCGATCTCCAGGGTACGGTTATCGGAGAGCGCCGGTACCCGCATCAGCTGCAGGTAGTCCACCATGATCATCGAGAGGCCACCATGCTCGCGCGCCACCCGACGAGCGCGCGAGCGCACATCGGTCGGGGTGAGGCCGGAGGCGTCATCGATATACATCTTGCCCTTCTCGAGCAGCAGACCCATGGTGGAGGAGAGACGGGCCCAATCCTCGTCGTCGAGCTGACCGGTACGCACCTTGGTCTGATCGATACGACCGACCGAGGCGAGCATACGCATGATGATCTGCTCGGAGGGCATCTCCAGCGAGAAGATAAGCACCGGCTTGTCGGCGGTGAGGGCCGCATGCTCACAGAGGTTCATGGCAAAGGTGGTCTTGCCCATTGAGGGACGGGCCGCCACGATGATCAAGTCCGAACGCTGCAAACCGGCGGTCATCTTGTCCAGATCGTTGTAACCGCTAGATACCCCGGTCACCCCGTTGTGCGGGGTCTTGAACAGCTCTTCAATCTTGTCGACGGTCTGCTCGAGGATGAGCTTCAGGGGCTGGGGCCCCTCGTTGGCGCTGGTGCGCTGCTCGGCAATCTTGAATACCTTGCTCTCGGCAAGATCCAGCAGATCGCCGGAGGTACGGCCCTGTGGCTCGTAGCCTGCTTCGACTATCTCGTTGGCGACCGAGATCATCTCCCGCACCACCGCCCGCTCGCGCACGATTTCGGCGTAGGCGTTGATGTTGGCGGCACTCGGGGTGTTCTTGGCGATCTCCACCAGGTAGGCGAAGCCACCCGCCTCTTCCAGCTGTTCGGAGCGTTCCAGCTCCTCCTGCAGGGTGATGAGGTCGATGGGGTTGCCCGCGTTGGAGAGGCGGGTCATGGCCTGGAAGATCAACCGGTGCGGACGGCTGTAGAAATCCTGATCGATAACCCGTTCGACAACCCGATCCCAGGCATCGTTATCCAGCATCAGGCCGCCCAGTACGGACTGTTCGGCCTCAAAAGAGTGGGGAGGAACTTTCAGCTGTTGTGTCTTGGCGTCTTTTTTCGCCGTCACTTGCTCTGCCATACACATAAAAACCGCAGCGGGAAGGGGACGGGAATTTTACAAAAGAAAGCCAACTACGGCGAGCCCTATCTGGCGGCTCATACCATCATAAAGGGCCAAACCAGAGTCTGCTCTACCTTGACCATTTTGATTTTGCTTCGCATTTTGCGCTCCTTGCGACTCAATCTTCTGCTTTTCATCCGGTTTACTCCTCTTGTTTGACGCCGCATCGCGGCTACCTCGTTCATGAATAATTCATGCCAGAGGTGATATTGATGAATACAAGCTGCGACACAATTAGGGACAGGCAGCCTGCCATGCGCCTTGCTGAGCTTGCCAAAGCGGAGCATGCCCCACCCACAGACGAGAGTGAAAAGAGTCAAAATGAAAAAGATGCTGACCCTGTTTGCCGTGATCCTGGCCATTGGCCTGGGGGCACCTCACGCCGAAGCCAAGAAATTTGGCGGCGGCAAATCCTTTGGTAAAAGTTACAAAACTGCGCCGGCCCAGCCTGCGGCCAAACCGGTCGACAACAAGAATCCGACACTGAATGCCCAGACCCCGCCGAAAAAGAGCGGCATGATGGGCGGCCTGCTGGGCGGCCTGCTGGCCGGTGGCCTGTTTGCCTACCTGCTGGGCAGCGGTGCCTTTGAAGGTCTGCAAGGAATGGACTTCCTGCTGATCGCCCTGCTGGCGCTGGGTGCCGTCTTCCTGATCCGTACCCTGCGCAAGGGCAAGGTCGCGACGCCACAGCCACAACAGGCCGCCTATGCGGGCTATCAGCCGCCGCAATCTGCTGCCCCGCAGCAGTTTGAGCAGAGCAACAGCGCACCGCAAGCCACCGGCTTTGCCGACAGCGACGTGCCGTTCCGCCTGCCGCCGGGCTTTGACATGAACAGCTTCCTGGCCGGTGCCCGCGATCACTATCGCACCCTGCAAGAGGCGTGGAACAAGAACGATCTGGAAAAGGTGCGCGAGTACGTCAGCCCCGAGCTGTTTGAGCAGCTCAAAGCCGAGCGCGCCGAACTGACTGGCGACCAGCACACAGAAGTGATGTACGTTGATACCCAGCTGGTACGTGCTGACTATGGCAGCGACTGGGCCCAGGTGAGCGTGCGCTTCAGCGGCCGCTACATGGACCGTCAGGAGCAGGTCGAAGAAGACATCAAAGAGGTGTGGCACCTCGAACGCGATCTGGCCAAGAACAATGCCCCTTGGCATATCGTCGGGATCGAGCAGCTGTAAGGTTTAGATTGTCACTGCGCAAGAGGCGGCCCATAGGCCGCCTCTTTTCATTTCATCCCCTCACCTGACCTCCTACAGGCGATGGCTATCGTCATTGATAATTGAAGAGTTGTGACCAATCCCAAGATGACATGTCACCACGCACATAACGACAAAGGGCAGCCACCGGCTGCCCTTTGGGATCACATCTGGGGCTATGCGCCCCGCTGACGAATCAGTTACACCCTTCGGTAGACGTTGAGTTCAGATAGCTCACCTCATTGCCTGGCTGATAATCGGCCACGTTGATGGTCTTCTTGATTTCGATGAACTCTTTCAGCACGGCAGCATCGACCAACCCGGCATTGATGGTATCGATCTTCGGATAGCCGTCACCACCGGAGGCGCTGAAGCTCGGGATCGCGAAGCTGTAGGTTGCTGCCGGATCAAACGCCTTGCCACCGATACTGGTGATATTGACGCTCTTGGCTTGGCAATCCACCGCCATGTTGATACCGCCAAACTGGGCATAACCACCGGTATTGCGGGTCTTGGTTGCCACCTGGCCCAGATAGGTCGCCAGATCACTCCCCTTCATGGCCGCCTTGTTGACCGTGTTGCCAAACGGGTGCACCAGCAGCACGCTGCGGTAGGTGATATCACCGGCCGGGATGCTGTCACGCACACCACCTGAATTGACGATACCAAAGTCGACCCCCAGCTTGCTGCTGGTCGCCGTGGTGATGAGACGACCCAGGTTGGTCTGTTTGTTGCGAACCGAGTTGCGATCACCAACCAGCAAGCCATCTGCCGAGCCAATGACGACATTCAGCTCTTGCTGACCTTTCTCCTGATAACCCAGCAGGGTGTTATACAGCTCGGGGTCCTTGGTGATCTCATCCTGGATCAACACCATGTTGGCCGGGTCCTTGGTCACGGCACCGTTGGCATCGATCGCCTCGCCCTTGGCATTGCGCTTGATCAGGTTGACCGGGATCAGGTCATAGCTGGTCAGGGTCAGCTTGCCATTCTGGTAGTCAAACTGGGCGCGGCCCACATACTTGCCCCACTCGTGAGCCTGCATGATCCAGGTACCGTTTTGCTGATCTGGCTGGCAGTTATCACCCGGTTTGAAATTGGCGTACTTGTTGGTGGTGCCCGGTTCCATACAGACCGGATTCTGGGAGTGACCACCAATGATGGCATCCAGAGTCCCTGCCGGCAGCGCACGAGCCATCTCTACATCGCCCGGCGCGTTGCTACCGTGCTGACCATCGGCATAGTGGCCCATGTGGGTGATGGCAAAGACCAGATTGGCCTCCTTGTTGTCACGGATCTGTTTGCCCAGCTTGGCCGCCTCGCTGGTCGGATCGCGGAACTCCAGGGTCTGCACGTTGTTGGGATCCACCAGCTGGGCGGTATCCTCGGTAGTCAGCCCCAGCACGGCGACCTTGAGGCCGCTCTCCAGCTTGAACACCTTGTAGGGGTCAAAGTAGTGTTTACCGCTGGCCTTGTCATAGATGTTGGCCGAGAGCATGGGGAACTGAGCCCACTTGCGCTGCTTTTCCAGCACGCTGAGGGGGTTGTCGAATTCATGGTTGCCCACCGCCATCGCATCGTAGCGAATGCTGTTCATGCCGACGAAGTCAGGCTCGGCATCCTGCAGATCGGACTCCGGCACCCCGGTATTCACATCACCACCGGAGAGCACCAACACCTCGCTGCCAGCAGCCTTGGCCTCGCTACGCAGTTGCTCGACCAGAGTCTTCTGGGCAGCCATACCATACTCATTTTCGGCGTTGTGCCAGAAACGGCCGTGGGTATCGTTGGTGTGCAGTATGGTCAGTTTGCAGACATTTTCGGTGCAGGGTGCAACGGTGTCATTGCTCGAGGTATTACAGCCAGTCAGTGCAGCAAGCACGGCCAGTGCCACGCCGCCTTTGATGAAGTTATTATTCATATCCATATCACCTTGATTGTTTTGTTATTTAATGACCTTATCCAGCCGGTCGGGCGCCAATATAACAAACAACAGATGACCGTTTTTCATCGATGACTCACAAATTCCGTTAATTGTGATCTTCACCCCAACATAGAGCTTCTTATTGATTTCTAGAGTTTTTCGTTGAGATGTCACTCACTTGCAACGCCTTGTTATCAAGGTGGCGCCACGTATACGCCCCTTTATGGCATACTCCCCAGCCAACCATGCCCGAGGAGAGAGTTGATGGCCAAGTACGACAAGATTTCCCCCGAGACCCAGCAGGAGGCGATGAAAATTGCCCGTGCCAACCAGAAGCCGGGGCAGACCAAAGAGCAGACCCAGCTTATTGCGCAAGGGATCCAGAAAGGCATCGACGAATACAAGAAGCAGATGAAGGCGCGGGCCCGCGAAGCGAGCCGCCAGAAAAAAATGCAGGCCAAAGCCAGGCAACCACAGGACGCGCCACAAACCGAAGAGCAAGACGATCAGCTTGAACTGGTTGAAGTAAGCCATCAGCATCCCCTTCCCTGGATCTTGCTGGTGCTGAGCTGGCTGGGATTTGCAGCAGCCTGGTTCTGGTTGCACTAAGACGTGCTAGCAAACCTTTATCCGGGATCCTCTTCACAGCCCGGGCCCGGGCTGCTGGTGATTACCTGCGAAGAGTGGTTAAATCCCGCGCCTCTTGCACCGGACAACCGGTTTTTTGACGATCAGTTTTCAGGAAAGATGTTATGAACCCCGCTCCGCTCTATCTGCTGGCCCCTTTTGTTCTGTTTCTTGTGACCATGCTGCTCTATCGCATTTCGCCGCTGCGGGCGGTCGCCGCCGGTGGGGTACGCTGGTTTATCCTGCCGGCCTTCACCCTGTTTATTTTGCTGATCATCATCAATGGAGCCGCCGATCCCGCCCTGCGCGATCCGGCATTCCACTGGTTGATGCCGGGCCTTGGCTTTGCCCTGAGCCTGTTTCCGGCCCTGCCCAAGGCGCTGGTGCCACGGCTCGCCATCAAGGAGGGGGCCTTTGCCGCCCTCGGTCTGATGCTGATGAGCCTGGCCATGGTCTACTGACCAACTGGCCACAGCCGTTAACATGACTCAAGGGGCGCTCTGTGACGGGCGCCCCTTGTACAAATAATGGCCAGCAGGCATCTTGGTGACAGGATAACCAGCAAGGAGGCCAGATGGACAATCCGCCCGATTTCATGGCGCTGTGGGATTATCAGGATCCCGCCGCCAGCGCCCTGCGTTTTCATACCCTTCTTCCCGAAGCGCGCGCCGCCGACCTGCAACTCGAACTGGAGTTGCTGACCCAAATTGCCCGTACCCATTCGCTGCAGCGCCAGTTTGCCGAAGCCCACCAGCAACTCGACGAGATAGAGCCTCGCCTCACCGATCAAACCCCCAGAGCACGGATCCGGGCCCTGCTGGAGCGAGGCCGCACCTTTAACTCGGCGGGCGACAAAGCCAGTGCCAAACCGCTGTTTGAACAAGCTTGGCAATGGGGGCTCAAGGAGAAGGAGACCTATCTTGCTATCGACGCCGCCCACATGATCGCCATCGCCGCACCGCTGGAAGAGCAGAGCCGCTGGCATCAACTGGCGATGGAGCTGGCGGAACGCAGCAGTGACGAGAAGGTGCGCGGCTGGCTGGCCCCCCTTTACAACAATCAGGGCTGGACCCTGTTCGAACTGGGCCGCTTCGAGGAGGCGAAAATCCAGCAACAGAAGTGCCTGGCCTGGCATCTGCAACATAACCAGCCGGCCAAGGTGTTTATCGCCCGCTGGAGTCTGGCTCGCCTGACTCGGGCCCAGGGTCAGCACCAGCAGGCGCTGGCAGAGCTGCACCAGCTCAAGGCCGATATGGCCGAGGCTGGCGAACCTGAGGATGGTTATCTGTTCGAGGAGCTGGGGGAGAATGCCTTGGTGCTGGACGATCCGCTGGCCGCGGAATACTTCTCCCGCGCCTGGTTTCTGCTGTCACAGGACCGCTGGTTCAGCGCCAACGAGGGGGAGCGACTGGCCCGCCTCAAGCGCCTCGCCAAACTCTGACCCCCAAAATAGCAAGGGCGGCACGCTAGCCGCCCTTTCTGCTGGCAAGATGGTTCAGGCCCGATTGGACTCCTCCCACCCCTGCTTTTTACGGTAAATGGTAGAGGGGCTGATCTCGAGCAGGGCCGCCGCCTTGGGAATGTTGCCGTCACAGCTGGCGATGGCCTGTTCGATCACCTCTTTCTCCACCAACCAGAGCGGACGAATTGGCCCGTTGGCCACGCCGGTGGCTGCCGGAGCCGATGCCACCGCTGCCGCAATCGCAGCCGGTAGTTGGGGGCGCACCCCATTGAGCGGTGGCGGCAGAATATCCGGGCTCACCAGCTCCTTGTCATTGAGCACCACGATATTGCGCACCACGTTTTGCAGCTCGCGTACGTTGCCAGGCCAGGGGTAGTCAAGCAGCACTCGCGCCGCCTCGACATCGAAATCCTTGAAGCGTTTGTTCTCCTCCTTGGCGTAGCTTTGCAGCAGGGTGCGCGCCAGCAGCAGGATATCCTCACCCCGCTCCCGCAGTGGCGGCAGGGTAAGCGGAATGACGTGGAGCCGATAGTAGAGATCCTCGCGAAAACGGCCCGCTTTCACCTCCACCAGCGGATCCCGGTTGGTGGCGCAGATAAAGCGCACATCCACCGTCTCGAGCTTGCCGCTGCCGACCCGCTGCACTGTGCCGGTCTGGATGAAGCGCAGCAACTTGCTCTGCAGATCCAGGTCCATCTCGCAGATCTCGTCGAGAAACAGGGTACCGCCATCAGCCAGACTGGCTGCCCCCTTGCGATCCCCCTGGGCGCCGGTAAAAGAGCCCTTCACATGACCGAAGATCTCGCTCTCCATCAAATCGTGGGGAATGGCGGCGCAGTTGAGGGCAATAAAGGGCTGCTCGCTGCGGGGACTGCACTGGTGAATCGCCTCGGCACACACCTCTTTGCCGGTGCCGCTCTCGCCAGTGATAAAGACGGTCGCCTTGCTGGGCGCCGCGCTCTCGATGATGCGATAGACCGCCTGCATCGCCATGGAGGCACCGATAAAACCGAAGAAGGAGCTGCGCTCGAAGTTCTCCCGATAGTGGGCAACCAGCGAGCTCAACTGCTGGTGTTTCAAGGCATTGCGAACGGTGGCGCAGAGCCGCTTGCTGTCAAACGGCTTGGTCAGAAAATCGAAGGCACCGAGGCGCATCGCCTCCACCGCCACATCCACCGAGCCGTGGGCGGTGATCACCACCACAGAGCAGGGCAACTGCTGTTCGGTGATCATCTGCAGAATATCCATACCGGACATATCCGGCAGCTCCAGATCCAGCAGCACCACGGGGGGAGGACTTGCCAGCAACTGCGCCAACGCTTGCTGGCCACAGTCGGCCAGCACCACCTCATACCCCTCCTGGCGCAGGTACTGTTCATAGACCACCGCCAGACTACGGGTATCTTCCACCAGCAGGACACGCGATTTATTTTCAGCCACTGGACTCATCCTTGTATTTGATTCTGCGATCTATTTTGCCTTATTTTCGCGCGCAAACCCAACGCCAAGACAGCTCTGTTATCCCGCGATTGCAGGGAATACACAAGTAAAAACGGCTCCTTAAGGAGCCGTTTTTAACTACAAGAAGGGATTACTTCTTGGCGTCGTCAGCAGTCGGCTTCTCGATAGCCAGCAGCTCAACGTCAAACACCAGCACGGCGTTCGCCGGGATAGAGCCTGCACCGTGCTCGCCATAGGCCAGCTTGGACGGCAGGAAGAACTTGAACTTGGAGCCAACCGGCATCAGCTGAACACCTTCAGTCCAACCCGGGATAACCTGATTGAGCGGGAAGGTAGCCGGCTCGCCGCGATCGACGGAGCTGTCGAACTTGGTGCCGTCGGTCAGGGTACCGGTGTAGTGCACCTTGACGATATCGGTAGATTTCGGCTTGGCGCCAGTGCCCATCTTCTCGACCACGTATTGCAGGCCGGATTCAGTGCTCTTCACACCCTCTTTCTTGGCGTTGGCAGCCAGGAACTCTTCGCCCTTCTTCAGATTCTCAACGGCGTCTTTCTCGGCCTTGGCCTTGGTCAACTCGTTGATCTTGGCGTCGTAATCCTGCAGTACCTTCTGGATCTCTTCATCAGTCATCTTGGCTTCTTTGCCCAGACCGTCAGTCACCCCTTTCAGGATCACGGCGTTGTCCAGTTTGATGCCCAGTTCCTGCTGACGCTCCAGGGTGTTGGCGATGTAACGACCCATGGAGAGGCCAATTGCGTAGCCAGATTGCTCTTCAAAGCTCTTGGCTTCGGCCTTGGTCGCCTCTGCCGGCTTGCTGGCTTCTGCCTTCACTTCGGCGGTATTGGCCGCAGCAGGCTTCTCGTCTTTTTGGCAAGCAGTCAGACCGACGGCTACAGCCGCCGCCAACAGGGACACCTTCAGAAATTTGTTCATCAGTTTCTCCAAACTCCAAATACCGCTCTCGGTTCCATCGTGAAATGAGAGGTTTATCGTGATAAGCGCCTTATACTAACGCCGTGATCGCAGGTAACAAAAGCGTGAGACCGCAAAAATGATAAAAAGTGCCATTTATCTGGTGAGCCTCTGTTTAATGCTCACCGGTTGCGAGCAGAGCTCCCAACCCAGCCAGCAAATGCCCCTCGCCAGCACCAGTCTGCTAACCGCAGATCTCTCCAGTGATGGCCAGCAGGCCATCGTCTCCAGCATCGGTCAGGGCATCATCGTCTGGGACTTGGCACAAAACCGCCAGCGCTGGCGCTGGAAACAGTCCGATTCACCGGATGATCTAGTCTCCATCGTCCGTTTTGCCCAAGGAGATGGTTTCGCCGTTACCGCCACGGCGACCACCTTTGCCACCTGGCGGCTTCAGGACGGGCAGTCACAAGGCTACTACTCGCTTCCTGAATCCAGGCTGAGGGATATTGCCCTCTCGGCGGATGGCCGTAATGTGCTGATCGGGCGGGAAGATGGCAAGGCAGAGTGGCTCGATACCCGAAGCGGGCGGCGCCTGCAGTTTCTGGGGCACACCGAACAGATCAATACGGTGGATCTCTCCGCCAACGGTCGCTACGCCCTGACCGGCGGCAATGACTACAGCGCCTATCTGTGGGATACCCGCAGCGGGCAGGTGATCTGGCGCTTCAACCATGGTGGCCGGGTCGTGATGGCTCGACTGGAGCCGAGCGGCCGCTACGCCTTCACCGCCGACAGCAGCCGGGCCAGCATCTGGGATCTGAAAACCGGCAAAGAGGTGAGTCAGCTGCAATATGATCACCGCTTCGAGGTCTACACCAGCGCCCGCTTTGCCAACGATGGCAAGTGGCTCATCACCGGCGCCCCTTCCCGTCAACTCTCCCTATGGCAAGTGAGCGATGGTGCCCTGCTGCAGAGCTGGCGCGTCTCGCCGCAACCCAAGGTGAAACCGCCCAGCGCAGTGGTCTACGGCGTTGCTTTGCGCGACAATAGCCACCTTGTCAGTGCCAGCTCCAGTGGTCTGGCCGAAATCTGGACAATCAAGTAAGGACCCGAAGGCCCATGAGTCAGCATTTAAACGAACGCATCGAAACCCTGGAAACCCGTCTCGCCTACGCGGAGTACACCATAGAGCAGCTCAATGACGAAGTGACCACCCAGGGCCGTGAACTCGATCGACTCAAATACCAGATCCAGCTGCTGATCGATAAACTGCAAAGCGTACAACCCAGCCAGATTGCCAGCATGGCCGAAGAGACCCCTCCGCCGCACTACTGAACCGGCGCCATCTCAGCTCAGGCAATATGGCTTGGCACCACTGTCAGCCAATAAAAAACCCGCGATTATCGCGGGTTTTTTATCATCGGCCTGGCCGTGATCAGTGGTGATGGCCCTTGCCACCACAACCGCCACCACCGCAGCAGCCGCCATGACCATGGTCGTCGCCGTGATCGTGGCCATGATCGTGACCGTGGCCAGCACCACCGCAGCAGCCGCCGTGGCCGTGATCCTCATCGTGGTCGTGACCATGACCGCCACAGCAGCCGCCGTGATCGTGGTCATGACCGTGATCGTGACCGCAACCACCGGCACCGTGAACGTGGCCGTGGGCCAGCTCTTCGGCAGTGGCAGCGCGCACGTCCTTGATCTCGACCTTGAAGCCCAGAGTCACACCAGCCAGCGGATGGTTGCCATCCACTTTGACGAACTCTTCGGACACTTCAACCACGGTCACCGGACGGTGGCCATCGTCGGTTTCAGCCACAAAAGTATCCCCTTCGGAGACTTCCATGCCGTCGAACAGCTCGCCCGGTACTTCTTGCACCAGAGTCTCGTCATATTCGCCGTAGGCCTGGCTCGGTGCCAGAGTCACTTCGAAGGCTTCACCTACCGCGCGACCTTCCAGCTCGGCTTCCAGGCCAGAGACCAGGTAACGGGTGCCGTGCAGATAGACCAGCGGCTCTTTGCCGACAGTGCTGTCGATGACTTCACCGTGCTCGTCGGTGACTGTGTATTCCAGCGTAACCACGCTCAGAGGAGCTACTTTCATGTCAGGATCCTGCGGATAGAAAAAAACGGGCTCAGAATACCCTAAAAAGCGGGCCGCGCATATGCCGTGCGGCGCCACGGAGTGACGAAAAAAACGGCAACAGCGTCAGCGAGGAGACCCGCACTCCACCCGCCGTTGCCACATCAGGGGCGAAACACCCCGATCACCTCTTCCGCCTCGCGAGTCTGCTTGTCGACCTCGGCAGGCGTTTGTACCTGGGTATCGCCACAGGCGACGCAGGTCACCTTCTCGACTCCATGCTCCAGATACAGCATCATGTTGTCCAACTTGCCGCACGCCGGGCAAACCGCACCGGCAATGAAGCGTTTTTTACGTCTGGTTTCCATATTTGTTACCTCCAGGCAGCATCATATCAGGGTTTTTACATGCATCACGCCATCGAATACCACCATTTTTCCTGTGAGGGATTGCACGCCGGCAACCGCAAACGGACCCCGGTCGGGCAGCTGTTGCGGATCACCCGGGGCGCCGCGCTGCTGAGACTGGGCCAACATGAGCTGTTGCTGCCGGCAGGCAGCAGCTTCTGGCTCTGCGCCGATGCCCTCGCGGCCTTCAGCCCCCTCAGCGGTTGCGAGTACGATCAGCTGAGCGTCTCTTTGCGCGTGGCTCAGCCGCAGCAGGCAGGCTGGCTACAAGCCACTCCGCTGCTCGATGCCCTGCTCGACTCTCTGGCCCGGTGGCAACGTCCGAAAGAGTGGCAAGGGGCCTACGGTCAGCGACTGCAGGTGATCCTGGATGAGCTGCAACAGTGCGCCATCAGCCAGCAGGGTTACGGTAAGCTGCAAGCCTGTTGGCAAGCGCTGGCCAATGGCCAGCCGGAGTCTCTGCAACTGTGGGCACAACAAGCCGATGCGCCGGTGGAAGGGAGTGAATTGCAACAACAGTGGCAACTGCTGCAGGCGCTCAGATTGCTCAAGGGCGGCAGCAAACCCGCGCAGGTGGCCAGCAAGCTGGGTTATGCCGATGAGGCCGCATTGCAAGCGACCTGCCAGCTGTGGGGTGTTGGCGAAGATGGAGCTCAATAACCGGACACAGGTATGAATGCGCCAACTAAATTGGCTGAACGAGTCCAGTTTTTTGCCAGATGGTCGTTAACAAGGAAGGGCCATCCCCCCCGTAATCCTTTATGCTAAAGGCCTGAAGTGACTGCCAACCTTTCGACCAACAGGACATCTGCCATGACGAGCAAAGCCAATCAATCCCAGGGCATGTTGCTGTTTCACCTTTCAGCCCAGCAATCCTTTGCCATAGGCACCCTCAAGGTAAAGGAGATAGTCCCTTACACCCAGCTGACCGCCATGCCGCACTCGCATCCGACCGTGCTGGGGGCCGCCAATATGCGCGGCGCCACCATTCCGGTGATCGACATGGCAATGGCGGTGGGTTATCGCCCCATCAGCAAGGAGGAGATGCCCCACTGCTTTATCATCATCACCGATTGCCGCCGCACCCTGGTGGGCTTTCTGGTGCGAGGCATCGACAAGATCACCGAGTGCAACTGGCGCGATATCGAGTCACCTCCCGCCGCCCTCGGCCACAATGTGTTTGTGACTGGTGTCACCCGGGTCAATGACCAGCTGATCCAGCTGCTGGATGTGGAGCTGATCCTCTCCCGGGTCTATCCGGACGATCCGAGCCACCTCTATCCGGTGCTGACCGATGTGCAGCGGGAGCGGATCAAGCCGATGCGGATCCTGTTGGTTGATGACTCCTCGGTCGCCCGTCGCCAGCTGATGGCAGCCCTCGATTACATCAATATCCCTTATGAGGTCTGTACCAATGGCAAGGACGCACTGACCCTGATGCAACAACGTGCCAGCCAGCAGACCCCCATCGATATTCTGGTGAGCGATATCGAGATGCCTGGGCTCGATGGCTACGAGCTGGCCTTCGAGGTACAGAGCGACAGCAAACTGGCGGGGGCCTACATCATCCTGCACACCTCCCTCTCCAGCGAGATCAGTGTGGAGCGGGCCCATCAGGTGGGCGCCCATGAGGCGCTGACCAAGTTCGAGGCCAACGAGCTGATCCAGGCGATGTTGCGCGGTGCCGAACATCACGATCGCCTGCTGAAATAAGCCAATGACTGGCGGGAGCTGAACACCTCTCGCCCCTCTATCTTCGACCCAGACCGACGACGCCATGCTGACCGAAAGCCACTTCCACGCCCCCTGGTGGGCCCGCAATCCTCATCTGCAGACCATATTGCCCAAATGGCTGCGCCGGACTCCGGCCCGATTTGTGGCCGAGCGCTTCGAATTGACTGACGGGGATTTTGTCGATCTCGCCTGGAGCGGCGAGATCACGACAGATTCGCGACCACTGGTGGTGGTCTTTCACGGGCTGGAGGGGAGCATTCACTCCCACTATGCCAAGGGATTATTCACCCATCTGCAGCAAGAGGGCAGAGAGGCCGTGCTGATGCACTTTCGTGGCTGCAGCGGCGAGCCCAATCGCCACCTGCATGCCTATCACTCCGGCGCCATCGGTGATGCGCAGGAGCTGATTGCCGAGCTGAGCCAACGCTTCCCGGGCAAACCGCTGATCGCCATCGGCTTTTCACTGGGTGGCAATATGCTGGTCAACTTGCTGGCACGGGCCTGTCCTGCGGCATTGAAAGCGGCAGTGGTAGTCTCGGCCCCGCTGCAACTGGCCAGCTGTGCCGAACGGGTCAATCAGGGTTTCTCAAAGGTCTATCAGAACTATCTGCTGCGTACCATGCGCCGCAATTTGCTCAGCAAGATCAGCCAACAGCAGAAAGCGAGTGAACGCTGGCAGCCCCGGCAAGTGGAGCAGATTGCCACCCTGCGCGATTTTGACGAACTGGTCACCGCTCCGCTGCACGGCTTTCACAGTGCCAGCCACTACTACCAGGGCTGCTCGGGACTACCGCTGCTGGCTCAAATCCCCATCCCGACCCTTATCCTGCACGCCGCCGACGATCCCTTTATGTCACACGCGGTCATTCCCCGGCCGGATCAACTCTCGCCCACGGTGCGCTATGAGCTGAGCCAGCGCGGCGGCCATGTCGGTTTTCTGCACGGCACCCCCTGGCGGCCAAAGTTCTGGCTGGATGAGCGGATCAGTCACTGGATTGCCGAACAGACTCAGGGTGCGGTGCAGAACTGATTGCGACCCCCAGCCTTGGCCATGTAGAGGGCCTGGTCGGCCCGCGCCAGTAGCTGCTCACCACTCTCCCCGCCTTCCAGTGTCGCGATCCCCTGACTGATGGTCACCCGACTGGCAACATCGGATGCCAGATGCTCAAGCTGCAATTCGGCCAGCCCATCCTGCAGCCGCCGCGCTACCGCAGCGGCGCTCTGACTGTCGGCATCGGGCAGTAGCAACACAAACTCCTCGCCGCCATAACGGGCAGCCAGATCCGCCTCACTGCGCACCGAACGCATCATCAACTGCGCCACCTCCCGCAGGCAGACATCCCCCGCCTGATGGCCATAGTGATCGTTAAAGCGCTTGAAGTAGTCCACATCGATGAGGATAAGGGCAAGCGGGGCGCTGCTCGACTGACTATGGGCTTTGCAGCGTTCGAGCTCCTGACTGAAGTGGCGCCGATTGGCAAGACCAGTCAGTGGATCCTGCTTGGCCAGTGCATCGAGGCGCCGCAACAGGGCCAGATTGTCATGCTCACGCATCACGGCCAATTCAAACCAGCGATGCAGCATCCGGCGACCAACCTCCAGCGCCATTATGGTACATACCACCTCAAGCAGATAAAGCTGCGGAAAATCCACCTCCAGCCACCACAAACGCGCAACGCCAAATAGCAACGGTACACTGAGATAGGCATACAACACGCGTCGGTCGGGATAAAACGCGATCAGCGCAGCCAGTAAATTGAGGCGCATGATCCCGTTGGCATAGCTTGCCCCTCCCCGCAGCTCAACTTCACCAATGGTGAAGATATGCAGCGTCCAGACGCCCCCCCAGACCAGCATTACGACCAATGCGCACCATAGCCAGACTCGATCCTGCAAATGATTGCAGAGCAGGGCTGCAACCGGCAGCAGCAGCAGCACGACCATGACAAAGCCCAGCTCACTCTGAAAGCGCCATGGCAGAGTACCGTCACTGGCCAGGCCTGCCTGGCTGTAGACCTGGTAGCGTATCGCCAGAAACAGCACAACCAGCCAGTTCAGCAACCAGAACCAGACCATGCCGCGACTGATGGCCTGGCGACGAGCAAGATCCATGTGAGCCGATATCGTTGAGGGGGCCCGGCGTTGCTCTTCAGACAACATGTCTCACACTCCACGAAACGCGTAAAAAGAGGTTGCACTCATTTTATTGCGCACAACAATAGCTGACGGTTATACCCTTTTGCATCGAGATCCCTTCATGATAATCCCCTGGCAAGCGTTGGATGCCGATACCCTGACCAACCTGATCGAACAGTTTGTGCTGCAAGAAGGCACCGAATATGGCGAGCATGATGTTTCGCTTGAAGCCAAAGTCGCTATGGTAAGGACTCAATTACAGCAAGGCATCGCCGTGATCGTCTATAGCGAGTTGCATGAATCGGTCAATATTGTGCCACGCGATCGTTTCAACGAGCCGTCTTGACCATCTCGGGTTCACGCCCGTATAACGAAACTCCCAAGGAAGAGAGCATTCTATGTCGGCCAAGCATCCCATTATCGCCGTCACCGGGTCGTCCGGTGCCGGTACCTCTACCTCCACCATCGCCTTTCGATCCATGTTCCACCAATTGGGTTATCAGGCAGCCGTGGTGGAAGGTGACAGTTTTCACCGCTACACCCGCCCCGAGATGGATGTGGCAATCCGCAAGGCGCGTGAACAAGGACGCCACATCAGCTATTTTGGCCCCGAGGCCAATGACTTCGGCTTGCTGGAGAGCTTTTTTCAGGGCTATGGCCAGGATGGCACCGGCCAGTATCGCCGCTATCTGCACAGCTTTGACGAGGCGGTCCCCTTCAACCAGATGCCCGGCACCTTCACCCCCTGGCAGCATCTGCCGAGCGACACTGACCTGCTGTTTTATGAAGGGCTGCACGGTGGTGTGGTCACTGAGGATCACAACGTAGCCCGCCACGTGGACTTTCTCATCGGCGTGGTGCCCATCGTCAACCTGGAGTGGATCCAGAAGCTGATCCGCGATACCTCGGAGCGCGGCCACTCCCGTGAGGCCGTAACCGACTCCATAGTCCGCTCCATGGATGATTACATCAACTTCATCACCCCGCAGTTCTCGCGCACCCATATCAACTTCCAACGGGTGCCGACAGTGGACACCTCCAATCCCTTCAGTGCCAAGGTGATCCCGAGTCTGGACGAGAGTATGCTGGTGATCCGGTTTCGCGGCATAAAACAGGTCGATTTTCCCTATCTGTTGTCGATGATCGACGGCTCATTCATGTCACGAATGAATACCATCGTCGTGCCGGGTGGCAAGATGGGGTTTGCCATGGAGTTGATCCTTAAGCCACTCATCCAGCAACTACTTGAAACCGGCAAGATCACTTAAGCCAAGGAGTTCACAATGCGGTTAGCGTTTATCTCTGTGGTATTGGCCGCCCTGCTTGGCGGCTGCAGCAGCGGGCCGACGGCCCCCACGCTGGAGTCCGGCACCATGCTGGTTCGTCCGATTGGCAACTGGACCTATGGCGCAACCCCGCGCTACGCCCTGGCCGAGCAGTATCAATTCGCCGGTGAGCTGGCGGAAGGGTGGCTGGAGCCGATGCAGCAGGCGGTGAGCCGGGAGCTCAATGGCAAGGGGTGGCAGAGTGCGCCGCTCGACGAGGCGGATCTGTGGGTCGCCATAGGCGTCGCGGGCGGCAAGGATATGAGCGATGGCGAGATTTTCGCCCGCCTCGGCATGACGCCCGGGGTCTATGCCTCGGCCAACCAGCGCAAAGGCTCGCTGGCCATAGTGCTGCTCGATCGCAAAACCCAGAAAGCAGTCTGGAGCAGCATCATCCAGCTGACCAGCGATGTAAGCATTGCTGATAGCCAACGTCAGGCGCTCAGCCAGCAGCTCGCTGCCGAACTGCTTCATAGCGTCCCGACCAATTAACAGTTAATGCTGGCTTATTGAAAAGGGATGGATAGAAAAACGGCTTGCCTCCCGGCAAGCCGTTTTTTGTGGTCTCACAGTTGTCTCACAGTTTTGTCCCAGTCTGGTCTTGGCCAGACTGGGACACGAAGCTGCACGCCTTCAGATATCTGTGGTCACTTATTTGAGCGTACAGGTCAGCAGCGTAACCCCTTTCTGGGTGAGGAGCGCCTGTTTCTCCTGATTCCAGAAGGTGGTCAGGCCGTCAGAATATTTGGCGCCAGACTCTGACTCCACACGCGCCAGTTTGTGGTAAACCCCGGCATAGGGGAACTGCACCATGTCAGCCTGGGCATCATAGGTAATGGCCAGCATCTCTTCGCCACACTGGTATTGGCTGTATTGATACTGGGTAGGTTGCGGGCTGCTGCACGCCGCCAGACCCAACAGGGGAAGCAGAGCGATCAATTTTTTCATTGCACTTTCCTTATGTGATGGCCTTATGTAATGGCCTTGTGCAGAGGCCTCATGTGACGGCCTTATGCCAGGGTACCAACGAAACAATCGTCAGTTATCAAGCTTCAACAATTTGATAACTATGGGTAATTTGTACCGCTTTTTCCAACATCAGGGAAACAGAACAGTATTTTTCCATCGACAGATCGACCGCTCTGGCCACCTGTTTCTCTGCCAATCCCTTGCCTGTCACCACGAAGTGCAGATTAATCTTCTCGAAAACCCGGGGCACGCTATCAACCCGTTCGCCACTGACCTCGACATGACAAGCGGTCACCGACTGGCGCGCTTTTTCTAGGATGGAGACCACATCAATAGAGCTGCAGCCACCGACCGCCAGCAAGATCATCTCCATCGGGCTGGCCCCCTCACCGGGGTTGGCTCCATCCAGGATCACCTTGTGACCGGATTCACTCTCACCCACAAACTTCATCCCTTCCACCCAGCTGACCTTGGCTTTCATCTCGCACTCTCTCCTGTTAATCGTGATGATGGATCCCTAGCATAACCCAGTCGCTTATCTCTGCCGAACAGGGGGAGTTGGGATGGAAATAGATCAAAATCAACATCTCCGACCTCTATCTTCCCTAGAATGGCCGAAGCAGCGCAGCAGGCATTACCCAAAGGGCTCTTGCAAAAGGGCGCAAAGCCTTGTCAGCACAGACAAAGGCTCTTATCCTACTGCGACTAATACAAGGAATGGCAAGATTGGCAGCTTGCCCGGACGCACAAGTCCATAAAAAGACACTACAGAGGAATTCTCATGGTTATTGGCAAACCGCAAAGCGATCCCACCCTGGAATGGTTCTTGTCGCACTGCCACATTCATAAGTATCCCGCGAAGAGCACCCTGATCCATGCGGGTGAAAAAGCGGAGACCCTCTACTACATCGTCAAGGGCACTGTGGCCGTCTTGATCAAGGACGATGAGGGCAAAGAGATGATCCTCTCCTATCTGAACCAGGGTGACTTCCTGGGCGAGATGGGGATGTTTGAGGAGAACGAGAATCCCGAGCGCTCCGCCTGGGTTCGCGCCAAAGGCTCTTGCGAAGTGGCAGAGATCTCCTACAAGAAGTTCCGCCAGCTGATCCAGGTCAACCCGGACATCCTGATGCGTCTCTCTGGCCAGATGGCCAAGCGCCTGCAGCACACCAGCCAGAAAGTGGGTAATCTCGCCTTCCTGGATGTGACCGGCCGGATCGCCCAGACCCTGCTCAACCTGGCCAAGCAGCCAGATGCCATGACCCACCCGGATGGCATGCAGATCAAGATCACCCGTCAGGAGATCGGCCAGATCGTCGGCTGTTCCCGTGAAACCGTGGGCCGCATCCTCAAGATGCTGGAAGAGCAGGAGCTCATCTCCGCTCACGGCAAGACCATTGTGGTATTTGGTACTCGCTGATGCCCCATCAACAGGCCTAACTGAGGCCTTGGGATAAAAAAGGCTGCTACGGCAGCCTTTTTCGATCCTCTCCCCTATAATCCCGAACGCCCTTCACTGTTCCGGCATTCGCCCAGAGAGTTACTATGCATCTTCAATGTCCCCGCTGCCGCAGTCCGCTCCATCTTCATGAAGCCTCCCAGGGGCGCTATTGCGACAACAAGCATCACTTCGATCCGGCACCGGAAGGTTATCTGGATCTCATCCCCGGCAAGAAAAACCCCAAAGACAGCGACAGCCGCGCCCTGATGCGCGCCAAACACCATTTCCTAGAAGCCGGCCACCAACTGCCGCTGGTTGAGGCCATGGCCGCTCTACTCGCTCCGCTGGCCCCGCAAGAGCTGGTTCATCTGGGATGTGGTGAAGGCTACTACTGCCGCGCGCTGGCAGAGCGCCTGCCCGGCTGGCAGTTTGCTGGGGTTGATATCGCCAAGAACACCATCTTTGCCGCCAAAAAAGCGCAGCCGGACGGCCAGTTTGTCATTGCCGATCCCGCCCGTGCACCGCTGCAACCGGGCTCTGCTCAGGTGCTGCTGGTCAACGATCTCAAGGTCAAGACCGAGCAGCTGGTCAGCTGGCTGGCCCCCGGTGGCTATCTGCTCTATCTGCAGCCGGGCCCCCGTCATCAGTGGCAACTGCGGGTCAGCCTCAATCCGGTGAGTATGGAACACCCTTTAAGCTGGCCCTCGCTTGCCGGTCTCCGACTGGTAAGCCAGGAGCGCTGCCAGTTCCCTATCTCTATGGATCAGACCATGCGCGCCTTTATTCTGGAGACAAGCCGTCTCGGCTGGCGCGCCAACGGCGAACAGCGCCATGCCTTTATCCAGCAAGGTCCGGCACAGCTGGAACAGGATTTGCTGATGACACTGTGGCAAAAAGCAAGCTGACCGCCTGACAGGAGCACGGCAAGTGCTCCTGTCCCATTTTCCTCCCGCCACTCTTCTCCCCCTTCGTGATTCGCCTCACAACTTGAGTCATCGACCTTATTGGTCAGGCCAGCTTTAATGTCAAAACAGCCAATAGAGAATAATTCATTGAATTTAATCTCTTTTTAACCTGTCAAAAAACGTCATATCCAGTATCAACAGCGCCCTTCAGCACCAAATTAAACGACGACAGATTCAGGCCCAGTCAAGGTTCAAGCGCCTACCGTGTGGCTATCGGACCCTTTCCGATTTCCATAGAACCGACCACAGGTTCGGAAGTGTTTACATCAGAGGAAATAAGGATATGAAAAAGTCTGCACTGACTATGGCCATCTCCAGCTTGCTGCTGGCCAGTGGCGCCCACGCTGCTACCGTTTACAACCAGAACGACACCAAGCTGGATATCGGTGGCCGTGCCCAGGGTGCCTACTACGGCACTGACAACAACAGCGCCGAAGGAGATCAGAGCTACTTCCGTCTGCACGTTGCTGGCGAGACCAAGATCGCTCCCGAGATGAAGGCATTCGGCTTTGCCGAATACAACCTGCCGACCTCCGGTTCTGACAACGATGAACTGCGTTACGCCTATGCCGGCATCCAGCACGATCGCTTCGGTGCCTTCAGTTATGGCCGTCAGGATGGTCTGTTCACCAAGGCCGTAAACAACTATACCGACGTACTGCCCGAATGGGGTGGTGATGGCCTGGGCAAAGATACCGAAGTATTCGGTACCGGCCGTACCAACGGTCTGGCTCAGTACATCTTCAACTACGAAGGTCTGACTCTGGGTGCCCAGTTCACTGGTAACAATACCCCGCAAAATGCTGGCCGCAGCGCCATTGCCGAGTCCTTCAACGGTAACCTCTACAACGGTGAGAGCTGGAACAGCACTGGTTCCAAAGAGGGCTTTGCCTTCTCTGCCAACTATGACTTCGATATGGGTCTGAGCCTGGGCGTTGCATACAACCAGGCTGGCAAAACTGCCGAACAGGCCCGCTACGCAGCCTTTGGCGGCGAGAAAGATGCCAAGCTGATGGGCTTCGGTGCCAAATATGCTGCAGGCGACCTCTATCTGGCGGCAACCTATTCCCACGGTGAGAACCACCTGTTCGTCAACAACGGCTACGCCGAGAAGATGGATGGTTACGAAGCCGTTGCCCAGTACACCATCGGCAAGTTCAAGCCTTCTCTGGCTTACCTGCGCACTGACGTCAAAGATACTGCCCACGGCATTGACGACACCTACACCGAGTACGTATCCATCGGTGCCTGGTACAACTTTACCGAGAACTTCAACGCCTACGTTGACTACAAGCTGAACCTGCTTGACTCTGTTGATGGCAAGTCCACCAACTCTCTGGGCAAGAACACCGACGACGTTGTTGCTGTCGCCCTGCAGTACAACTTCTAAAAGGTTGACTGTCGGTTATACCCTGTGAAACCAATGTCTACTGTTTGAATTTCTTCCGGCCGCTCTGCGGCCGGTTTTTTATTGCGCGTTTTCAGCACCTTGCATATAACTATCGAGCGGATAGCTGTAATTTCAGCCCGTTGGACAAGCAAGGATGCGCAAAGAGGGGTGCAGGGATGACAGAGTTACTCGGAAAACGGTGGGGGCCACTGTGGCCAGTGTTACTGTTGCTGGTGAGCATCGGCTGGAGCGGGAATAGCGCCGCCAGTAGTGAGCGCAACCTCTATCAGCAGCTTGGGCTGGCCGGCAAACTCGACAGACAAACCTTTCAAAAAGCCCTTGTCAGCTATCAAAGCGTACGCAGCAAGCAAAAATCCATCCTGACCATCATTGATTACAGCAAGCCTTCGACTCAGCGCAGGCTGTTCGTCATCGACATGAAACGTCACAAACTGCTTTATCACACCTGGGTAAGCCATGGCCGCAACTCAGGTGAACTAGCCGCAGAGCGCTTTTCCAACCAGCTCAACTCCCGACAAAGCTCCCTCGGCGTCTATCGTACCGCAGAAACCTACTTGGGCAAGCATGGCTACTCCCTGCGGCTGGATGGGCTCAGCCCCGGCAAAAACTGCAATGCCCGCAAACGTGCCATCGTGGTGCATGGCGCCGCCTATGCCAGCCCAAACCATCTGCGCAAATATGACAAACTGGGCCGCAGCTGGGGCTGTCCCGCCCTGCCAAAGGAACAAGCCAGGGCCATCATAGATACCATAAAAGGGGGCAGTGTCATCTACGCCCACGGCTAACGGGCACAACACCATAAAACACAAGGCCAGCAATCGCTGGCCTTGTTTGTCACGCTCTCACACTAAACGGGACGAGTTATTGGCGCACCACCAGGACCGGGCACGGAGCATGACGCACCACGGATTCGGCAACGCTGCCTACCAGCAGATGGCTGATGCCGGAGCGGCCGTGACTCCCCATAACGATCAGTTCAACCTCGTCTTCCTTGGCCTGGATAATGATTTCATCCGCTGCCCTGCCAAAGCGAATATCAAACGTTGCCGGAATAGGCAGGGTGGCAATCAGCTCTTTGAGTTGGGCTCTGGCCTGACGCTCCATTTCGTGAGTGATCTCAACGGCTGTCATATGAAGAATTTTGTAACTGTCAAAGCCGTGCAGTTGGTCTACGACATGGATCAGCTTGAGCTGGGCCTCATGGCTCTGCGCCATGAATACGGCATAGTCGAGTACCGCCCGGGACATTTGGGAAAAATCGACAGGACAAAGCAGAGTTTTGATCGATGGCATAATGCAGTCTCCTCTACTGATTGGGGTACTATTGAATCTTGAGTTCATCATAACCATCAGATTGAAAATAACTCTCGACCCTGTCGCAAAATGAACATCAGGGATTTTTTCTGTACGCCGTCGCCATCAATGCCATGGTATAAAGTAGGGTATCAGTGTTTTTTCCTCTGCCCCAGCGAGGCCAGCTCTGACCATGCTACGCATCTGTCTGTTGCTCTGTTGTCTGTTCACTGCGGCGAATTGCCGGGCAGAGTCTATTGACGTTTATTGCGATGATTGGCCCGGTTTTTGTCAAAAGGATGGCAAAGGCCTCTATCTGGATCTGGTGCGAGCCATCTACCAGCCTCACGGCTATCAGGTAACCCCCCATATTGTGCCCTATAAGCGCGCTCTCGCTGTCATTGCAAAAAAAGGGGGAGATATCGCCATGGGGGTATATCGCGATGAAGTCTCCGGCGTCCAGCAATCTCGCTATCCGGCATCAGCGGATGACCTGACCGTGTTCATGCTCAAGAAATGGCAACCCCAGTGGCAAGGGGAGAAAAGTCTGGAAGGGCAAACCGTGATATGGCGGCGGGGCTGGGCATTCGACAAGTACATTGCGGTCACCATGCAGTGGCATGAAATTGACAGCGATGAGCTGGCCCTGCAACTGCTTGGTAAAGAGCGATATCGCTATTACCTCACTGCCGGCGTGCTCTATGTGGATGAGGCTATCCCTCCCGAGCTGCATCGCGTCTTCCTGCGCTGGATCCCGACCTATCCCATTTTTGCCGATACCCAGCAAGGCAACCGGATGTTACAGCTCTGGGATAAGGGAATGGTTGAGTTGATCCGCAGCGGGGGTCTGGCAGAGATCTATAAGCACTATCAGCTCTATGACTACTATCAGGGTTTTATCGAAGAACTGGAACAGAAAGTGGCTGCCAGTCCTGCAGACTGAATGATAACGTTGCGCTAATTACTCTCCCCTCATTCCCTTGGCCAAGCGGTCGTAGAGGATCACATTGACCGAGGCGGCCAGATTCATGCAGCCCCGAGTCGGCACATAGACCACATCTTTCACCGCGCCATAGAGGGCGGGATCGAGAGTGCCATCCTCCGGTCCGAAGATATAGAAGGCGCGCTCCGGATGGACATAGTCGGGGAGCGGTGTAGCGCCGTCGATCAAATCGACCACCACGGGCACGCATCCCTGCGGGATAAATGCCATCAGGTCATCCACCCCGAGCAGCGGGATCTTCTCCACCATCTGCTTGGTATCTGTGGCAAAGCGGCGCGCCAACTCGAAGCGGTTGCCGGTGTAGTAGACCTCGTCTACCCCGTAACAGCCCGCAGCCCGCATCACGGAGCCGACATTTTCCGGGGACTTGGGATTGACCAGCCCCACGCAGCAGAATGCACTCTTTTCCATCATCTCTCCTCATCTTGCGGCGACCATTATAAGCCGTTGCAGGGCCACCGACCCGTTAAAAGTCCCCTCCCCGGCTAAACCGCTTGCCAACCCAGCTTTGAATGTCGATTTTTTGTGCGCAAGCCGACAAATTTTGTACAAGCTGATGACCAGCAAACGTTTCCCAGCAATAATAGACAAACGTTTGTAAATGGATGTTTGTCTATGACTGAGCGTGAACAAGAGATCCTCGCCCTGCTGCGTCAGGATCCCATGATTGCCCAGCAGGAGCTGGCCGATCGCCTCGGCATCAGCCGCTCCGCGCTGGCCAGCCACATCTCCAGCCTGATCCGGCAGGGATATGTGCAAGGCAGAGGTTATGTACTGCGAGAAGGCCCCTACGTAGTGGTGATCGGCGGTGCCAATATGGATATTTGCGGCACCAGCCATGACAACCTGCTGCTCGGCGACTCCAACCCGGGCAAGGTGCGCACCTCGGCAGGCGGTGTCGGCCGCAATATCGCTGAGAATCTGGCGCGGCTCAGCAGCGACACCCGGCTGCTGACAGCGGTAGGCAACGACCAGTATGGCCACCATCTATTGGAAGTGAGCCAGCGGGCCGGCGTCGATGTGCGCCAGACTCTGGTGCTCGATGGTCACGCCACCTCCTGCTATCTCAGCCTGCATGATGGCAGCGGCGAAATGAGCTGCGCTATCAATGACATGGCCATCATAGAGCAGCTCACCCCTGCCCGCCTGACCCCCCTCGCAGGCTTTCTCGGCGGTGCCCGGCTTTGGGTGCTCGACACCAATCTTGCCATCCACACCCTCGACTGGCTGTTCGAACGACAGGGGGAGCACGCCATTTTTGTCGATACCGTCTCGGTGGCCAAGGTGGAGAAGATCCGCCCCTGGCTCGGCAAGATCCATACCCTCAAACCCAATCGCAGTGAAGCCGAGCAGCTGTGCGGCATGACCATCGCCGGGCCCGAAACCTGGCCCATGGTGGCCGCCTGGTTCCACCGCGCCGGGGTCAAACGACTGTTCCTCAGTCTGGGTGAACAGGGGATCTTCTACAGCGATGGCGAGCAGCAGGGTCACCTGCCGATACTGGGTAGTCCGGTACTCAACGTCACCGGCGGCGGGGATGCCTTTATGGCTGGCCTCGCCCACGCCTGGCTGCAACAGCTCGACATTGCCCAGACCACCCGCTTTGCCCTGGGCTGCGCCGCCCTCACCGTCAATTGTTCCGATACCGTTTTTTCCGGTCTGAGCAAGACCGCCGTTGACCGCATACTGGAGGAGTACTCATGCTGAACGCTTACCTCGATATCCAACCGGAAGTGGCTGCCGCACTGGCCGCCGGCAAACCGGTCGTTGCCCTCGAATCCACCATCATCTCCCACGGCATGCCCTATCCGCAAAACGTGGAGACGGCCCGTCAGGTGGAGCAGGTGGTGCGCGATAACGGCGCCATTCCGGCGACCATCGCCATCCTCGACGGCCGCCTCAAAGTGGGTCTCGATTCGGGGGCGCTGGAAGCGCTGGGCCGGGCTGGCCACGACGTGACCAAGTGCAGCCGCCGCGACATTCCGTTCGTACTGGCGCGCAAGGGTATGGGGGCCACCACGGTCGCCTCGACCATGATCATCGCCGCCATGGCGGGGATCCGGGTCTTTGCCACCGGCGGCATTGGCGGGGTACATCGCGGGGCGCAGGAGACCTTCGATATCTCCGCCGATCTGCAGGAGTTGGCACAAACGCCGGTGGCCGTAGTCTGTGCAGGGGCCAAATCAATTCTCGATATCGGCCTGACGCTGGAGTATCTGGAGACCCAGGGGGTGCCGGTGATCGGCTATCAGACCGAAGAGTTGCCCGCCTTCTACACCCGCGAGAGCGGCTTCAAGGTTGATTATCGACTGGAGAGTCCGGCAGCCATCGCCGAGGCGCTGCGCCTCAAGTGGGAGCTGGGACTGGCGGGCGGCGCCGTGGTGGCCAACCCCATCCCGATCGCACACGCCATGCCGAAAGCCGATATCGACGCAGCCATTGCCCAAGCGCTGCGTGAAGCCGATGAGCAGGGGATCAAGGGCAAGGCCTCTACCCCCTTCCTGCTGGCACGCGTCTGCGAGCTGACTGGCGGCAACTCGCTCGCCGCCAACATCCAGCTGGTACTGAACAACGCGGCACTTGGCGCCCGCATCGCCGCCGCGCTTTAATTGCACACCGATACCTCGCCATGTAAAAGAGGGCATCGCGGCCCTCTTGTTGTTTTTGCTATCTGCAGCGCTATTGCAACGCTATGTTATTGCAGTACCACGCGCCCATTGAGGGGCTGCACCGGCCGGTTGTTGGGGTGGTGCATCACCGCCTTGAAGGCGTCGATCTGGGCCTGACTGACCTCGACCGGCTGCTTCATCACTAGCCAGCGCACTCCTTCCGAGCAAGGAGGCGTAGTAAGGGAACCGCTGAAGCGATAGTAGTCACGATTCTCGGGCAGCAGTTGCTCAGCAGAGAGCGGCGCCTTGAGGGGGTGGATCTCGCCCACCTTGGCAGGTAGTTCACCCCAGGCAGCCGCCAGCACCGGATTGACCTTGCCAGCCTCGAACATCACCGCCACCACGGCGATCTCTCCCTTGTCACTGGCGTGCACCAGATGCCCTTCCAGCGGATAGGATTTGCCCTCGATGAGGTTTTCACTCGGGGCGTGGAAGTGGAACTGCTTGAGTTCAAACCTGGTGCCATCGAGTTGCAAGGTGCTACCCGGAGCATAACCGACCTGCACGGTATGACCGTTGTTGACCACTGTGTTGCCACCCGCCAGATAGTGGAGTACCAGCGGGGCCAGTTTGGCCTCGACCAATCCGTTCAGGTCAACCGGCGACTGATTGCTGCCCGCACACTGACCAAACTCCGGGGTCAGCTTGGCCCAGTGGGCAGGCCCAGCCTCACCGCTATATTCCCAATGGGGGGTGGCAGCAAACACGACAGGGCACAGCAACAGGGAGCAGGCCAATAGAGACTTTCTCATCATACATCCTTATCTTGATTGAAAAGCACGACCATCCCCTCCCCCGGATAGCGGGGCATGCAGAGATGGCATATCAGATACGCGGAATACAGTGCATCGGAGCGACTTTCTAATGGTAACGAGCACGGGTTGGTCAATCGGTTTGACCGCGGCTCAATACAGAGTCGTTTGGCAAGTATATGGTGAGGGATCGACAGAGACAGTGAAAGAGGGGGAAATTAATCAGCCGGCTATCCACTCATCGTCTGGCGGATACGGGTCAAGGTTCAGAGTGTCACGCTTTCATAACAACCATCGCGAGAATCCGGGCTCCCGCGATGGTTGACGATAACGGCAATTAACGGTCGCGATTCAACGCGATCAGACGATCAAGAATCGCTTCACCATCGGCACGCAAACCGTTGTGCTCATACTCATTGGTGATCCAGGCGCGACAGTTGCCAAGGCCACGCAGAGTTTCGCGACTGTAGTCAAACTCCACATACATATCCTCGGCATAGACGGCGCAGGCTACCGGCACCTTGTTGCGGGCAAGTTGTGCCGGGTCATAGAGCGCCCCCCAGTCCGCCTTGTTGGCCAGCAGATGGGCCGCCTCTTTCAGGGGCAGCAACTCGCGGAACTGCTCGAACATCCAGGGGTAAACCATCTCGCCGGTGAAGGCGAAATCCTTGCCAGGCGCCCAGTTCACCGCAGGAAACTCCCCTCTGACCCGATCCGCCGCCCAGCGAGTCGCCTCCCCTTCGGCGTAGATAGCCTCGTGCAGGATGGCAAACAGCGGGTTGGTATTGAATGGCTGCATGCTCTGCACCTGATAGAGAAAGGCCGGGCTCAGCTTGTCACCGATAAAGGCCTCCTCCAGCAGGTAATAAAGCTCCTCGAAAGCACCCGTAGCGCCGAGATCCAGCCCTTGCTGCTGGAACTGCTCCACCGTCAGGCGCTGGCCGTTGGGCAGCCGCACATCGTGATGGTGCAGATGGTTGGCCAGCCGGTTGGAAATCCCCTGAGCGTGGGGGAAGCGGGCGAAGAAGGCACGGTTCTTGTCAGCCACCCTCTGGTAGGTGGCACGGTAAACCTCCTCGGCACTGCGGCTGATCGGCGCGATACCGCCGGTGATATAGACCTCCCGCAGGCTATCGGGGAAGAGCGAGAGATAGGTCAGGCAGCAAAAACCGCCAAAACTTTGCCCCAGCAGGCTCCAGCGATGCTTGGGGCTGAGCTCCTGCCGGATGAACTCAGCATCTTGCACTATGCTGTCGGCGCGAAAATGGCTGAGATACTCCGCCTGCTCGGTCGGTGTCATTTTGGCCAGAATATGCCCATGGATGGGGCTCGACATCCCGGTGCCACGCTGATCCAGCAGCAGCACTCTGAACTCCTGCAACGCCCGCTTGAGCCAACCACTGTTAGCCGTCGGGCGCGGCGCCCCGAATCCCGGCCCCCCTTGCAGAAACAGCAGCCAAGGGAGCTTGTCATCGAGTTTGTCTTTGCAGCAGAGGGTGCGGGCAAACAGGGTAATGCTGTCACCATCCGGCTCATCATGATCGAGGGGAACGGTAAAAAAGTGCGGCTCGCAATGAATGCCGTCCAGTACATAGCTCAAGGGGCTGTTCATCTGGGATCTCTCCGTCAGGATGGGAACATCATTGACCCCATCATATCCTCGCCCAGCCACAGGGTCACTCCGGTTTTCCAAAATGTTAACAATGGCTTAAAGGTCGAAACATCACCAGACAAGCAGCTCTTCAACGGTGCTGAATTAATTGTTTTGCGGGGGAGATTGACGCCATGGCGCCATTCAACAAAGATGGCTCGCCTGCACAGGAGTGCAGCCATTCAGGCCGACAAAATAGATAAGGGAATGTGATGAAACCGAAGTGGATCAGGGCCAGAAAAAGAGAGAAGAAGCCATGCCCTGGCAGCATGCTGCAGACCGGAATGCTGCTGTTCAGTGCCACCTGTAGCGCGACGCTCTTTTTGGCAGCATGCAACAGCAACTAGAAATGAAAAAGCCCGCTCAATTGAGCGGGCTTTTCGAATTTGGCTCCTCCTACTGGACTTGAACCAGTGACATACGGATTAACAGTCCGCCGTTCTACCGACTGAACTAAGGAGGAATTGTGGTGCCCAGAGACGGAATCGAACCGCCGACACGGGGATTTTCAATCCCCTGCTCTACCGACTGAGCTATCTGGGCAACGGCGCGCATTAAACCCTTTCCAGCGCAGAGTGTCAACCATGATGGCACGATAAAAAGCACGTTCGCTCAACAACTGAACGCAATGAACGGTTATTAGCCGTTTCGGAGCAGAAATCTGCCTAACCGTGACCCGTCTCATATATGAATGATCACCAAACCGCGGGAAATCACGGCCTCTATAGCTTTGCCACATTGAGCCGAATCCACTCTGCGAGTATGCTTTGCCGCAATGATACCGCCTGGAGGCAACATGAGTCTGAATATGCAAGAGTGGCGTGAAGAGACCACCGAGATCGTCAACGAACTGCTGGCCGATGGCAGCAATCCCGATACGGATTACGACATCGAGCACCACTTCGCCTGCCAGGATTTCGACCGTCTGGAAAAAGCAGCGGTTGACCTGTTCAAGGCCGGTTTTGAAGTGACCGATGCCGAAGAGATGGAACTGGATGACGGCGCCACCATCTTCTGCTTCGATGCCACCATCGAGTGCAAGCTGGATGTCGAAGCCATCGTTGCCGATATCGAAAAGATGCTGCCCATCCTGGAAAAATACGGGGTGGACTACGATGGCTGGGGCACCTACTTTCAGGATTGATCCCTGCCACAAACAGAGAGGCCACCTGCGGGTGGCCTCTCTGTTATTGCAGACTGTCACAAATAACTGGCGGCAAACTGCTCGGGCGGCAACGGGGGGCTGAACAGATAACCCTGTAGCCGATCACACCCCGCCTGGGTCAGCCACAACTGTTGCTCGACGGTTTCCACCCCTTCTGCAGTAATGCAGATCCCCAGCTCATGGCCAAGTCCGATGACCGATCTCACGATGGCGGTGGTGGCACTGTTGCTGACCAACCCCTGGGTGAAGCTGCGATCCAGCTTGAGCGTGGCGACCTTGAGCCTTGGCAGATAGGCCAGCGAGCAATACCCGGTACCGAAATCATCGATGGCCAGTTGAAAACCGGCGGCGATCAGGTTATCCAGGTTGGTCTCGATCTCATCGGCATTCTCCATCAAGACTCCTTCAGTGATCTCCAGCTCCAGCTGGCCTGCATTCAGACCATGACGGGCAATGCAGCCCTGCACCTGCTTGCAGAGCGCCGGATCACGAAACTGCAACGGCGAAAGGTTGATGGAGAGTACCATATCCGGCTGATCGGTTTGCCACTGGGCCAACTGAGCACACCCCAACTCCAGCATCAGTTGACCAAGTTGGCCGATGATCCCCATCTCTTCGGCCAGTGGAATAAATTCTTCCGGCGAGATCATGCCAAGTTCAGGATGCGGCCAGCGGCAAAGCAATTCTGCACCACAAAGCTGATGGGTTGTGCTGCTGATAATGGGTTGGTAGACGGCAACCAGCTGGGATGACTTGATGGCGAGCGGTAACTGGGCGGCGATCAGTTGACGCCGCTTGAGCCGGGCGTGCAGCGCCGGATCAAACAGAGTGCAGTACTGCTGCTGCCGCTTGCCCTGCGCCAGCGCCGCTTCAGCATGGCTGAGCAACCGCTCGGCATCGCTTGCCCGACCCTGAGCCAGCCCCAGAAACACCGGGATCTGGATACGATGCTCTTCCACCTGATAGTACTCCATCAACTGCTGCTGCAGATGCTGGTTCCACTCCTGCAACGGCTCGTTGAAATCGGGGAGTAACAGACAGAAGTCATCGGCAGCCACCCGGCAGAGCAAGGTTCGCGGCGGAACCAATTGCTGTAGTCGCTTGGCCACCTGGCTCAGCAGGCGATCAGCAATCCGGATCCCGAAGCGATCGTTAACCTCACGAAAGTGGTGCAGATCGACCAGCACCAGTGTGGCGCTGCGGCCCCCCAAATGGCGGCTGGTCTGCAAGAAACGGGAGAGTTTGAGCAGCCCGGTGAGGCTGTCGTAGTGCTGCTCCTGCTGCAACTGTGCCTGAGTGGTGCGCAAGCCAGTGATATCGCGCCCCAGCGTCAGGATCCCGAGGGAGTGACCATCCCCATCGGGGACATCGACCCGGGTGATCTCCATATGCCGTCCCTGCCCTCTGGCATCCAGCAGACAACATTCGCCGTGGCCCATCCCTTGGGGTGCCGCCAGCCGGAACGGCAGCTGCTGACCCAGCACCTCATCCGCCCCCTGACCAATAAAGTCGAGAAACGCCTGGTTGCACTCCAGCAACACACCGTTGTGATCATCGAAACGGATCAGGTCAGGGATGGCATCGAGCAGAAAACGCTGCAACACCTGCTGTTTTTTGACCGTCTGTTCCAAGTGCTTGCGCTGGGCAATCTCGTTGACCATTCCGAATACGGCATATGGCTCACCCTGAGCCGTGTAAAGCGGGATCTTGTGCACCTCCATCCAGCAGGTCTCACCGCCCCGATTACAGTGCAACTGTTGATGAAGCAAGGGAACGCCCCCCGTCAGCAACTGTGCGTCCTCGGTACGAAATACATCGCCCCATGGCATCTCTGCATCACTCTTGCCGACCACCTCGGCGGGTGAACCCAGCTTGGCCTCAATGGCAAATTCACGATTGGCAAACAGGTAGCGACCATGCCTATCACGACAGAAGATACTCATTGGCAACTGGTCGATGATCTGCTGAAGCAGATCCGGGGTAAGCATGTTGGTCACAGGGGCGCTTATGGAGGAATTTCGAGCAAATCTATGATAGCAAACCAATTTTGTAAAGCACCCCCGGTAACCCCTCCGTTTACACCGATGCAGCACGCATGCTGACAGAGGTTGTCGCTCAGGTGATAATAGGCACCGGTTGGCCAATGGCCTGATAAATGGACGAGAGAAGCAAGATGAAAAAGATGATGGGGTGCGCATTGGCGCTGCTGCTGGCAGGTTGTGCTGGCGACAATAACGGTGGTGAGGAGTATCGCTACAACCCGCCGGTCGCCAAGGCGACCAACAATACCCAGGAGATGGCGATCCCGGTGGATCTGGTGTGGGCTCGCGCCGAAAAGTGGTTCACCGACCACGGCCTCACCATCGAAAACAGTCAGCGCGGTGCCGGCCTGATGACCGCCAATGTCAACCAGTCGGCCGACGGACTTGAGTGGCTGGACTGCGGCACCATGGGTTCCAAAGTAGCACTGGGCAACCCTGACCTGCAGATCAACCTGATCATCACCCAGAGCGGCAACAGCAGCGTGGCCACCGTCAACGTCAAAGGCAACACCGAGCTGTTCTTTGTGGAATCCTCAGGCGAGCGCGTATCAGCCCCGTCCATCAAGCCGGTCTGCGTCTCCCGCGGCACCCTTGAGCAGAGCCTGTTTGCCACACTCGGCAACTAATTTCGCCTCCCTGCCAAGATAAAAAAAGCGGCAGATTGCTCTGCCGCTTTTTTACTGTCCCGAGTTGGGCTTACTTGTCGATATCGAGCATGTTGTTGGTCAACATGTAATCGATCACTTGGTTGGCAGTAGTACCTGCCCCCCCCGTCAGACTATCGAAAGTATGGTTCATCAGCACTATTTCCTGAGTCACCGACGCAGTACTGCTCTCCTTGACCTGTAGATGTACCCCTTCATTGTCCTGGAACACCGACAGCAGGCTCTTCAGATCGTTCTGGTTACGAGAACCGTCGTGATCCAACAGGTCGCTCAGATCCAGCTTGTCACCTTCCGCCTTGGAGAAGTCGACCACGTAATCCTTGGCAACGCTGCCTGCGGCGGTATCGCCCTGCAGCCAGGTGAAGGTATCGGCACCGCTATCCCCCTTGAGAATGTCATTGCCAAGCCCGCCAACCAGGATGTCATTGCCCAGACCACCGATCAGGTTATCGTCGCCAATACCACCAAACAGGGTATCGTTGCCGCTGCCACCGTACAGGGTATCGTTGCCGCTCTCGCCATACAGGGTGTCGTTGCCGGCACCACCGAACAGGATGTCGTTGCCGGCACCACCGAACAGGAAGTCATCGCCACCCTGACCGAACAGGATGTCGTTGCCATCCCCGCCAATCAGCACGTCCGCCTTGTCATTGCTGGAGGACTGATCGAACTCGCTGGCATGGTCCGTGATGTAGTCATGGACCTGGGCATCGGTCACCGAGCCTGCGCCCAGCTTGCCGGCCACATACTGCTTGATGGCCGCGTAGCCTTCACCGTTGATACCGGCGAAGTGGATGGCATCCCCGAACAGGATGTCGTCGCCAGCACCGCCGTCGATCCGGTCACTGCCCGGCAGGTTATTCACCGAGGTGCCCAAGATGGCGTTGGCCAAATCGCTGGCGTTGACGCCGGTCATGATGACGCCGTCAGAGTCATAGGACTTGAGATCGTTGTAGGAGATGTTGGCCCCCAGTCCGATCGCTTCTACCGTAACCCCCATCCCAGTAAGCAGCCCAAAACCTGCTACCGAGTTATTGATAGTTGAGCTGGAGGTAGTGCCGCCATCACCATCCAGTGTTGAGTAGGTATATCCCCCCCTACCATCCGGACGCATAAAACCGATCGGGTTGCTGTATCTACCATCGGCATACACTCGGCCAGCGCTGTCGATGATGGTGTAGCCATTGGAGCTATATACCCGACCCGGAATATAGGTGCCACCAAGCAGACTGTTGAGATAGACGTCATAGCTGCTACCTGAGAAATTCAATACCCTCGGGTTGGAGCCTTCGTTACCGAGGTAATAAGTTGGCTGACCATCGGTAATGAAATAGGACAGATTCTTGGCATTACTGTTACTTTGAGCCGTAGAACTACTGAACCAGTTAGCAACCGTCTTGAACACATCTTCATAGTTGGTCCCCCCTCCGCTACTCATGGAATCGATTACAGCCTGCAGCTGATTCAAGGCATTGCTGTCTTTCAGGTTCACACTAATACTGGCATTCGACAGAGCATCAAAGTCAACCAGCATGATGTTGACTGTACCAGCCCCTTCGCTACCTGCGCTCGCTTTGAGGCTGGCGAAGATCTGTGCCAACTGGCTCTTGATGGTGTTCATGGCGCTGGTGCCGATACTGCCCGAGCTGTCGACCATAAAGGCGATGTTGTAGTTCTGGCCCGGCAGTACCACGCTGCCATCCAGATCCCCGACCACGATATTGTGCTCGTTGCCATAGGTGCGGTTCTGATCGCCCGGCTCCCCTTCGGTGGAAAGGAAGTAGCTCATGCGGATCGAATCCTGATCCGATGCACTGCTGGTCTGATCGGTCGCCACTTCCTTGGCAATGGCTTCTACCTTGAGGTCGAACTGGCCGGCACTGCTGCCCGGCACCCGCAGGGTCAGACCGGTCAGTTTGACGTCCAACGCGCTCTGGTTCCACAGACCGGTCAGCGTCAGCGTGCCATCGGCCCCCACGGTACCTAGCACGGTGGAGCCCTGATAGAGGGTCGACCCCGTCGGCATGCCGGTCAGCACCAGGCTGTCGAACTGCTCGCTACCATCACGGTCGGTCAGGGAAGCAGTGATCTCGAGCGGGTAATCCACCACACTCGGCTGTACCGCCGTCAGGGTGCCGTCGGTCTGGTTGAACTGGTAAATGCCGTCATCAAACTGCACCAACTCGATGTCGTAGAGCGACTTGCTGATGGTGACGCCGTTCTCCTTCACCAGGAAGTTGAAACCGCCGTCACTTCTGCGCTCGATGACATAGTTGGCACGCGAGCCCATCAGTACGGCCAGGTCGGTACCGGCGCCGCCAAACAGGGTGTCGCCACCCAATCCGGCCACCAGGATATCGTTGCCGGTACCGCCGTCGAGGGTGTCACCTGAGGTGGAGTTGCCACCGACCAGCACGTCATTGCCAGCACCGCCGACGAAGTAATCGCCGCCGCCCTTCACGCTGACGATATAGTCATTGCCGTTGCCGCCCACCACTTGATCCTGACTGGTGGTGCTGTCGGTCAGACTATTGGTGATGCCAAAGTTGCCCTTGTTGAAGTTGCTGCTCTGGAACGCCCCGGTGGAGATGCCGGACGACGGGTACTGGGTATAAAGCGGGACGCCGTTGCCGGTCAGGCTGATGTCGACCACCGGCTTGTCCGCGACCGCCGTGATATCGATCACCAGCTTGCCTGAGTTACTCAGGTTGGCACCATCGCTGATCTGGTAACCCAGAGTGGCGTAGTCCCCTTGCTGGTTGCCCGTCGTCGTACCGCCACCATTGAGGGCATTGCTGCTGGATTCATTGAGACTAGGCACAAAGCGCAGATGGCCGCTGTCGATATCGGCGTAGGAGACAAGATCCCCCACCTTCACTGCAATCCACTGACCAGCAGCGTTCAGGTATTCCAGCTTGCCGCTCAGCGGCAGGGTGTTGATCTGCACGCTCAGGTCAGAAGCGGCCTGATCATCGCTGGCACCAAACTGGGCCCACTTCAGCACCAGTGGCGCGTCCTCCTTGCCGGCACTGTAGCCACCCGTGGTCACCGGCGCCCGATCGTTGTCCACTATGGTGCCGGTCCCGCTCTGCCCACCGATGGTCACCGAGAGGGTCTCGTTCGTTTCGACCAAGCGATCGTTCACCGTCGGGATGGTCACAGTAAAGTCCGACACGCCGGCTGGTACCGTGATCTTGCCGGTAGTGCTGTTATAGGTCACACCATTGCTGAACTGGGCATTGCCCCAATCCTGGTTGGAGGCGGGGTTGTTGCCCGAACCACGAATGGCGAAATCGTATTCAGTCGCTTCCTGGGTCGCATCTGACAGGGTGACTTTGTGCAGCAGATTGCCCCCTTCGGTTACGCTCTCACTGGAGACTCCCTGAACCAGCGGCGTGAAGAGAGGCTTGGTTGCAAAGGAGCCAATGCTGGCGTCGCCGTCACCATCCACCACCCGGACCTGGAAGTCGATGTCGCCATCACCCAGAGGTTTGGACATGCGCTGATACTGGAAGAACTCCCACTTGCCTGTGGCCGGCGTAAACTCCAGCTTGAAGATGAGGTTGCCGTCCGCATCCTTCCCGACCAGGGTATTAGCGCCGCTGGCGGTGATGGCGATGGCAGAACCGGAAGCCGTTCGCAGACCATTTTCGAAGGTTGCCGGGTCCATTACCAGCCCGATGGAGCCCTTGCCATCCGCCCCCCACTGCGGGGTCACGGTGCCAGAACCATAGGCGATTGCCTGCGCCGTGTTGGAACCGAGGAACTCGATGCTCTGTACGGTGAAGTCGCTGTTGTCGGAGGTATTGGTGCTGCCGTTGTTGGTCGCCTTGATCACCATGGTATCAAAGCCACCCTGCTGCACCTGGAAGTTCTGGTTGAACTCCCCACCCGATGCGTTGGAGTTGAATACCAGGGTACTGATCAGTACACCACCGCGATAGAACTCCACGACCCCGCTCTCCAGCTCGCCGCCAAACATCTTGCTGAACTTGATGTTGGCGCCGTAGGCAACCTTGCCTGCATCCAGCCTGACGATCAGCTGCTCGGAGGCGGACGATCCGTCGGCAAAGTGACGGAAGTCAATCTCGTTGGCGAGGTTGTGGTAAGGCGCAGCTCCGCTGGCCACCCCCAGCCCCGAGCTGGAACCGTTGACCACCGCCGTTACCAGTGAGGAGTCTGTTGCCGACTTGAAGCCCAGGGCGCTGATAGTAAAGCCCGCCATGTTCAGAGTGCTCTGGTTGCCACTGTACCTGGTCAGGTCAAAGAGCCCGGTCAGCACGTTCGGAATATCGGTCTTCACCACGGAAACGGCATCGCTGTTGTCGGCAATGGGGGAGTCGTCCTCAACGCTGACATCCAGCTTTTCCTTGGTGACGCCGCTGCCATCGGAGACCTCCACATCCAGCTGGAACAACAACTTGTCTTCCGAGGTCGTATCCCCGTGGTCGAGGGGACCTTTGAGGGTTACGTCATAGGTCCACTCACCCTTTCCACTGGCATTGGGTGCCGTCAGCTTGACCTCGACCACAGCCTTGTAATCGGCGCCGCCAATCACCCCTGTGTAGCCAACCAGCGTCTTGCTGCCCGCATCCCAGCTCCACTGGACCTTTGACCCACCGGACGTCAGCCCGGCCGGTCCATTCAGGGAAATGTTGAGTGTGCTGCTGTCGATGTCGCCCACCGAGAGGGTACCGGACGCCTTGATGGCATTGGTGGTATCCGGATTGCCGACCGTGTCGGCAATGCCGTTTGCCAACCCCTCTTCAGAGACGATAACCCCGTTGGAGATGGTCAGCGTCGGCAGATCGTTGACCGCATCCACCTTGATGGTCACGGTTGCGGGACTCGCATCCACGGCGCCGTCGTTGTCTACCGCCGCATAGTTGAAGCTGGTGTTGCCGTTCCAGTTCGCATTCGGAGTGAAGGTGAGGTTGCCGGCGTCCGCCACCGCAATGCTCTGATCCACGGTCACCGCAACCCCGTTCAGATAGAGGATGCCGTTGGCAGGCAGGCTCTTGATAGTGAAACTCACCACGTTGCCATCAATGTCGCTGCCACTGAGGGTCGGAATGGCGATGCTGGCTGCATCTTCCTGGCCGTTTGCCTGCTTGTTCGCCGTCTCCGGCGCTTCATTCAGGATCTGCGCGTTGTCGCTGCCCGGCAGTGAGACGTTGCCCGCCTTGTCGGTCTGGGTCGCCGTCACCGTCAGCGGCTTGCCGTTGGCCGGGGTCGTTTCCGTCCAGCTGATGGTGCCGTTCTGATAGCCGTAGCTCTTGCCATTGCTTGACAGCAGGGTGCCATCGGCCTTGAGCGTCAATTGGACAGTGCTGTTCACCCCGCCATTGTTGATAGTCAGCGTCACCTTGCCGCCCGCAGCCAAGTCAGCATGATTGACCTCTGCCCGAACCTGGATCTGATCATTGCCAATCTCGCCCTTGGTCAGCATTTGGTCATTATTGGTGTCATCAACGATGGTCACGGTCGGTGCTGAGGAAGCTACGCTGTCCAGGATCGCCTCTTCCTTGTCGCTCGCCGGGTTGCCCGCCTGGTCGGTCACGTCCGCCTTCACGGTGAAC
>NZ_JAAKTL010000027.1:0-54342 GCF_049174415.1 Aeromonas sp. 601039
GGGAATAGCTCAGTTGGTAGAGCACGACCTTGCCAAGGTCGGGGTCGCGAGTTCGAGTCTCGTTTCCCGCTCCAATCTCTCTTCGAAGTTTTCATAATTCCTTTGAATTGCCCTTCACATCGCGCTGCGATGTTTTGTTGTATCTGGCGTTTACTAGGCGCGTCTCTGCCACCTCCTGCCAACAGTAAGGGGACGTGGGCTCATGGTGCGGATTGTACGAGGCAAGCGGTTGTAACAGGTGGTGGGAGGCGAGAATTGCGGGCAAAAAAGAGGAGGGGCCTTGGCTCCTCCTGCATGATTCACTGGCGCGGGCTTAGACCAGAGTAACGTTTTCAGCCTGAGGGCCTTTTTTGCCCTGGGTCACAGTGAACTGGACTTTTTGACCTTCAGCCAAGGTTTTGAAACCGGTGCTCTGGATGGAGGAGAAGTGAACGAATACGTCCGGACCCTGGGATTGTTCAATAAAGCCAAAACCCTTGGTTTCGTTGAACCATTTTACCTGGCCGGTGCGAATGTCAGACATGTGCTAAATCCTATCAATAACAAAATGAAACTAAGCCCGTGCTGGGCTGCATTTGCCTTGCAAGCAGGGGTTGGCTCATGACTGACCACGTCTCTTTGTCCCAGTAGCACGTAGAACAATCCCTGTCTAAAGCACAAACGATTGTACGTTAGCGCCGATCCTTGTCAATTTGACCCCTTTCGTTTTTTGAACAAGCTAAAAATATTGTGAAGTCAGTAGCTTATTTGAAGATATTTGACTGAAAAAAACGGGAGGCCAGCGCCTCCCGTTTTTGTTATTCCTTGAGGGCGAACCCTTCGCCCTGCCGGTCGTAGCGGTAGACCGCCTGACCGTAGGAGCGGATCTCCACCCGCTGGATGCGGCGGGTGTCGTCCACCAGGATGAAGATAGAGCGGCCCGATTGCAGGCGGGTCAGGGGGCGATCCGGCCCCTCGATGGCGATCAGGCGGCTCAGCTCGGCACCCGGCAACTCGAATTTACGCCAGATGGAGTAGAGGGTCTCACCCGCCTGCACATCGTGTTGCAGCCAGGTACCGTTGACCTTCTCTTCGACTGGTTTAGCTGCCGCGGGGGCACTGCCTGCCGCGCCATTACCGACAGTTAGAGCTTGAGCAGGTACGGCCAGCGGCACTTCCAGCGAGCCGGAAGGGGCTGCTTTGGGAGCGGAGGGTGCCGGCTCCCAGGCCAGTACCAGCAACCAGAGCGGGATCAGGATCAGCAGACCTATGGTGTTTTTGCGGGGCAGCGGGCTGGACAGCTTGAATTTGCCTGCTTTGGCATCCTGGCGGCGTTGGCCGAGGTTGCTCATCCCTTGGCCAAAACGTTGGCGCAGGGACAGGGTCGCGGCATTGATGCGATGGAGCAGGGATCCTTGTGATTCGTCTTGGCGACGCTGCTGGGCTCGTCTGTTATGGCCTCGTGGGCGACGGTCCGGGGTGGGCACGGCATTTACCTCTCACTACATTGCCTGCCATCAGGCAAATTCGTCGCCTATGGTAAACGGACTCGCCCCCGAGGGGGAGAGTCCTGATGCGGAAAATTATCAGCTGAGACGAAATTGACCCAATAATTGCTGCAATTTGTCGGCCGCATGACGCAAAGCCTGACTGGCTTTGGCCGTTTCGGTCGCATCCTGAGCAATGTCGTTGGCCAGTGCGTTGGTTTTTGACAGGTTGCCGGAGACGGTTTCTGAGACCGAGCTCTGCTCTTCGGCGGCGGAGGCGATCTGATAGGTCATGTCGTTGATGGTGGAGATGGCCTGGTAGATGCTGCCGAGCGCCTCTTCCGCCAGATCCGCCTCGCCCACCGCTTGATGGGTCAGCTGCTGGCTTTGGGTGATGGCGTTGACTGCATTGGTGGAGCTGAGGCGGATCTTCTCGATCAGCTCCTGGGTGTTCTGCACCGCCTGCTGGGTATTGCCCGCCAGTTTGCGCACCTCGTCGGCGACTACCGCAAAGCCGCGGCCCTGTTCGCCAGCCCGGGCAGCCTCGATGGCGGCGTTGAGGGCCAGCAGGTTGGTCTGATCGGCAATCCCCTGAATGACGGTGAGGATGCTGGTGATCTGGGCGCTATCGTGGGCCAGCCCTTCCACCACTTCGGCCCCTTTCCCGGCTTCTGCCGCGACCTTGTGCATCGACTGGATCACCTGCTGGAAGCGCTCCTTGCCCTGATCGGCCGCGCTTTGCGCCTGTTTGGCCGAGTCGGCGGTATTGTTGGCGTGGGTGGCGACCTCCTGACTGACGTAGGACATCTCCTGCACCGCGGTCAGCATCTGCTCCATCTCCGCCTGATGGTGCTGCAGGTTGTTGTCGGTCTGGCCGGCGATGCGATCGGTATCACCGGCGTAGCGGTTCACCTCGCTGGCAGTCTTGAGCACATCCCCGAGCAGCCCTTGTAGCTTGTCGATAAAGCGGTTTATCCCCTTGGCGAGATCCCCCAGCTCATCCACCGAGCGGGTCGTGAGGCGTTTGGTGAGATCCCCTTCACCATCGGCGATGTCATCCACCAAGCTGACCATCTGACGGATGGGGCCAGTGATGCTGCGGGCAATCACCAGCATGGTGGCCAGCGCCAGCACCAGTACGATAACGGCGCCCACCAATTGCTGGGTCATGGCTGCCTGGTTCATGTTGCTCAGCTGGCTTTCCAGTTGATCGGCGCCCGCCAGTACCACCTTGTAGGGCAGGGTGACGATGATGGCCCAGTTGCGGCTCATTCCCGACACCATGATGGGGACGGAAATACGGAATGACTCGTCCAGCTCCTGACGCTGAATTTCCGGTTTCAGGTACTGCTGCCACTGGTCGCCCAGCACCTTACTTGCGCTGCTACCGAGCAGGCTGGCATCACCGCTGGTGCCGGTGATGACACCGGCGGCGCTGACGATCAGGGTTTCGCCCTTGCCGTCATAGATATTGCTGTTGAGGCTCTTGGCCTGACGACTGATGGAGTCCACCGCCAGATCCAGCGCGGCGATCCCCTTGAACTGACCATCCACCATGATGGGGGTGGTGATGGTGCTCACCAGCACCTGCTGACCGTTGATATCCACTTTGAAAGGATCGATCAGACAAGAGCGTCCTTCCCGCTTCGGGCAGGCGTAGTAGTCGTTGGCGGGATTGCCGAATTCGTCCGGGTCGGTTTTTTCGATGGAGAGCAGCAGATCGGTACCGATTTGATCCTTGTCGCGATAGAAGTAGGGGACAAAGCGCCCCTTGCTGTCGCTACCGAGCTCGGTCTGACCGGCAAAGCTGGCATCCTGACCGTCGAAACCGTTGGGTTCGAAGCCGGCGAAGGCGCCATAGAGTTGGGGTTCAAGGGCGAGCTGCGCCTTGAGCAGGTCGGTGGCCTGTTGGCGATCCAGCGGCAGTTTGCCTTGCTGTTGCAGGGCGAGGGCGCTGGCCATCTGCTGGGTGTAGGAGAGCCCTTTTTGCAGCAGCTGGGTGATGGTGGCCGCCTCGGCGCGGGCATTGGCGCTGACCTTCTGCCATGCCTCCTGCTGCAGCGCTTCACGGCTGGAGCTGATGGTGAGTTGTTGGGTTTGTTTGCCGGAGTATTGGTTGAGCAGGATCAGGATGACCAGGGCTGCGGTCATGGCGATCCCGGCCATCACTAGAATGCGATTCTGGATAGAACGGAACTGCATCGTCTCTTCCTTGTTCGTGAGAAGTGTGGTGAGCGTTATTTGGGTATCGACCGGAGGAGGCAGCTCTCCAGCATTGTGCATAGCAAATCGGAAACGGGGCTTCGGTTTTGCGATCCTCTTCAAATATCGGGCTACAGATGCAAATGGCGACAGATTTAATCCCCTACTTTAGCCCGCAATGGCGTCATGGTTTTCCCATCCGTGATTGTCGGTGCTAAAATGCGACGGTTTTTTTAACGAATTGGCCCAAGGCCCTCTACACAAGGCTTAAAGATGAAAGTCAAAACCCGTTTTGCTCCCAGCCCGACCGGCTTTTTGCATGTCGGCGGTGCCCGTACCGCACTCTATTCCTGGTTGTTTGCAAAGAACCAGGGCGGTGAGTTCGTGCTGCGTATTGAGGATACCGACCTGGAACGTTCCACTCAGGAGGCGATCGACGCCATCATTGAGGGCATGGAATGGCTGGAGCTGAACTGGGATGAGGGCCCCTACTACCAGACCAAGCGCTTCGATCGCTACAACGGTCTGATCGACGAGATGCTGGCCGATGGCCGCGCCTACAAGTGCTACTGCTCCAAAGAGCGTCTGGAAGCACTGCGCGAAGGCCAGATGGCCAACGGCGAGAAGCCCCGTTACGACGGCAAGTGCCGCGACCACGCCCACGATCACCCGGCCGATGCGCCGCACGTGATCCGCTTCCGCAACCCGACCGAAGGCTCTGTGGTGTTCGATGACCACGTCCGTGGCCGCATCGAGTTCGCCAACACCGAGCTAGACGATCTGATCATCCGCCGTACCGACGGCGCGCCGACCTACAACTTCTGCGTAGTGGTCGATGACTGGGATATGGAGATCACCCACGTGGTGCGTGGTGAAGACCACATCAACAACACCCCGCGCCAGATCAACATCTACAAGGCGCTGAACGCGCCGGTGCCGGAATTTGCCCACGTCTCCATGATCCTGGGTGACGACGGCGCCAAGCTCTCCAAGCGCCACGGTGCTGTCTCCGTGATGCAGTACCGCGATGACGGCTACCTGCCGGAAGCGCTGCTGAACTATCTGGTACGTCTGGGCTGGTCCCACGGCGATCAGGAGATCTTCACCCTGGAAGAGATGATCAAGCTGTTCAGCCTGGATGCCATCTCCAAGTCCGCCTCAGCTTTTAACACCGACAAGCTGCTGTGGCTGAACAACCACTACATGCGCAGCCTGGATCCGGCTTATGTGGCCAAGCATCTGGCATGGCACATGGAAAACCAGAAGATCGACACCAGCAATGGCCCGGCTCTGGCCGACGTGGTCACCCTGCTGGCCGAGCGCTGCAACACCCTGGTCGAGATGGCCGCCCAGAGCCGCTACCTGTTCGAAGAGTACGAGGCCATCGACGAAGCCGCTGCCAAGAAGCACCTGCGTGGCGTCGCTGCCGAGCCGCTGGCTCTGGCCAAGACCAAGCTGGCTGCACTGGATAGCTGGACCACCGAAGCGCTGCACGAGCTGATAGAAGCGACCGCCGCCGAGCTGGGTCAGGGCATGGGCAAGGTTGGTATGCCGCTGCGTGTGGCCGTCACTGGTCTGGGCCAGTCTCCTGCTATCGACGCGGTAATGGCGTTGGTAGGTAAAGAGCGTGTTCTCGCTCGTATCGACCGCGCACTGGCTTACATCGAAGCCCGCATGGCTGCCGAGTAAGTTCTGCCGAGGTGGCAGGCGAGGGGACAACCCTGCTCTGCCACATGCTGAATAGCAAAAATCCGAAACCACTGGTTTCGGATTTTTTTATGGCCGGGAGCGGCGGCAGGGCACAACGCGGTCATGCCCGACCAGGGCGAGCAGTCAGGCGAGCTTGAAGGAGTGGATCTGGCTGTCGAGCTCCTTGCTGTGCTGTTCGACCAGCTCGGAGGCCTCTTGCAGCTCGCGCAGCACCACGACGGAGCCTTCGGCGATCTGCTTGACCTGTTCCAGATTGCCGCGCATCTCTTCGGCGACCGAGCTCTGCTGCTCGGAGGCGGCTGCGATGTGGCGGTTCATGTCGGCGACACCCTGTACCCGCTGCACTATGGTGGCCAGCTGGGTTCCGGCCTGGGTCACCTGTTCCACCCCCTTGTCGGCCTGGCGCACGCTCTGGGCCATCAGTTCGGCGGCCTGACCGGCATTGCCCTGCAGTTGTTCGATCATCTTCTGAATTTCGACGGTGGCAGCTTGAGCCCGGTTGGCCAGCTCGCGCACTTCGGAGGCTACCACGGCAAAGCCACGACCCGCTTCACCGGCGCGGGCCGCCTCGATGGCCGCGTTAAGTGCCAGCAGGTTGGTCTGCTCCGAGATGCCGCGAATGGTGTCGACCACAGATCCAATGCGCTCGACCCCTTGCTCCACCTGATTGACCACGGTGGCGGAGCGCTGGATGTTGTCGGAGAGGGTGTCGATGGTGCTGACGGTATCGGCGACGCAGCGGCTCCCCGCTTCTGCCAGCTGGCTGGTTTCGGCGGTGGCGTGAGAGGCCTGATCCGCATGGGCAGCCACTTCGCGAATGGCGCCGACCATCTGGCTCATGGCGCTCGCCAGCTGTTCGATCTGGGTGAACTCTTCGTTGATCGCTTCGTTGGCCTCCTCCATGCAGAGGGTGACCTGAGAGGCGATGTCGTTGAGCTCCTTGCAGGCGGCGCGCTGGTTGTTAAACACTGCTTTGAGGTTCTCCTGCGAGTGGGAGACCGCCTTGGCGATGTCACCGAATTCATCCCGAGATTTGAGCAACACCTTGTGACTGAGATCCCGCTTGGCGAAGCGCTCCAGCAGATCCACCAGATAGTGCACCTGCTTGACCATCAGGCGGGAACCGGTCATCAGCAGGATCACGAACAGCAGCCCCATGATGGTGGTCTCCATCAGGCCGCTCCAGAGCAGGCGGTCGGCAATGGCGTTGGCTTTGTCCGGATCAAGCCCCTCGCTGAGCAGGGTCGCTTCCAGATTGTTGGCGTCAAACCAGAGTTTTGTCAGTAGCAGGAGGGTACTGAACACCATCAGCAGCACCACTTTGGGTACCAACCGAATGTTGCTCATCCGCTTCTCCAGCAGGTTCAACTGCATCGTAAAATCTCCTTTGAATATCGCTTTTCCTTTGCCCTCAAGGCTATCGGCATTATCTTCTCTTTTATTAATTCGCACTGTGCTTAAAGTTGGAAAATGTATGCGACATCACTTAACTCATCTACGGGCGATGGATCTGCTGATGGCATTTCTGTCGATTGTCTCGGTTCTGCTGGTGACGGCCCGCTGGTGGGGCCACGAAACCCTGACTCCCCAGACCCTGCAGCTCTTCTATGACCTGGACAGTCTGATCTGCTACTTCTTCCTCGCGCATTTTGCTTATGGCTGGATCCGTGCTCCAGACCGCAAAGCCTACTTCAAGGCAAACTGGTTCTATCTGCCGGGTAGTCTGCCGATGGTGGAGCAGCTGCGTTGGGCCCGACTGCTCCAGTTGTGGCGGGTCTATCAACTGTTCAAGGAGCACCCGGATCTCTGGGCCATGTTCCGTCGCGAGCGCAACGAGACCACCCTCTCCGGCATCCTCTTCCTCTTCGTCCTGCTGCTGGGATTGGGCTCCGGCGTCATGTACTGGATTGAGTCGGGCCAGCCCGGCAGCCAGATTGAGACCCCCTATGACGCCTTCTGGTGGACGCTGGTGACCCTGTCGACCGTGGGCTATGGCGATCTGGTACCCAAGACCGAGGAGGGGCGTTTTGTCGCCAGCCTGCTGATCCTGTTCGGGGTCGGTCTGTTTGGTGCCATAAGCGGTTTTATGGCCAGCATCTTTTTGCAGCCTGCCAAGGAGAGCGAGACCGACAAGTGGCGTCATCACTACAACAACCAGCAAGAGGAGTTGCTGCGAGAGATCCGCGCCCTGCGCAGCGAGGTGCGGGAGCTGAAAAACAAGTGAGGCCAAGGGCGGGCAAGTTGCGAGGTGACTCGCAACTCCGCGCTTTATATCCGGGGGGAGCTGCTTTTTCTTTGCTTGTCCTTTAGCCTGCTGGCGGCTTAACATTCAACCTCTTGTCCACACCAGAAAAAGAGAACCGATCGACCATGCGCGCCCTTCTCGGGATTTTGATCTGCTTGTGTGCCCAACAGGCACTGGCCGATACCCGTTATGTTTCAGACAACATCTTTACCTATATCCACAATGGTCCGGGTACCCAGTACCGGATCCTCGGTAGCGTCAAGGCTGGTGAACCGCTGGAGGTGAAGGCGGTGAACGGCGAGGCCGGTTTCACCCAGGTGGTGGACGGTCGTGGCCGCGAGGGGTGGATCAAGAACAGCGAACTGCAGAGCCAGATCAGCCTGCGCGAGCGTCTGCCCCAGGTGGAAAAAGAACGCGATGAGCTTAAAGATCGCCTGCAGAACCTCAACGGTGACAACGAGAAACGCTTCACCGAGAAGGATGGCCAGATCGCTGCCCAGAGCAAGGAGATCGCCGCCCTCAAGGCCCAGCTGGTCAGTCAGGGTGAGGAGATGAGCAATCTCAAAGAGCAGAATGATGCCCTGACCCAGAGCTACGACAACCAGGAGCACGACATGCAGATGGACTGGTTTATCCGTGGTGGTGCCATGGTGGGGGCCGGTATCCTGCTTGGCATCCTGTTGCCCATGCTGCCCCGTCGTCGCAGCCGTGGCGATCGCTGGATGAACTGACAGCATCTGGCTGAATGAATTGCTAAGAAGGGTCGCCGTGGCGGCCCTTCTTTTTTAGGGCGTATTGGACGGAATGCGTGGCTGCTTTGCGATAGAGCGGCGGAAGATCGTATACAAAATGAAGTCAGGTGACCCTCACGCTTGCTGGCGTATTGGCTTAAAAAGGGAATTTATGGGGGGGATGAGCGATCTTTGTTAAAGAATGGCAACAAATTCATTTCATATAAGGTGCAACATTGTATACATTATCGGCGTTTCGGCGGCACGTCCGCCTTTGTTGATATCAGCCCTAGGGCGTACAGGAAGACCCCATATGTTCAAAGCTACTCAAGTGCTTGCCGCTGACTATATCCCCTCCGATCTGGCCGCCCTGCGCGAAGCCATCACCCAAAACTACGTGGTGGATGAAAATGCCTATCTGGCCGAACTGTCGGCCATGCTGCCGGGGGATGGTGCTTCGCTGGAGCAGGTGACCCAGCGTGCCCGTACTCTGGTGACCAAGGTGCGCAAGGAGAGCGGCTCCGGTGACGGTATCGACGCCTTCCTGCAGGAGTACAGCCTGGATACTCAGGAGGGGATTATCCTGATGTGTCTGGCCGAGGCGCTGCTGCGCATTCCCGATGCCGAGACCGCTGACGCCCTGATCAAGGACAAGCTCTCCGGCGCCAACTGGTCATCTCATTTCCGCAAGAGCGACTCTACTCTGGTCAACGCCTCCACCTGGGGGCTGATGCTGACCGGCAAGATTATCAAGCTCGACAAAAAGCTCGACGGCAACCCGGCCAACCTGCTGGGGCGGATGGTCAACAAGCTGGGGGAGCCGGTGGTGCGATCCGCCATGTATGCCGCCATGAAGATCATGGGCAAGCAGTTCGTGCTGGGGCGCGACATGAAGGAGGCGCTCAAGGCGAGCCGCAAATCCCGCGAGCTGGGCTACACCCATACCTACGACATGCTGGGTGAATCTGCGCTGACCATGCAGGATGCCGACAAGTATCTGACCGATTACCGCAACGCCATCGAGGCGGTGGGTAACGAGCGGATCAGCGACGGCGGCCCGGCCCCCTCCATCTCCATCAAGCTCTCGGCACTCCATCCACGCTATGACGTGGCCAACCGCGAACGGGTGCTCGGCGAAATGTGCGAGCGGCTGGTGGGGCTGGTGCGTCTGGCCCGCGACAAGGATGTGGCCATCAGCATCGACGCCGAGGAGATGGACAGACTCGAGCTGTCGCTGGACTTGTTCGAGCAGCTCTACCGCTCCGACGCCAACCGTGGTTGGGGCAAGCTCGGTATGGTGGTGCAGGCCTACTCCAAGCGCGCCCTGCCGGTACTCTGCTGGCTGACCGCACTGGCCCGCGAGCAGGGTGACCTCATTCCGGTTCGCTTGGTAAAAGGCGCCTACTGGGACAGCGAACTGAAATATGCCCAGCAGGCGGGTCTGCCCGGCTACCCGCTATTTACCCGCAAGGCGGGCACCGATATCTCCTACCTCGCCTGCGCCCGCTACCTGCTGAGCGAGTCGACCCGTGGCTTTATCGCCCCCCAGTTTGCCACCCACAATGCCAATACCGTGGTCAGCATTCTGGAGATGGCCGGTGATCGCCAGTTTGAATTCCAGCGTCTGCACGGCATGGGGGAGGAGCTGCACAACGCCGTGCTGAACGACAATCCCGGCCTGCACTGCCGCATCTATGCGCCGGTCGGCGCCCACAAGGACTTGCTGCCCTATCTGGTACGCCGCCTGCTGGAGAACGGGGCCAACACCTCCTTCGTTCACAAGCTGGTGGATCCCAACACCCCGGTGGACTCGCTGGCCGAGCACCCGCTGCGCACCCTCAAGCGCTACTCCGGTTTTGCCAACGACCGCATTCCCCAGCCGGTGAACCTCTTCATCGACCGCAAGAACTCCAGCGGCGTCAACATGAACATCCTCTCCATCCAGCGCCCCTTCTTCGCCCGCTTGAAAGAGCTGGAGAGCAAGCAGTGGCTGGCGGGCCCCATCGTCGATGGCGAGACCCTCAAGCGCAGCGAGGCACGCACCGTGCTGAGCCCGCAGGATGTGAGCCTGACTGTCGGCAAGATCCACTGGGCCGACGAGCAGGCGGTGGAACAGGCTTTGGCATCTGCCCACGCTGCCTTCCCGCGCTGGCGTGAAACCCCGGTGAGCGAGCGTGCTGCCGCGCTGGAGAAGCTGGCGGATCTGTTGGAAGCGAACCGCGAGCAGTTCGTCTCCCTCTGTACCCGCGAGGCGGGCAAGTTGCTGCAAGATGGCATCGACGAGGTGCGTGAAGCGGTCGATTTCTGCCGCTACTACGCGGTGCAGGCCCGCGGCCTGATGGGGCAGGCAACCCTGTTGCCCGGTTATACCGGCGAGCAGAACGAGCTGTTCCTGCAGGGGCGCGGTGTCTTTGTCTGCATCAGCCCGTGGAACTTCCCGCTGGCGATCTTCCTCGGCCAAATTGCTGCTGCGCTGGCCACCGGCAACACCGTCATCGCCAAACCGGCGGAGCAGACCGGCCTTATAGCCCATCTGGCGGTGACTCTGGCCCATCAGGCCGGTATTCCGGGCGACGTGCTGCAACTGCTGCCCGGTGACGGTGCCACCGTGGGTGCCAAGTTGACAGCCGATCCGCGCATCGGCGGCGTCTGCTTCACCGGCTCCACCGAGACTGCCAAGCTCATCAACATGACCCTGGCCCAGCGCGATGGCGCCATCCTGCCGCTTATCGCCGAAACCGGCGGCCAGAACGCTATGATCGTCGACTCCACCGCCCTGCCGGAGCAGGTGGTGCGCGACGTGGTGAGCGCCGCCTTCCAGAGCGCCGGTCAGCGCTGCTCGGCCCTGCGGGTGCTCTACCTGCAGGAGGAGATCGCCGAGCGGGTGCTGGAGATCCTCACCGGCGCCATGCAGGAGCTGAAAGTGGGCAACCCGACCGAGCACAACACCGACGTCGGCCCGGTGATCGATGCCGATGCCAAGGCCGGTCTCGATGCTCACCTCGCCTACATGATCCCGCGTGCTCGCCTGATTGCCCAGGCGCCGATGCCCGCCGCGACCATGGAGGGACACTTCGTCCAGCCGACCGCGCTGGAGATCGGCTCCATCCGCGAGCTGGTGAAGGAGCAGTTCGGTCCCATCCTGCACGTGGTGCGCTACGCCACCCGGGATCTGGACAAGGTGATCAGCGACATCAACGGCACCGGCTATGGCCTGACGCTCGGGATCCACAGTCGCAACGAATCCCACGCCGAGGAGCTGGCAAGCCGCATCAATGTGGGTAACGTCTACATCAACCGTAACCAGATCGGCGCCATGGTCGGGGTGCAACCGTTCGGCGGCCAGGGGCTCTCCGGCACCGGCCCCAAGGCGGGTGGCCCCCACTATCTCGGGCGGTTTGTTACCGAGAAGACCCGCACCATCAACACCACTGCAGTGGGCGGCAACGCCTCCCTGTTGGCGATGGGCGATGCCTGATCTGCGTCGATAGAGGCCGGATACGGGATACCGGATAACAGCGGGCCGCCTTCGGGCGGCCTCTTTGTTGGTATGCTCCTCTTGCTCGCCAGTTTTGGCCCCGGCGGGGAGAAGATCGGAGACGATTTTGTTGTGGCGGCGGGGTCGTCAGTGGCGCTTGCCAGTCGTAAGATGGGGCCCATTCGCGCTATTTTGCCCCTGCTGCAGCCTGCTGTGACCGTGGCGTTGTTTAATCTGACTTAACGAGAGTGTTTATCCGATGTCATTAACCGAACAAGCCTGCTGGTTCGTGCTGGGGGGCGATCATCTGGTACTGCTCGATCAGCAGGGAGAGGTGCCACAAGGAAGTAAAGCGTGCCTGCCCACAGCGCTGGCTGACGCCCATTTCGAGCGTTTTGACGAGTGGCAGGGGCTGCCCTGCTATCTGCTCGATCTGGGTGATGAGGCTGACACGAGCGCTATGAGCCCCCTGCGCCAGTTGATGGTAGCGGGGGATGAAGAGGGGTTTCGTCTCGCGGGCCGTGCCTGGCAGCTCGTTACCTTCCGCCGCACCCACCGTTTCTGTGGTGAGTGCGGCGTCCCCATGACCCCGAAGGCGGGGGAGTGGGCGCAGGTGTGCCACCACGGCCACACGGCCTATCCGCGCATTTCACCCTGCATTATCGTGGCGGTGCGCAAGGGGGCGGAGATCCTGCTGGCGGCCCATCGCCGTCACTATCAGGCGGACGATCCCATGTATACCGTGCTGGCCGGCTTTGTGGAGGCGGGAGAGGACCTTGAGCAGTGCGTGGCACGGGAGGTGTTTGAGGAGAGCGGCATCCGGGTGCGCAATGTGCGCTATGTGGCGAGCCAGCCCTGGCCATTCCCCCACAGCCTGATGATGGGCTTTACCGCCGACTACGAGAGCGGCGAGATAATGGTGCAGGATGACGAACTGGTTGCCGCCGCTTTCTTTGTCGCCGACCGGCTGCCGCGTTTGCCGCCCCACGGCACCATTGCCCGGCGGCTGATCGAGTTGTCACTGGCTGGCGAGGGGTAACGAGGCGCTTATCTTTTCGCCAACCTTTTTGCACTTCTTTTTAAAAACGGGGCGATCTGGTTTGCGCCCCTTCACATCTTTGCAACCGCGCGTCCATTTGCCACGTTTTGGGCAGTCCGATCCGGTGGGCAAAGTGGTATTATGGCCGCCATTTTATGCGTGATACGAACTCAGGAACTGGGATGAAAGAGCTGAAGAACGATCGATACCTGCGCGCTTTGCTGCGTCAGGACGTGGATATGACCCCGGTATGGATGATGCGCCAGGCTGGCCGTTATCTGCCGGAATACAAGGCGACTCGCGCCCAGGCGGGGGATTTCATGTCCCTGTGCCGCAACGCCGAGCTGGCCTGTGAAGTCACCCTGCAGCCGCTGCGCCGCTACCCGCTCGATGCCGCCATCCTCTTCTCCGACATCCTCACCGTGCCCGATGCCATGGGGCTCGGTCTCTACTTCGAGCAGGGTGAAGGCCCGCGCTTCGAGCGTCCGATCACCTCCATGGCCGATGTGCAGGCGCTGCCCCTTCCGGATCCGGAAGATGAGCTGGGCTACGTGATGAACGCGGTGCGCACCATCCGCCGCGAGCTGAAGGGCGAAGTGCCGCTGATCGGCTTCTCCGGCAGCCCATGGACCCTGGCCACCTACATGGTGGAGGGGGGCAGCTCCAAGGCGTTCACCAAGATCAAGCAGATGATGTATGCAGAGCCGCAAACCCTGCACCTGCTGCTCGACAAGCTGGCCGACAGCGTGATTGCCTACCTCAACGCCCAGATCAAGGCGGGTGCGCAGGCTGTCATGGTGTTCGACACCTGGGGCGGCGTGCTCACCCCGCGCGATTACCGCGACTTCTCCCTGCAGTACATGCACAAGATTGTCGATGGCCTGATCCGCGAGCACGACGGTCGCCGTGTGCCGGTCACCCTGTTCACCAAGAACGGTGGTCAGTGGCTGGAGCAGATTGCCGCCACCGGTTGCGATGCGCTGGGTCTGGACTGGACCACCGACATTGCCGACGCCAAGCGTCGGGTCGGCGACAAGGTGGCGCTGCAGGGCAACATGGATCCCTCCATGCTCTACGCTACCCCGGCTCGCATCCGTGAAGAGGTCGCCTCCATTCTGGCCTGTTTCGGTCACGGCAATGGCCACGTCTTCAACTTGGGACACGGCATCCATCAGGATGTGAACCCGGAACATGCCGGTGTGTTCGTCAACGCGGTACACGAGCTCTCCGCCCAGTACCACGGTCGCTAAGGCCGGGGTGAGAGAAGAAGAGTGTGTTTGATATCCGGGGCCGTCAGGCCCCGTTTTACATTAAAAAATGGCGCTGCGACGACGAGCGCGTGGCGTCCGTGCAGGAGGCAAGATGAGCGGCAAGTCACTGGATTGGGGTATCGATCTTGGCGGTACCAAGTGTGAATGCGTGGTGCTGGATGGCGACGAGGTGCTGCTGCGCCACCGCATCCCCACCGAGCGGGCGGGCGGTTATGACCATATGATCGGCCAGATCGCCAAGCTGGTAGCTGAGTGCGCCGAGAAGATTGGCCAGCGCCCGACCGTCATTGGCATGGGCACGCCGGGGGCGCGGGATCCGCAGACCGGTCTGATGAAGAACTGCAACACCACCGAGCTCAATGGCAAGCCGTTCAAGGAGGATCTGGAGCGCCGGCTCGGCGTGCCGGTGCTGATCGCCAACGATGCCAACTGCTTTGCGCTGGCAGAAACCCATCTTGGTGCGGTGCGCCAGCACCATCCCGATGCGAAAGTGGTGTTCGGCATCATCATGGGCACCGGAGTTGGCTCCGGCATCGTCATCAACGGCCAGATCCTCAACGGCCACCACGGCATCGCCGGTGAGTGGGGCCACAATGTGCTCTCCCCTGATGGCCCCGAGTGCTACTGCGGCAAGCGCGGCTGCGTCGAGACCCTGATCAGCGGCCCGGCGCTGGAGGCTTGGTACGAGGCGAAGGCCAAGCGCCACCTCTCGCTCGCCCAAATCGCGACCGCCACGGCTCACGATCATGTGGCCAGGCTCACCATCGACCGGCTGCACCTGCTGTTTGGTCAGGCGCTGGCCAATGTGGTCAACATTCTCGACCCGGATGTGATCGTCATCGGCGGTGGGGTGGGCAATGTGCAGAGCCTTTACAGCGCCGGGCGGCAGACAATTTTGCCTTTCCTCTTTAATCCCCGCTTCGCAACCCCCATTATTGCTCCTGCCCTGGGTGACAGTGCCGGGGTATTCGGGGCCGCACTGCTGGCCCGCGGTGAATTCAAGGAGGCCCTGCTGTCGTAGCCGGGGCTCCCGGGTGGCCGGTGCGCCGCCCTGTTGCTGGTTCAAGGAAACGGATTCTCGATGATCAAGATTGCCATCAATGGTTACGGGCGGATCGGTCGCAACGTGTTGCGAGCCCTCTATGAAAGCGGGCGCGACAAGACCATCAAGATCGTCGCCATCAACGAGCTGGCGGCCCCCGAGGCCATGGTGCACCTGACCCGTTACGATACCAGTCACGGTCGCTTCCACCATCCGGTGCAACTGGCGGGCAACAGCATGCTGGTGGGGGAGGATCTCATCTCCCTGTTTGCCGAGCGGGATCCGTCAAAGCTGCCGTGGCGGGCGCTGGGGGTGGACGTGGTGCTCGATTGCACCGGGGTATTCGGCTCGCGGGCCGATGCCGAGCTGCATCTGGCGGCGGGGGCGGGCAAGGTACTCTTCTCCCATCCGGCGGATGCGGATGTGGATGCCACCGTGGTCTACGGGGTCAACCATCATACCCTCACCGGAGCGGAGCGGATTGTCTCCAACGCCTCCTGTACCACCAACTGCGTGGTGCCGGTGATTGAAACATTGCATCGAGAATTCGAGATAAATTGTGGTACTATTACGACAATTCATTCGGCCATGCACGATCAGCAAGTCATCGATGCCTACCACAGTGACTTGCGCCGAACCCGCGCTGCCAGTCAGTCCATCATTCCGGTGGATACCAAGCTGGCAAAGGGGCTGGAGCGCATCCTGCCCCACTTCGCCGGCAAGTTCGAGGCGATCGCGGTGCGGGTGCCGACCATCAATGTAACAGCGATGGATCTGAGTATTACTGTTCGTAAAAAAGTGACAGTTAGTGACGTAAATCAAGCCCTGCAAAGGGCATCCAGAGGTACATTACACGGTATTCTGGATTACACGGAAGAACCGCTGGTCTCCGTAGACTTCAATCATGATGCGCACTCCTGCATCATTGATGGTACCCAGACCCGAGTGAGCGATGCCAACCTCGTCAAGATGTTGATGTGGTGCGATAACGAATGGGGCTTCGCAAACCGGATGCTGGATACCACCCGGGCCATGATGGTTGCAGGCTGAGCCTGCCCCGGGCGAAAGGTTACTGTTTTTAACATTACCTGGAAAATATAGAGGACTGAATATGTCTGTTATCAAGATGACTGACCTGGATCTGGCGGGCAAACGCGTTCTGATCCGTGCTGACCTGAACGTACCGGTAAAAGACGGCAAGGTCACTTCCGATGCACGTATCGTTGCGACTCTGCCGACCATCAAGCTGGCTCTGGAAAAGGGCGCCAAGCTGATGATCACCTCCCACCTGGGGCGTCCGACCGAGGGTGAATACAACGAAGAATTCTCCCTGGCTCCGGTTGTCAACTATCTGAAAGACGCTCTGTCCTGCCCGGTTCGCCTGGCCAAGGATTACCTGGATGGCGTAGAAGTCGCTGCCGGTGAGCTGGTTGTGCTGGAAAACTGCCGCTTCAACAAAGGCGAGAAGAAGAACACCGAAGAGCTGGCCAAAAAATACGCCGCCCTGTGTGACGTCTTTGTAATGGATGCGTTCGGTACTGCTCACCGCGCCGAAGGCTCCACCTACGGTGTGGCCCAGTTCGCTCCGGTCGCTTGTGCCGGTCCGCTGCTGGCGGGTGAACTGGAAGCCCTGGGCAAAGCAATGCTGAAGCCCGAGCGCCCGATGGTTGCCATCGTTGGCGGCTCCAAGGTCTCCACCAAGCTGACCGTTCTGGAATCCCTCTCCAAGATCGCTGACCAGCTGGTTGTCGGTGGTGGCATCGCCAACACCTTCATCGCTGCTGCCGGTCACAACGTCGGCAAGTCCCTGTGCGAGCACGATCTGATCGATACCGCCAAGAAACTGGCTGCCGAGACCAACATTCCTGTGACCACCGACGTGGTTGTAGGTGCCGAGTTCTCCGAGTCCACTCCGGCCACCATCAAGTCTGTTAACGATGTGACCGACGGCGACATGATCTTCGACATCGGCCCGGATTCTGCCAAGGCTCTGGCTGACATCATCATGAACGCCAAGACCATCCTGTGGAACGGTCCGGTTGGCGTGTTCGAGTTCGACCAGTTCGCTGAAGGCACCAAGGTTATCGCTGAAGCCATCGCTGCTTCTCCGGCTTTCTCCATCGCTGGCGGTGGTGACACCCTGGCTGCCATCGACAAGTTCGGCATCGCTGACAAAGTCTCCTACATCTCTACTGGCGGCGGCGCCTTCCTGGAGTTCGTAGAAGGCAAGGTTCTGCCGGCTGTTGAGATTCTGGAACAGCGCGCCAAAGCCTAATTGACCCGGAACGGGGGGCAAAAGCCTCCCGTTTCGTTTATCATGTGCCCGCTGTGCCGGTTCATGATGAACCCCCCATTTTTTATTAACGGCATACGAGACAGGACGATTAAACATGTCTAAGAAAATTTTCGACTTCGTAAAACCCGGCGTGATCACTGGTGATGACGTTCAGAAAGTGTTCGCCATCGCTAAAGAGAACGGCTTCGCTCTGCCAGCCGTAAACTGTGTTGGTACCGACTCCGTTAACGCCGTACTGGAAGCTGCCGCCAAGGTTAAAGCGCCGGTTATCGTTCAGTTCTCCAACGGTGGTGCCGTGTTCACCGCCGGTAAGGGTCTGAAGCTGGAAGGTCAGAAAGCTGCCATCCTGGGTGCCATCTCCGGTGCCAAGCACGTTCACGCTGTTGCCGAAGCTTACGGCGTGCCGGTAATCCTGCACACCGACCACGCTGCCAAGAAGCTGCTGCCGTGGATCGACGGTCTGCTGGAAGCGGGCGAGAAGCACTTTGCTGAAACCGGCAAGCCGCTGTTCTCCTCCCACATGCTGGATCTGTCCGAAGAGTCTCTGGAAGAGAACATCGACATCTGCTGCGAGTACCTGACCCGCATGGCCAAGATGAACATGACTCTGGAGCTGGAACTGGGTTGCACCGGTGGCGAAGAAGACGGCGTCGACAACAGCCACATGGATCAGTCCGCTCTGTACACCCAGCCGGAAGATGTTGCTTACGCTTACGAGCGTCTGTCCAAGATCAGCCCGCGTTTCACCATCGCTGCCTCCTTCGGTAACGTACACGGTGTATACAAGCCGGGTAACGTCAAGCTGACCCCGTCCATCCTGGACGCTTCCCAGAAGTACGTTTCCGAGAAGTTTGGCGTTCCAGCCAAGTCTCTGGACTTCGTATTCCACGGTGGTTCAGGTTCCACTCTGGAAGAGATCCGCGAGTCCATCTCCTACGGCGTAGTGAAGATGAACATCGACACCGACACCCAGTGGGCAACCTGGGAAGGTCTGCTGAACTTCTACAAGAAGAACGAAGCTTACCTGCAAGGCCAGCTGGGCAACCCGGAAGGCGCCGACAAGCCGAACAAGAAGTACTACGATCCGCGCGTATGGCTGCGTGAAGGTCAGACTTCCATGATCGCTCGTCTGGAGAAAGCATTCTCCGACCTGAACGCCATCGACGTACTGTAATTCGTTACAGCACCTTGATTGCATGAAAAGGCGCCCTTCGGGGCGCCTTTTGCATTTCTGTGATCCGCACCGGTTGGTGAGTGGAGGAGGAACTGGGTATTATCTAAACAACTTTGCTTATTTTATTAAACAATTTGCAACCAAGGCAGGATGCTGAGTATGCAGGCAGGAAAGCACAACGGATATCAGGAGCACGTCGCCTCCTACTACGCGGCCACCCGTAACGACTCGCAACAGTGGCCCGAGCTGGAGGGGGAGCACAAGGCTGACGTCTGCATCATCGGCGGCGGCTTTACCGGTCTCAATACCGCCATCAATCTGGCTGATGCCGGTTACAAGGTCGCCTTGCTGGAGGCCAACCGTATCGGCTGGGGCGCCTCCGGGCGCAACGGCGGCCAGCTTATTCGCGGTATCGGTCACGATACCAGCCAGTTCGCCCGCTGGATTGGTGAGGAAGGGGTGCGCGAACTCGACCTGATGGGGCTGGAGGCGGTGCAGCTGGTGCGCGAGCGGGTTGAGCGTTTCAATATCGACTGCGACCTCACCTGGGGTTACTGCGATCTGGCCACCCGTCAGCGCCATCTGGCCGGCTTCGAGGAAGATCTCGACCATCTGGCGAGCCTCGGCTATGAGCACGAACTCAAGCTGGTACCGCGGGAAGATATCCATAGCGTGGTGGGATCGGATCGCTACATCGGCGGCCTTATCGACATGGGCTCCGGCCACCTGCATCCCCTCAATCTGGCGCTCGGCGAGGCGCGCGCCGCCGCCAGCCTCGGGGTCTCCCTGTTTGAACACTCCAGAGTGACCCATATCGATTACGGCAAGCAGGTCGAGGTGACCACGGCTCATGGGCGGGTCACCGCCGACTATCTGGTGATCGGCTGCAACGCCTATCTCAACGACCTCAATCCGGAGCTGGGGGGGCGGGTGCTGCCGGCCGGTTCCTACATCCTCGCCACCGAAGTGCTGGATCGCCGTTTGCGCCAGCGATTGCTGCCGCAAAACATGGCGGTGTGCGATCAGAATGTGGCGCTCGACTATTACCGCCTCTCCGCCGACGGCCGCCTGCTGTTTGGCGGCGCCTGCAACTACTCCGGCCGGGATCCTCGCGATATCAAGGCCTTTATGTTGCCCAAGATGCTGCGGGTCTTCCCCGAGCTCGCTGGCACTGCCATCGAGTTTCAGTGGGGAGGCATGATCGGGATCGGCGCCAACCGGCTGCCGCAGATTGGCCGTCTCAAGGAACACCCCAACGTGCTCTACGCCCAGGCCTATTCGGGTCACGGCCTCAATGCCACCCATATGGCGGGCAAGCTGGTGGCCGAGGCGATCCGCGGCGAGAGCCGGGGCTTCGATCTCTTTGCCAGCGTGCCCCATATCACCTTCCCCGGCGGCCCGGCGCTGCGCTCCCCGCTGCTGGCACTGGGAATGTTGTGGCACCGGATGAAGGATATCTTCTGACTCCGATTATCAGCCTGCGTAGTGATGGTTGAACGAGGCACTCTTGCCAGCCCCTTGTTTATAGCGGGTTGGCACAATTATCCCGCCTGATAGACCAAAAGATGCATTCGCGCCAATCCCTGCTGGTTGGCGCTATCTTTTAGGTGTGAGCGTGAGGCCGGGCCAGGCGAACAAGAGCGGGTTCGCTGGCCGAAAAAGATGTGAAGGAGGGCCAAGATGGAGATAAATGTGGTCGCGTCAGGCGGGCTCCCCCCGCTGGCGCAACGGCAGGGATCTCCCGCTGCGCAGGCACAGGAGCGGGCTGTGACCTTACCATCAACGGGCAGTGACAGCCGTATGGTACGCGATCTTGGCGCCGTGCTGGATGAGCTCGGGCTGTCGCCGCAAGGGGAGGATAGCAGCGGGAGCCGCATCTCAATCAGAGATTCGCTGGAAGCGTTCATCAACACCATGATGGGCGCCCTGCAACAGCAGCAGGAACAACAGTTGGCATTGCAGCAACAACAGCGGCAAGAGCAGGAACAGCGCAAACTCGCCATCGCCGACAGCAGCGAAAATCCGCTCAAGCGGGATCTGGAGCGCCTGCTGGAGACGCTGGATCAACAGGGCGGGCAGGGAAAAGAGAGCGAACCAGGAGCCGAGATCGAAGCGGTGAACCCCTTGCAGAGCCAGCTGACCAAGCTGCTGGAGAGCAGCGGTGCGGCAGAGAGCGGGGTCACCCTCAAGGAGGTACTGTCAGGGTTGGCCAGCAAGCTGCCGAACGAACCTGCCGAGCGAAAAGGGTATCGGGTCGATACCCAGGTTTGAGCTGGTTGGCAACGGCAGCCCCGCCGTTGCAGAGACATGAGGGGCTTGTTGCCTTTTATTGCGCTGGTTCCGCCAGCCGCCAGCCCTGTTCGCTCTTCATCATCCACACCTCTGCCTCTTGCGGCAGCACCTGGCCCGCCTCGAACTCGCCATATTTACGCTCGAGCTCCATCAGACCCATCTCCTGCTGGAAGGGGCCAACCCGGTCGTAGACCAGATCCTCGTCGTGCAATACCTGCAACTGATCGAGCCCCTGCTTGAAGTGGAGCTGGTAACTCACCTTGACCAGATAGACCCCCTCCATCCGCTCCTCCTTGCCGAGGATGGTGAAGTCGCTGATATCGAACAGGTTGGCGTCTGTCTCGGCCAGCAGCTTGGCGGTAACTTGGCTCCGGATATCCTCTTCACCGGGCCCTGCACTGCAGCCATAAAGCCAGAGGGCTAGCAGGGGGATGAACCACTTTTTCATCAAAACTCCGGACGGGCGAGACAATCGAAGGGCAAATTCTGCCATGCTGCCGGCCATATACAAGGGATTGCCAGAAAAATCAGTGCGTAACGTATGAGGCGGCCCCTGCCTGTCGACAGGGGGGCCGTTGGTCAGCGTAGCTGATCAAGTTTGCCCAGAAACTCGGCAGGCCCCATAAAACCGGTGACCCGCAGGCCTGTCAGCTCCTTGCCCTCGCGGTCGAAGAAGATGAGGGTCGGCAGCCCCAGCACATTGAGGCCGTTGAGCAGCTCGATATCGGCATCGTCGTTGGCGGTAACATCCGCCTGCAGCAGCACCATCTGGCCGAAGCGCTCCCTCACCGTGGGATCGCTGAAGGTCTTGTGCTCGAATTCCTTGCAGGCGACGCACCAGTCGGCGTAGAGGTCGAGCAGCACCGGCTTGCCGCGAGCGGCGGCCAGCTGCACCTTGAGATCATCCAGCGTCTTGATGCGGATAAACTGAGGTGCCGTTTGACTGGCATCCGCCGTGATGGCAGCAGGGGGGGCCGGTTGCAGCAGATCCTTGCCCACTACCACGGCGCTGATCATCGCCAGCAACAGCACGAAGCCGCGCACGCTTTTGGCCACCGAGTGGGGCTGGTGCTGGTTGTGGTGATAGAGATAACCGCACAGCAGCAGCCCCCAGCCGAGCCAGGCTAGAGTGGCAATCTGGTCGCTCCAGAGCCGTGACAGCAGCAGGATCGGCACTGCCAGCAGGGCGAAGCCAAACAGCTGCTTGATCACATCCATCCAGGCGCCCGCCTTGGGCAGCAGCTTGCCGCCCGAGGTGCCGAGCAGCAGCAGCGGCAGACCCATCCCCAGTGACAGCGCATAGAGCGCCGCCCCGCCGAGCCAGAGATCGCCGCTCTGGGCCACGTAGATCAGTGCCCCCGAGAGCGGCGCCGTGGTGCAGGGTGAGCAGACCAGCCCGGAGATCATTCCCATGATAGCGACCCCGACCACAGAGCCGCCCTGCTGGCGGTTGGAGAGACTGGAGAGCCGAGTTTGCAAACTGCTCGGCAGTTGCAGGGTATAGAGTCCGAACATGGAGAGGGCCAGCAGCACGAACATCACCGAGAGGCCGATCAGCACATAGGGGTGTTGCAGCGCCGCTTGGAATTTAAGACCTGCCGAGGCCACTACCAGCCCCAGCAGGGTGTAGGTGACCGCCATCCCCTGCACATAGACAAAGGAGAGCAGGAAGGCGCGACCGGTGGAGAGGCGATGGCCGGCACCGGCGATGATGCCGGTCAGGATTGGGTACATGGGGAAGACGCAGGGGGTGAAGGCGAGCCCCAGCCCCAGCGCGAAGAAGGCGACGATGCTGAGCCAGAAACCCTGATTGCCGAGGGCTGCGGCGAGCTGATCCTGCTGGCTAACCGGTGCGACGCTTTGTGCCGTTTCAGCTGCGGATGCGGTGGTTGCCGTGACCAGCGGGGCCACATCGATCAGCTTGTCGGTCGGCGGGTAGCAGAGGCCGTCGGTGCAGCCCTGATAGCGCACCCGCAGGGTGGCGCCGTCGCCCACCTCTTTGAGCGGCACCGCAATGCTCACCTGCTGGTAGTAGACCCGGGTCTTGCCGAAGAAGTCATCCTCGTGCTCGGTGCCTTCCGGCAGGGTCGGCTCGCTGAAGGTGAGGTTGTTCCCCTTGAAGCGCAGGCTATGGCGATAGAGGTAGTAGTCGTCGGCGATGTGGAGGGTTAGCAGCAGCTGATCGCCACGCTGTTCGCTCTCGATCTGAAAGGCCTCATCGACCTGCAAAAATTTGGGTTTGGCATTGGCCTCAATGCCCAGCGAGCTGAGCAGATCGGTGCCGCTGGCGTGGGCAGGGGCGCTGCCCGCCGCTGTCGTCAACAGGGCACAGAGCAGCAACAGGGGAGAGAGCAAGCGGGTGAACGTCATGCGCTCTCCCCATTGAGCCAGTCGAGATAGGCAGGTAGTCCGGCACTCACCGGCAGGGCCAGCAGCTCGGGCACCTCATAGGGGTGATTGGCTTGAATACATGCCTGCAGCTCGGCAAAGCGCGACTGACGGGATTTGATGATGAGCTGGATCTCGGCGGTGCGCTCCACCTTGCCTTGCCAGCGATAGACGGAGGTCATGCTCGGCAGTTGATTGATGCAGGCGGCCAGCCGCTGGTTCAGCAGCTGCTCGCAGAGAAGGTCGGCACTGGTTTGATCTGGGCAGGTGCAGAGCACCACAATGGCGTCGGTCATAAAGCGGATCTTCACCTCGTTGGGGTAAACCGGGCAGGCGCCCTTGCCGTCTCATCCCTGTCTGCGGATGAAGGTGAAAAAAGCGCCCGAAAATCAGCGGCTACTATACCCCAGAGGCGCTTCAAATAGCATCTGTAGCCATTTGTGAGCCAGCGCCAAAAATTTGTGGGGGGCATGAGATAGACGCTGTCATGGGGACAGGGCAGAATGAGCGGGCTTGTTCCCAATTGACGTAAGGAAATGTATGACCCAACAGAATGAGCAGCAGAGAAACCGCATGTTGAGCCTGCTGCGCGAAGGTGAGCGCCGCATGTTGGTTCAATTGGCCGGGCTGCTGCGCACGACCGCCGATGAAATCAATGCCGAGCTGGAGAAAGAGGAGCTGATGGCCACCCTGGAGCAGCCCATCACGGTGGAGTATCTCAACGGCGTGGTGCAGCACCATCTGTTCGAGCGCAAACACAAGGGAGATATGGCGGTTGCCCAGCAGATCCTGAGCGATTATCAGAGCGAGCTGGAAGCGCTGCAGACCGCTCAGGCCCAGCCTGAAGAGGCTGCTGCGGCCGACGAGAGCGGCGAAGAGCTCAAGGCCCAGGCTTGAGCGACGGGCAGGCCTGAATCCTTACCTCTGAATCAGCCGGCCTGCCAGCGCTGATCCCTGTTGCGGCCCCATCATGTCTGCCATGGTGGGGCCGTGTCGTTTCTTCTGTTGCCTTCCCTCGTTGACCTTCACTTCTCGGTTTCAATCCAACTGATTCGTGCCTTAGCGCGCCTCTTGTGGCATGCCGTGCGGCACTTCGCCGGGGATGGGGAACACCTTGTCATAACCCCAGTTGTAGACGAAGGCATAGATCAGATAGAAGACGACGAAGCCCAGATCCAGCACCAGCGCCTCCAGCAGGCTGACGCTCAGCCACCAGGACATGACCGGCAGCGCGACGATCAGCAGACCGCCCTCAAAGCCGAAGGTATGCAGAACCCGTTGCCACAGGGTTTTGTGGGTATGGCCCTGATATTTGAGCAGCAGCTTGTCGACCCCGATGTTGTAGATGTAGTTCCAGACCGTGGCCAGCACCGAGAAGAACAGTGCCAGCGGGCCCATATGGTTGAGCCCGACCCCGGTAACCCAGCTGGCCAGCGGGGCGGCAATCAGCAGGCCAATGAATTCAAAGCCAATGGCATGGCGCAGGCGATCGTTACGGGTACGCATAAGTCACTCTCTCAATCAGATTTATTCACGGATTGCTGGTTAATCTATAGATCTTTAGCGATAGATTCATGTTGGTATCCATCGCTAAAATAGATGGATGAGAGAGCTTGCCGGAGGGCCATAAGATGACGCCATCACTGGAACAACTGAGGATCTTGCTGGCGGCCGCCGAAACCGGCTCGTTTTCCGCTGCCGCCCGCAAGCTGGGCAAGGCGCAGTCGGTAGTGAGCAGCGCTATCGCCAATCTGGAGATCGATCTGGCGCTCACCCTGTTTGACCGCAGCGGCCGCTATCCGCAGCTGACGGAGGCGGGGGCCCGCATGGTGCAGGAGGCGGGGATCCTGCTGGCGCAGAGTGAACGATTGCAATCTATTGCCGGGGAGCTGGCGGCCGGGGTGGAGACGCGGCTCACTCTGGCCATCGATGATGACTCCCACCTCCCCTGGCTCGGCACCCTGCTGGAGGCGTTCGCCACTCGTTACCCGACCGTGGAGCTGGAGCTGCTCTTCCCGCTGATGGAGGATGTGACCGAGATGCTGGTGACCGGCCGGGCCCAGCTCGGCATCAGTTATCAGAAGGTGCACCCCCAGAGAGAGATTGTCGCCCATTCGCTGGGGGAGGTGACCATGCCGCTGGTGGTGTCACCGGATCATCCGCTGGCCCGCAAGCAGCCGCTGCGGGAGGTCGATCTGCAGGGGGCACGCCAGCTGATGGTCACCGGCCGACGGGAAGGGAGCGAGCGCCAGCGTTTTCGCATCTCGGCTCAGGTGTGGTGGGTCGAGGGGGATCTCGGGGTGCTGGAGCTGGTCAAGCGGGGTCTTGGCTGGTCCGCGATTCCGGAATTTCTGCTGCATCAACCGCTGAAGCGGGGCGAAGTGGTGGTGCTAGAGCCCGATTTTATCGCCAGCCATGCGTTGGCGCTGGAGCTGCAGTGGCATCGCGCCCGCCCACTTGGGCAGGCGGGGCGCTGGTTGAAGGAGGCCCTGCTGGCGCGGGTGCCTCGCTAGCCGACCTTACTCGGTCAGATCGTAGGGGAGGGGTTGCAGGGTGAGCTGGGAGCTCTCCTCCTGCTTGAGGCGGAATTGGGCGTCAGCCTCGGTATCCTTCGGCAGTACGGCGGTGAGCCACACCTGACCCTGATGTTGCCAGGCGTTGAGCACCATACCGCTGCGACGCCAGTTGTCACCGAGCTGGATCTCCAGGGTATCACCCGCATTGACCGGCTCGCCGGCAGTGCCCGCCAGCAGGAACAGGGCGCGGTTGTTGGCGCCGCGATACTTGGCGCGGGCCACCGTCTCTTGCCCCATGTAGCAGCCCTTGTTGAAGCTGATGCCGTCCAGTGCCTGCAGGTTGAGCATCTGCGGGATGAACTCCCCCTGATGCACCGCTTCCATGTGTGGCAGGCCCGCCTTGATCTCGAGCCCCCACCAGAGTGACTCGTCACCTTGCGGCAGGGCGTCGGCTTGCTGATTGCTCACCAGCAGCCAGCGATCCTGTTCAATCTTCACCGCCATGCCGCCGTCGATAAGACCGCTCTGCAGAAGGCCAAACTGCTCGGCGATCCACTCATCGCTGCCCGTACCGGCGATCCCGGTAGCGTGACGCTCATCGGCGGCGATCTCGACCTTGGAGAAAACGGCAAATTTCTTCAGCTCCGGCAGCTGACGTTCCAACACTGAAGGGCTGGTCAGCAGCAGCAGGCTGTCGTCGAGGCAGAGCAGGCGGAAATTGCTCCACAGCTTGCCCTTGGGATCACAGTGGCCACCCGGGGTCTGTTGCCCCGGTTGCAGGGCGTTGACATCACAGGTGACCTGACCTTGCAGATATTTGACGCGATCCTGGCCGCTGATACGGGTGATGGCCAGCTTGGTCAGGGAGAAGCGGGTCGGCTCGGCAGGAAAAACAGGTGGTTGCAGGCTCACGATGGTATTCCAGAGAGAAAGTATGTGACCTGCATGGTAAAGACGTAACTAATGTTTGTCAGCCGGAAAATCCAGCTGGTACCATCCTCGGGTCTTTGTAAGGAGAGTTCCATGTTGAGCCCAGTTGAAAAATCCCGTCTGAAATGGGCCTGCCGCCGTGGCATGCTCGAGCTGGATGTTGTTTTTATGCCCTTTTTCGAACACGAGTTCGACTCCCTGAGCGAAGCCGATCAGCAGACCTTTATCCGCCTGCTGGAGAGCGATGATCCGGACTTGTTCCGTTGGACCATGGGTCATGCCATCCCGAGTGATCCAGCTTTCGCCACGATGATCAAGATGATCCTGGAGCGTAATCAGGCTCGTCACGATCGCCAGGGGTAATACCGTGGAGCGGGTGATCATGACGGTTCACCCCTCCCGCCATCAGCGATATCTGTTGGTGGCCCTCTTTCTGTTGTTGCTCTGGCCGGTGGCTGGCCTGATTACCGGTTGGCAGTGGGCCCTGTTGCTGCCCATCTGGCTGGTGGCGCTTTGGCTGAGCTGGCGGGTGCTCGCCGCGCCCCCGTTCGAGCTTGTCTGGGATGGTCAGTGGCTACAGTGGCAAGGTTGCCGCTATCAGCTCGGCAAGAAAAGCCGCATTTTGCCCGGCGTGCTCAGGCTGGCGCTTTGTCCCGAGCCGGAAGGCTCTGAATCGGCGTCGCCACGGCAACTGTGGCTCTTCTCCGACGCCCTTCCCCCCGAACATTACCGCCTGCTGGCGCGAGCCATCAACTTTCTGCCATCTCGGCGCTGACGCCTGCTTTCCGTGATGACCATGCGCTGATTTAGCGCGATAAGCTGTTGCCATGTGGCTGAAAAGCGGTTGAAAACAAGTGACCCCGCCGGGGCGGGGTCACTGATTGCTGCAATGCTTGGCGGGAAGGGGATTAATCCCGCTCCGGGGTCAGTACGGTTGGCTTGGAGTCCGGCAGCATATCCGGATGATCCAGGTTGTAGTGCAGGCCGCGAGACTCTTTGCGCTGCAGGGCGCAGTTGACGATAAGCTCGGCCACCTGCAGCAGGTTGCGCAGCTCCAGCAGGTTGTTGGAGACGCGGAAGTTGGCGTAGTACTCCTGCACCTCCTGCTTGAGCAGGTCGATGCGGCGCTTGGCGCGGGCCAGGCGTTTGTTGGTACGCACTATCCCCACGTAGTCCCACATCATCAACCGCAGCTCGTGCCAGTTGTGCTGGATCACCACCAGTTCGTCGGAATCTTCCACCTTGCTCTCGTCCCACACCGGCAGGCGCGGCGGCTCCACACTCATCGGCAGCTTGGCCAGAATGTCGGCCCCCGCCTGATGGGCATAGACCACGCATTCCAGCAGGGAGTTGGAGGCCATGCGGTTGGCACCGTGCAGCCCGGTGTAGGTCACTTCACCGATGGCGTAGAGGCCGGGAATATCGGTCTGGCCGTTGCTGTCGATCATCACTCCGCCACAGGTGTAGTGGGCGGCTGGGACGATGGGCATCGGTTCCTTGGTGATGTCGATACCGACCGCAAGGCAGCGCTCATAAATGGTCGGGAAGTGCTTGATGATGAAATCGGCCGGTTTGTGGCTGATATCCAGATACATGCAATCCGCCCCGAGCCGCTTCATCTCGTGGTCGATGGCGCGAGCGACGATATCGCGTGGCGCCAGTTCGGCCCGCTCGTCAAACTCCGGCATAAAGCGGCTGCCGTCCGGGCGGCGCAGATAGGCCCCCTCGCCACGCAGTGCTTCGGTCAGCAGGAAGTTGGGATCATCCGGGTGGAACAGGCTGGTGGGGTGGAACTGGTTGAACTCCAGGTTCGCCACCCGGCAGCCGGCCCGCCACGCCATGGCGATGCCATCGCCAGAGCTCACATCGGGGTTGGAGGTGTACTGGTAGACCTTGGAAGCACCGCCGGTGGCCAGTGCCACGAAGCGGGCGCGGATCACCTCGACCTGCTCGGCGTTGCGGTTCCAGACGTAGGCGCCCAGCACCTTGTTGCCCGGCAGGCCGAGCTTGCGGGTGGTGATGAGGTCGACTGCGTTGAAGCGCTCCATCAGCTGGATGTTGGGGTGAGCGCGCACCTGATCGATCAAGGTGAGCTGTACCGCCTTGCCGGTGGCATCCGCCGCGTGGAAGATGCGGCGATGGCTGTGGCCCCCTTCCCGGGTGAGGTGGTATTGGGACTCGCCCTCGGCATTCTCCTCCTGATCGAAGGGGACCCCCTGCTGAATGAGCCACTGGATGGACTCGCGGGCGTGGCGGGCGGTGAACTCGACCACGGCCGGGTCACACAACCCTGCCCCGGCGTTGAGTGTGTCGCTCACGTGGGATTCGATGCTGTCGGTTTCGTCGAAAACGGCAGCGATGCCTCCTTGCGCATAGAAAGTGGCCCCTTCACTGATGGGCCCCTTGCTCAGAACCAGGACTTTGGCGTGGTCTGCCAATCGCAACGCGAGGGACAAACCAGCGGCACCGCTGCCAATGATCAGTACATCGCAAAGGTATTCAACACTTGCTTTCATAAGTATCATTGGCCTGGATTAAGAACTGGCACCATGGTAGCCCAAGCGAGGGCGAGGATGCAGCCTGCATCACATTTTTTTCAATTGAAGCGAACTTTCTCTGATTCTCCCTGTCTGAACTTGTGCGCTTAGGAAGGGCCGGAAAAGAAGAACGATAACCTGATGGGGGTTTTACGGCTCTGATGAGCGACCAGAATCTACTGGACGAACAACTGGTTGAACGGGTCCAGCGCGGCGATAAAGCAGCTTTCAACCTGTTGGTAAAAAAATACCAGCAAAAGGTGGTCAACTTGGTTGCCAGGTATGTCAACAATCCCGGCGATGTGCCCGATGTGGCACAAGAGGCCTTCATAAAAGCCTACCGGGCATTGCCGACATTCCGTGGCGAGAGTGCTTTTTACACTTGGTTGTACCGAATTGCCGTGAACACGGCGAAGAATTATCTGACCTCCCAGGGGCGCAGGCCGCCCAGCAGTGATGTGGAGGCTGACGAAGCGGAGTCTTATGGCGGTGGTGAAGCCTTGCAAGAGGTCTCAACCCCCGAAAACCTGGCGCTGACTGACGAGATCAAACGCACCGTGTTTTCAGCCATAGAGGCATTGCCGGAAGACCTGAGGACAGCGATCACCCTTCGCGAACTGGAAGGGCTGAGCTATGAAGAGATTGCCGAAATCATGGATTGCCCTGTGGGTACGGTCAGATCCCGTATCTTCCGGGCGAGGGAAGCAATCGATAAAAAGCTGCAACCTCTGATCGAGAATTAACTGGGGAAAGACGGGTTAACTTATGGCAAATAAAGAGCAAATCTCTGCCCTGATGGATGGTGACCTGAGTGACGCAGAGGTACTGAACGAGCTGGAGATGGACTCCGACTTGCAAGCTACCTGGGGTCGTTACCACCTGATCGGCGATGCCATGCGGGGTGACCTGCCGGTCAATCTGCAACTGGATCTCAGTGACAGCATCATGGCTGCGCTGGAAGATGAGCCCACCATACTGGCACCCAAGCCGGTTGAGACTGCGTCGGTGGTACAACCGGTCGTTGCACCGATCAAGACAGATTCCAACAATGTGGTGCCCCTGTTTCGTCGGGTCGGCCAGCAGCTGGGACAATATGCCATCGCAGCCTCTGTGGCCGCGGCCGTGATTTTCGGGGTGCAACAGTACCAGGGGCAGGACGGCGTACCGAACAACCCTGTGCTCAATACCATACCTATCGGTGGCAGTGCGGCGCCTGTGAGTGTTCACTATCCGCAACAGGATGGCGCCCGTGCCCGTCAGCAGGGGCTGACCGAACAGCAGATGCAGGAGCAGCGGGAGCGGATCAACGCCTTCCTGCGTGACCACCAGTTGCAGCAGCGCCTGTTGCAAGACAGACAGCTCCAACAATAACGAATTGTCAGGGATACAAACGTGCGCCAGTCCAGCCGTATTTTGCTGGCCTCTCTCCTGCTAATTAGTGCCAAGGCCTCGGCCGACGATAAGTCGGCCGAGGCCTTGTTGCAGCAGATGCAGAGTGCCGTGCAGCAACAGAATTTCGAGTTGTCCATGGTTAAGGCCCGTCAGGGGCGTCTTGAACCGATCCGGATCAGCCATGCCGTCATCAACGGCAAGGAAGTGGCCCACCTCAGTTACCTTGACGGCAAGGCGATCGAGTATCTCCAGCGCCAGAATGAATACACCTTTTTTGAAAACAGCCACGATCCCTACACCCTGAAGGATGCCCGCTTCCCCGGCATCTGGTCGACCCTGGTGAAGATGCCGCTGGCACAGGTACTGGAGAGCTATGACCCTGTGCTGGCCGGTCGCAGCCGGGTTGCCGGTGTGGTGGCGCAGGTGGTGAGGCTTGTGCCTAAAGAGGCCGACAAATATGGTTTCGTGCTCTGGATTGATGAGCAGAGCCACTTGCTGTTGCGGATCGACATGGTCGAGCGGGAAGGCAATCTGGTGGAGCAGGTACTTGGTGTCGAACTGGATCTGCAGAGCAAACCGGCCCCCTGGCTGGTGAAGCTGGCCAACAGCAAGCAGCCCCCGGCGCTGGCGCTGGAGGATGCCTATCCGGCGCCGCAACAGCAGTTGAACTGGCAGATCACCTGGTTGCCCGATGGCTTCAAGGTGCTGTCGCAAGACCGGCACCAGCTGGTGACCACCAGTATGCCGGTGGATTACATGATGCTCTCCGACGGGCTGGTGGATCTCTCGGTCTACGTCTCCCGGGTCGATCCCAAGCAGGCGGTGCGCCAGCAGCTGATCCGCCAGGGGGCGACCTCGCTGGTGAGCTATGTCAACGAGGTGGGGGTCGAGATCACCGTGGTCGGTGAGGTGCCTGCCGAGACCGCCAAGCGCATCGCCGAGTCGGTCCAGCCGCTGGCCCGCAACGAAGCGGTGCAGTAACGGGGGATGCGGGGTTGTTTCCCGCTTGCCGAGCGTGGCGAGTCGTGGTCAGATCCCCTGATTGTGTGAACCCGAGGTGTTGCCGTGAATGAGATGAGTGAAGAGCTGGCGACCGTGGTGGCCATTGAGGGTGACCATGCCTGGGTGGAGTGCGAGCGTCGCTCCGCCTGCAGTGGTTGTCAGCAGCAATCCAACTGTGGTACCGGCACCGTGGCCAAGGCGTTTCCCCTGAAAGCTCCCCGCTTGCGAGTCAGGCTGACCGCCGAGGTGCGGGTTGGCCAGCAAGTTAGGCTCGGTATCCCGCAAGAGAGTCTGCTGCGCGGGGCGGCGCTGGTCTATGTGCTGCCGCTTTTCTGTCTGTTGGCCGGCGCCTTGCTGGGGCAGCTCTGGCTGGCACCGCTGCTCTCGGGCGGGGAGGGAATTACCATTCTCTGCTGCCTGCTGGGGGGCGTGCTGGGCTTTTTACTGGTTCGTTACTTTTCCAACCGCCTGGATCAGGGGCGCTACGGCCCGCAGATGCTCGGCGTCGTGGTCCCTGTCCGCATCCTCCCCTGACTGAACAGGCGCTATTTCACTGGCGCTGGCGACTAAAGAATGGCCGTCAGCCGGGTTATCCAGTAAAATCGCGCCTCCATAACTGACCTTAACTAATTTTGAGTGACTCTTGCTCGATGAAACACATTCGTAACTTTTCGATTATTGCGCACATCGACCACGGTAAATCGACCCTGTCGGACCGTCTGATCCAGACTTGCGGTGGCTTGTCCGACCGCGAGATGCAGGCTCAGGTGCTTGACTCTATGGATCTGGAGCGCGAGCGCGGCATTACCATCAAAGCACAGAGTGTGACCCTGAACTACCAGGCACAAGACGGTAACACCTACCAGCTGAACTTTATCGACACCCCGGGCCACGTGGATTTCTCCTACGAGGTCTCCCGCTCTTTGGCGGCCTGTGAAGGGGCGCTGCTGGTGGTGGATGCCGGCCAGGGGGTTGAGGCACAGACTCTGGCCAACTGCTATACCGCCATGGAAATGGATCTGGAAGTGGTGCCGGTGCTGAACAAGATTGACCTGCCGGCCGCAGAACCTGAGCGGGTTGCCGAGGAGATCGAAGACATCGTCGGTATCGATGCGGTCGATGCGGTGCGCTGCTCCGCCAAGACCGGTCTGGGTGTTGACCTGGTGCTGGAAGAGATCGTCGCCAAGATCCCGGCACCGGAAGGTGACCCGGATGCCCCGCTGCAGGCGCTGATCATCGACTCCTGGTTCGACTCCTATCTGGGCGTTGTCTCTTTGGTGCGGATCAAGAACGGTTCTCTGAAGAAGAACGACAAGATCAAGGTGATGAGCACCGGTCAGGTGTGGGGGGTCGATCGTATCGGTATCTTCACGCCCAAGCAGGTGGATACCCAGGGGCTGGGTTGCGGCGAGGTAGGTTGGGTTGTCTGCGGCATCAAGGACATCCACGGCGCGCCGGTGGGCGATACCCTGACTCAGGCCAAGAACGGTGCCGACAAGGCGCTGGCCGGCTTCAAGAAGGTGAAGCCGCAGGTTTATGCGGGTCTGTTCCCTATCTCCAGCGATGACTACGAGTCGTTCCGTGACGCCCTCGACAAGCTCTCCCTGAACGATGCCTCCCTGTTCTTCGAACCGGAGAGCTCCACTGCGCTGGGCTTCGGCTTCCGTTGCGGCTTCCTCGGCATGCTGCACATGGAGATCATTCAGGAGCGTCTGGAGCGTGAATACGATCTGGATCTGATCACCACGGCGCCGACCGTAGTGTACGAGATCGAGCTGACCGACGGCTCCACCATTCATATCGACAGCCCGGCCCAGATGCCCGCCATCACCAGCATCAAGGAGATGCGCGAGCCGATCGCCGAGTGTCATATCCTGCTGCCGCAGGAGTACATGGGCAACGTGATCACCCTCTGTATCGAGAAGCGTGGCGTGCAGACCAACATGGTCTATCACGGCAAGCAGGTGGCACTGACCTACGAGATCCCGATGGCGGAAGTGGTGCTCGACTTCTTCGACCGTCTGAAATCCACCAGTCGTGGTTACGCCTCGCTGGACTATGGCTTCAAGCGTTTCGAAACCTCCGACATGGTCCGTCTGGATATCATGATCAACGGTGAGCGCGTCGATGCCCTGGCTATCATCACCCACAAGGACAACGCCCAGTATCGCGGTCGTCAGGTGGTGGAGAAGATGCGCGAGTTGATCCCGCGCCAGATGTTCGATATCGCCATTCAGGCGGCCATCGGTAACCAGATCATCGCTCGCAGTACCGTCAAGGCACTGCGTAAGGACGTAACCGCCAAGTGTTACGGTGGTGACGTGAGTCGTAAGAAGAAACTGCTGAACAAGCAGAAAGAAGGTAAGAAGCGGATGAAGTCCCTCGGCCGTGTCGACGTGCCGCAGGAAGCCTTCCTCGCGATTCTCCACGTCGGAAAGGATTAATAGATGGCAAGCACGTTTTCCCTGATCCTGGTGGTGGTCTGCGCGATCACCGGTGTTATCTGGTGTCTGGACAAGATGATTTGGTCCAAGCAGCGCGCCGCCAAGATTGCCGTGGCTCGTGCCCATGGCGGTGCCCACCTGGATGAGAAGACCCTGGCCAAGGTCGCCCCCGTGCCGGTCTGGATTGAGCAGACCGCTGGGGTCTTCCCGGTCATCACCTTTGTGCTGATCCTGCGTTCGTTCATTTTTGAACCGTTCCAGATCCCGTCAGGTTCCATGATGCCCACTCTGCTGGTGGGCGATTTCATCCTGGTGGAAAAGTTTGCCTATGGTCTGCGGGATCCGGTGACCAACACCAAGTTTCTCGAGACTGGCGAGCCCAAGCGTGGCGATGTTGTGGTGTTCAAGTATCCCCTTGAACCGCGCGTTGACTACATCAAGCGGGTGGTCGGCATGCCGGGTGATCGGGTTATCTATCGCAACAAGGAGCTGATGATCCGGCCCAAGTGCGAGGAACAGGAAGGGAAAACGTGCCCGGGCTTCAAGAAGCTCGACGTCAAGTTTGAACAAAGAGGCGAATTTACCCAGATGGGGATCCCCCTTGACCGCTATACCGAGCAGTTGGGTGATGTCTCCCACGAGACCCTGCGCAATCCGCTGATGCCCGACATGGTTGGCCGTTACTATCGCCAGCCCGGCACCTACCCCGACGAGTGGGTGGTACCGGAAGGTCAGTATTTCGTGATGGGCGACAACCGCGACAACAGCACCGACAGCCGCTTCTGGGGCTTTGTGCCCGAGCAGAATCTGGTCGGCAAGGCGGTCGCTATCTGGATAAGTTTTGAATTCGAGCGCGAAGAAGGCTCCCTGCTGCCAAGTTGGGTACCGACAGGTGTGCGCTTCAACCGCATTGGCGGAATCAAGTAAATGAATATCAAAATGAACAGACTGCAGTCCCGTCTCGGGCATGTCTTTGCGGATCTGGAACTGCTGACCCGCGCGCTGACTCACCGCAGCGCCGGTTCCCGTCACAATGAGCGACTGGAATTTCTGGGTGACTCGATTTTGAGTCTGGTGATTGCCGATGATCTGTTCCACCGCTTCCCGCAAGCGGCGGAAGGGGATCTCAGCCGGATGCGCGCCACCCTGGTACGCGAGAAGACCCTGGCCGAACTGGGCCGGGAGTTTGACCTCGGGGATCACCTGATCCTGGGGCCCGGCGAACTCAAGAGCGGCGGTTTTCGCCGCGAATCCATTCTGGCCGACACGGTCGAGGCGGTGATCGGTGCCGTCTATCTGGATACCAATCTTGAGACGGTGCGGACACTGTTGCTGAGCTGGTATGCCAGCCGCCTGGAAGAGATCAAGCCGGGCATCGAGCAGAAAGATCCCAAGACCCGTCTGCAAGAAATTTTGCAGGGAAGCCGCAAATCCCTGCCGACCTACACTGTGACCAACGTCAAGGGCGAGGCACACAACCAGGAGTTCACTGTCCAGTGTGACGTGGAAGGTCTGGATGGTCCCCTCGTCGGGGTCGGCACCAGCCGTCGCAAAGCCGAACAGGCCGCGGCGCAGCAAGCATTGGAAAAACTGTCATGACAGATACCACCTACTGCGGCTTTGTCGCCATCGTGGGCCGCCCGAATGTGGGCAAGTCCACCCTGCTCAACAAGCTGCTTGGCCAGAAGGTCAGCATTACCTCGAAGAAGCCCCAGACCACCCGTCACCGGATTTTGGGGATCGACACCGAGGATAACTACCAGACCATCTATGTGGATACCCCGGGTCTGCACATTGAAGAGAAACGGGCCATCAACCGCCTGATGAACCGTGCCGCCACCAGTTCGCTGGGTGATGTGGCCATGGTGGTGTTCATGGTCGACGGTACCCACTGGACTAAAGACGACGAGATGGTGCTGGGCAAGCTGCGCAATCTCAAGTGCCCTGTGGTGCTGGCGGTCAACAAGATCGACAACGTCAAAGAGAAAGAAGATCTGCTGCCCCACCTCGAGTGGCTGGGCCAACAGATGAACTTCGCCCATATTCTGCCCATCAGTGCCGAAAAGGGCACCAACGTGGAGAAGATCCGCGAGTGGGCCAAGGATCTGCTGCCGGAAAACGTCCATTTCTTCCCGGAAGATTACGTGACCGACCGCTCCTCTCGTTTTATGGCTTCCGAAATCATCCGCGAGAAGCTGATGCGCTTTACTGGCGAGGAGCTGCCCTACTCGGTGACGGTGGAGATCGAGCGCTTCAAGGTGGAAGAGAACGGCCTCTACCACATCCACGGTCTGATCTTGGTCGAGCGCGATGGTCAGAAGAAGATGGTCATCGGCAACAAAGGCGAGAAGATCAAGACCATCGGTACTGAAGCGCGCCTCGATATGGAACGGCTGTTCCAGAACAAGGTGCACCTCGAGCTGTGGGTCAAGGTCAAGTCGGGCTGGGCTGATGATGAGCGCGCCCTGCGCAGCCTCGGGTATGGCGACGACTGATTGCTGACCCCGGCTTTCGTCATCCACAGTCGGCCCTATCGGGAGACCAGCCAGCTGGTCGAGGTCTTCACCCAGGATAGTGGCCGATTTACTCTGGTGGCTCGCGGTTCTCGCGGGCCACGCTCCCCTCTCAAGGGGCTGCTGCAACCCTTTACCCTGCTCACCATCGCCTGGCGCGGCAAGGGCGATCTCAAGAACCTCACCCAGGTCGAATGCCCGGATCACTCCCTGCGTCTCGGCGGCGATCGCCTCTTCTACGGCCTCTATCTCAACGAGCTGGTCTACTACCTGCTGGAAGCCCACACCCCGTTCCCCGAGGTGTTCGATGCCTATGCCCGTGCCATCATGGCGCTGGCTGACGGCGAGACACCGGAGCTGCCGCTGCGCCGCTTCGAATTCCTGCTGCTGCAGGCGCTGGGTTATGCGGTCGATTTCGAGTACACGGCGGACGACGAGTCGCCCATCGAGCCGACCCTGCTCTATGGCTTCGAGCGTGAATTGGGCTTTGTTGCTTGCGAGCGGGCGCCGGATCCCCGTACCCTGTTTCTCGGTGCCCACCTGCTCGCCTTTGCCGAGGGACGTTTCGATACCCCTCCCTTGCTGCAGGCGGCCAAACGTTTCAGCCGATTGGCACTGCAACCCTATCTGGGCAAGCGCCAGCTAAAGAGCCGGGAGCTGTTTTTAAAACGTAAAGCCAGTATGCAAGGCTGACACAGATTACAGACATACGGATATTGGCGCGGTGTGATTCGCTGACCGCGCAGTCAACAGATGAAGCCTTTCAAGGAGTTCTCAATGAGTGAAATCTATCTGGGTGTGAACATCGACCATATCGCCACCCTGCGCAACGCCCGTGGCACCCAGTATCCGGATCCGGTGCAGGCCGCTTTCGTGGCCGAACAGGCCGGGGCCGATGGCATTACCGTGCATCTGCGTGAAGATCGCCGCCACATCACCGACCGCGACGTGGAGATCCTGCGCCAGACTATCCAGACCAGAATGAACCTGGAGATGGCGGTGACCGAAGAGATGATCGGTATCGCCTGCCGCATCAAGCCCCACTTCGTCTGTCTGGTGCCGGAGAAGCGCACCGAGGTGACCACCGAGGGCGGTCTGGATGTGGCCGGCCAGCTGGACAAGGTGACTGACGCAGTGGCCCGCCTCTCCGCGGTGGGGGCCCAGGTTTCGCTCTTTATCGATGCCGATCCCATCCAGATCGATGCCGCTGCCGAGAGTGGTGCCCCCTTTATCGAGATCCATACCGGCCGTTATGCCGATGCCACCACAGATGCCGAGCGCAACGCCGAGTTCAAGCGCATCGCCGCCGGTGCCTCCTATGCCGCTGGCAAGGGGCTCAAGGTCAATGCCGGCCACGGTCTGCACTACCACAACGTCAAGGCCATCGCCGCCATCCCCGAGCTCTATGAGCTCAACATCGGCCACGCCATCATTGGCCGTGCCGCCTTCGATGGTCTGGCCAAAGCCGTGAGCGACATGCGCCTGCTGATGCAGGAAGCCCGTCAGGGGATCTGAGTTGCAAATTAGGCCCGCGGCCTGAGACCGGCCGCCAAAAATAACAAGGGACGCCACGGCGTCCTTTGTTGTTTTTAGCTGAACCAAGTCAATCACGGCATGGCGAGTCAGCTCTCGTGATCACAGCTTTCCATCGCTCATACACATACGGATTTTCGCCTCGACAACTTCTTCCATGGCGGCCATGGCGGGTACCAGATACTGGCGCGGGTCGCTGGCATCCGGATGAGAGCCAAGGAATGCTTTCATTGCATCGGCGAAGGCTATCTTCAGTTCGGTCGCAACGTTGACTTTGCAGATCCCGAGCTCAATGCAGCGGCGCACATCGGCTTCCGGTACGCCGGAAGCGCCGTGCAGCACCAGCGGAATATCCACCTGCTCGCGAATGGCGGCGAGGCGGGCGAAGTCGAGACGGGGCTCCTCCTTGTAGAGGCCGTGAGCGGTACCGATGGCCACCGCCAGCGAGTCGATGCCGGTGCGGCGGACAAACTCGGCTGCCTTGAGCGGGTCGGTAAATTTGGCATGAGCGGCATCGACGATGAGGTCATCCTCCTGACCGCCCAGCTGGCCCAGCTCCGCTTCGACGCTGGCCCCCATGCGGTGGCAGAAGGTGACCACGCTGCGCACCTTCTCGATGTTCTCTTCAAACGGAAAGTGCGAGGCATCGATCATGGCGGAGCGAATCCCCGCTTCGACCTTGTTGTGGATATCCTGCTCGTCTTCGTGGTGATCCAGATGCAGCACCAGCGGGATGCGATATTCATGGGCGGCGGCCTGACAGATGGAGACCAGATACTCGACCCCTGCATGGCGATAGGTACCCGGGGTACCAGCCAGGATCACCGGAGAGCGCATGCGAGCGGCGGTGCGAGCCACCACCTGCACGGTTTCCAGGTTGTGGATGTTGAAAGCCGGTACGGCATAGCCGCGGCGCTGGGCATCTTTGAGCATTTCATGGGAAGAGATCAGATACATAGTGACTCCTGAGCGTCCTGATTGACGCGAGATCCTGAGAAAAGGGAGGAGAGCTGGGTCGGGTTTATCTCCCGGCCAGCTACCCAGATGTGTTGTTGATTGAGTTCAGTGGTGAGGGCGAGCAGGTTGGCCTGTTTGCCAACCGCCAGTGAACCGAGACGATCGGCAAGGCCGAGCATTTTTGCTGGTGCCAGCGAGGCCATTGCGATTGCTGCATCAAGCGGTACATTCGCCAACTGCACCATGTTGCGTACGGCGCCAAGCAGGGTGAGGGTGCTGCCCGCCAGGCCGCCGGTGTCGGTGCGTACCACGCCGTTTTTCATCTCGACCCGATAGTTGCCAAGTAGATAGTGACCGTCGGGCATACCGGCGGCGCGCATCGCATCGGTGACCAAGAGCAGGCGCTGGCCGGCGCAGCAGTGACAGAGCTTGAGCACGCTCGGGTGGAGATGATGGCCATCGGCGATCAGCTCCAGCCAAGCTGCGGGATGGACAAGGCCCGCACCGACCATGCCGGGTTCGCGGTGGTGCAGGCCGCGCATGCCGTTAAAGCAGTGCACCAGCCCGGAGGCGCCCGCTGCCAGCGCCGCCATGGTGGTGTCGTGATCCGCCGCCGAGTGGCCCAGCATCACCCGTATGCCGTTTGCGGCAAGATGGTGAATGGTCGCGATGGCATTCGGCTTTTCCGGTGCCAGTGCGACCACCTTCAGGCTGCCACGCGCCAGCTGTTGCAGATGGTTCAGTTCGGCAATATCCAGCTCCCGAAACAGCGCCTGATCGTGGGCGCCCTTGTTGTCCGGCGTGAAGTAGGGGCCTTCCAGATAGCAGCCGAGCAGCTCGGCGCCCGGCATGCCGTGAGCAACGCCATCGGCAATGCGGGCAAGTGCTTGCTCTATCTCGGGGAGTGGGGCGGTGACCGTGGTGGCAAGAAAAGCGCCGACCCCTTCTGCCGCCTTGGCCATCGACAAGGTAGCCAAGGCATTGCCATCGCTATCCATGACATCGACACCGGCACCGCCGTGGACATGACCGTCGATCAGCGCGGGTACCAGCAGCTCGACATCCCGCGCCGGATCGCCATCAGTGATGGGGTCGATAGCGGTGATGATGCCCCCTTCATGGGTCAGCTCCTGATGTTCCAGCCAACCCTGTTCGGTCAGCAGGCGACGGGCACGGATCCGTGAGGCCATCAGATGCCCTCCTCGGCGAGAGCGACATCTGTCTGACGCTCTTTACTCATCTCATCTGCCAGCGAGGTGAGCCCCCGGTGGCCGCAATCAAGGGCCTGCCTGCGGAATTCACGGGCGCTGAGGCCATCGCGCTCCAGCGCCATCTCCAGCAGCAGTTGCAGGTTGGTACCGGTAATAACCTCCCGCTCTGGCTGGTGCAGTGAGAGGGTTGAGGCGACCCGAAACGGGGTGCCGCCGAGCAGATCGGTCAGGAAGACCACGCCATCCCCCTTGTCGACCTCTGCCAGCGCCGCTTCGCACTGTGCCTGCAGCAGGGCGGTGGTGGAGCTCTCGGGAAAGTCGATGGCGATAACCGCTTCCTGTTCGCCGAGGATCTGCAGCATGGCGCGCTCCAGACCGCTGGCGAAACCGCCATGACCACAAATGATGATGCCCAACATAGTCTGTTCCTTTACTGCAAAGGGGGCCGGCTTACTGCCGGCTCCGGATTAGAGGAAACCGGCGAACTTGCCGACGATACCGAGTACCACCGTGATGACGATGAGGCGCAGCGGGCTCCAGCCTTTGCGGATCAGGGCGTACATCGCTAGGGTGTAGAGCAGCGGCAGGAAGGCGGGCATCAGCTTGTCGAGCACATCAGCCTGCAGTTTGACGACTGCATCACCAGCAGTAATTTCCAGCGTGGTGCCAAGGCGCACATAGGTGGCGACCAGCGCGCCGATCACCGTCATACCGACGATGGAGGCGGCATGGCCCACCTTGCGGGTATTGGCCTTAATGACCGGAATGGCCGCTACCCCCATGCGGTAGGCGTAGTGCGCCAGACCAAAACGCAGGCCGAAGTGGACCACGTTGAACAGCAGGAAGAAGACCACGGCACCCATGATGGAGCCTTGCAGTGCCAGATCTGCCCCTATGCCGCCACAGATGGGGAGCAGGGTGAGCCAGAACATGGCATCGCCAATCCCGCCAAGCGGTGCACCGACGGCAATCTTGGTGCTCTGGATGCTGTTGACGTTCTGTTTGGAGCGCTCCATCGCCAGCACGATCCCCATCACGAAGGTGACCAAGAAGGGGTGGGTGTTGAAGAAGCCCATGTGCCCTTTCATGGCCCGGGAGAGATCCCGCGGATTGGTGTGGATCTTCTGCAGTGCCGGCAGCAATCCATAGAGCCAGCCGGAGGCCTGCATCCGTTCATAGTTGAAGGAGGCCTGCAGCAGCAGGGAGCGCCAGGCAAAGCGGTTGATATCCTGCTTGGTCAGCTCGGCGCCAAGCTGCTGATCTTCATAGGTGTCGTCGGATTGTGGCCGGGTATTGTGCGGTTCGGCGCTGGAGATGATCCGCGCAGCTGTGTTGTTAGATGCCATCTTCGGTTTCCTCCTGAACAGGACGAGCTTGCGGGGTGGTGGTGCGCATGAAGTCGATCAGGGCCATGGCCAGCGCGGCGGCGGCGATGGCCAGCACCGGCAACTGGAGCCAGGCGGCAGCGACGAAACCGAGGATGAAGTAGGGGATATAGACGTTCTTCATCATGATCTTGAGCAGCACGGCAAAACCGATGGCGGGCATGATGCCGCCAGCAACGCCGAGGCCATCGATGAGTCGGGCGGGCAGCACGTCGATGGCTGCCTTGGCATGTTCGGCCCCGAAGTAGGTGGGCAGGAAGGCACAGAGGAAATAGAAGGTGCCCAGCGCCAGCAGCGCCAGGTAGTTGACCCGCTCGATACCGCGCACGTCAGCTGCTTCGGCCATGCGATCGCAGCGGGACATCACCCCCGACATCACCGAGAAGAGGAAGGTGATCCCCATCTGCACGGCAACGGCGAAGGGAACTGCAACCCCGACCGCCACATCCGGCTTGACCCCGGTGGTGATGGCGAAGGTGGCGCCGACTATGGTGCCGATAATGACGTTGGGCGGTTGCGCCCCCGCCAGCGGGGCCAACCCCATCCAGACCAGCTCCAGGGTACCGCCCACCAGAATACCGGTGGGCAGGTCGCCGAGGATGAGGCCAACCAGTGGCCCCAGCACCACGGGACGGTGGAAGTGGGTCAGACCGTTGAACAGGTCGAGTCCGGCGAAAAACGCCAGGATGCCAAGCAGCAGACCTTGTAACAAACTGATTTCCATCACAATTGTCCTTAATCAGAGCAAATTGAAAATGTCCTGTGCCGGTTCGGTCGGCACGCCCTGGACATAGCACTCGACACGGGCGTCCCGCAGGGCGCGAAATGCGGTGATGTCCTGTTCGTCCACGGATACGGTCTTGTGGATTTGACGCTTGCCGTCGGCGTAATGCATGTTGCCGACGTTGATCCGGGAGATGGGGACACCTCCCTGAACCAGGGTGTTGAAATCGGTAGGGTTTTTGCAGACCAGCAGGATCTTCTGGCGATCTGCCGCCTTGTGGATGTTGTCGATCACCTTCTGGAGCGGCCAGAACCGCACCGCAATGCCTTCGGCCAGTACCATCTCCATCAGGTTCTGCTGGATGGGGTCCTCTGCCACTTCGTCGTTGGCGACCAGCACCAGATTGGCACCGGCAAAGCCGACCCACTGGACGCCGACCTGACCGTGGATCAGACGCTCATCGATCCGGCTCAATACGATATTGGGCATCACAGCACTCCTTCTTGGTGGAACGGATAGATATTGACCCCCTGTACGACCCGGTTGACCTGACCGGTGGGGCAGGGATTGTCCGGGCTGATCCCCAGTCCCAGCGAGGTATGGAATGCGTAGTACTGGGCATAGAGCAGGTAGCAGAAGGTGAGCTGGGCATCGTCGCCATGCAGGGTGGCGGGCAAATAGATGTACTCCCCCTCCTCGATGGCGGGATGGTGCTGGTCGGCGATGGCGACCACCCGAGCGGCCTTGCCATCGCTTCGCAGCTCGCGCAGCAGATCCAGATCGTATTGTCGGGTGTAAGGGTCGTTGGAGATGAGCAACACGATGAGCGTCTGCTCGTTGACGACCGATTTTGGGCCGTGGCGAAAGCCGGTGGGGGAGTCGAACATGGCGACCAGACGGCCGGCGGTCAGCTCCAGCAGCTTGAGTGCCGCCTCCTGCGCCACCCCTTGCAGACTGCCGCTGCCAAGATAGATGACCCGCTCGGGCAACGGCTCGTTCCAGGCCGGTACGCGCTGCACAACCTGCTCCAGAATGGCGTCGCTGGTAGCGACCAGTTGCTCGCAGTGCTGGCGGTTGAACCGCTCTGGCAGAAAGAGAGCCAGACAGCTCAGCATCATGCTGGTCAGGCTGCTGGTCATGGCGAAGCTGCGATCATTGGTCTGGGGCGGCATCAGCAGGGCCAGAGAGTGGGCATCTTGCTGGCAGCGGCGATAGAGCGCCCCTTCACCGTTGCAGGTCAGTACTAGATGGTGGCAGTGGCTGAGCAGCTGGCTGGCCAGTTCGACCGCCGCCACACTCTCGGGGCTGTTGCCGGAGCGGGCAAAGGAGATAAGCAGGGTTGGGCAATCTTCGGCCAGATACTCGGCCGGATCGGTGACGATATCCGTGGTGGCGATCGCCTCGACCCGGGCATGCAGGTGGGCCGAGAGATAGGGGGCGAGCGCCCGACCGGCAAAGGCGGAGGTGCCAGCCCCGGTCAGGATGATGCGCAGCTCTTGCCGGGCGAGCAGGGGGGCCAGAAAACGGGTCAATGCTGGACGGCACTCCTCGACCATTGTGAGGGTCTCGCGCCAGGTGGCGGGTTGTTGGCGAATTTCACGGGCAGTCGCCAGGCCATTGGCACTGCGCAACATCTCTTCTGGATAACCAAGGATCATGTCTGCAACTCCTTATACAACGGGGTCGAGCTGGGAATGGCGGCGAGAGGCCGCAGTGCAGGCGCTGGCGTAGTGCCGCAGCACCTCCTGCACCTGATCGAGAATGAGGTCATGGGGATTGGCCGAGAGCGTGCCCTGACGCACCTTGCGATACTGCAGGGGCAGATGCTGGCTCAGCAGTGGCAAGGGGATGGGCTCCGCCGCCAGATTGGCCAGCAATCTGGCGTAGCACTCATCGACCCGGCTATCGGGCCAGTAGTAGCGAATGCGATCCGAATAGCTGTAGCCACGGGCCAGCCGGCACTCGTTGGCACTGCCCTGATAGTGGCTGCGCCAGAAGTCGGGGCGCTCCAGCATGGTCTCTTCCATCACCTTGCGCAGACCTGAACAGGCCTTGGCCACCACCAGCTCCTCCTCGATGGCGGCAAGGGCAAACAGCGCTTCGCGCAGGGCGAAGGTGAGGGCAGGGCCGACCTTGAGAATGGCAAAGTGGTCGCATACCAGCTGGCGGTAGGCCTCAGGAGTCTGGTAATCGGTGGAGTGAGCCTCGAACACCATGTGGGGATAGGCTTCGATCATCCGGCTAAGAGGGGCTGCTTTTTCGGGCCGGTAATCGATGACGCGGGTATGGTCAAACTCGACGCCGGGTTGCACCACCAGACCGATCACCCTCGGCCAGATATGGGCCAGCCCCGCCTTGTTGAAGGCCTGTTGATGGGCCTCGAGGGTGTGGCGTGCCGCCTCCGGCGTGGTGACCGCCAACTCGGCAAGATCTTCATGGGCACCGCCCGGCACCGGCACCTCGGTGCCAATCACATAGACCAGATCGCTCTCGCCAAAAGTGGCCAGACAGGTTTGCTCGGCGATCTGCGCCAGCCGTGCGGCTCGCTCTGCGACCAGCTCATCGGTCAGGGGAACGGGATCGCCCTGACAGGACATGCTGCAGTCGAGGTGGATCTTCTTGAACCCGGCAGCGACATAGCTGGCGATGAGATCCCTGGCATGGGCCATGGCTTGCTCGGCCGGTTCCCCCTGCCAGCGGTTGGGGCCCAGATGGTCGCCCCCCAGAATGAGGCGCTGCGCCGGAAAGTGACACTGTGCCGCCAGCTCGTAGAGGCGATCGCGAAAGTCGGCGGGGGTCATGCCGGTATAGCCGCCAAACTGATCCACCTGATTGGATGTGGCCTCGACCAGCAGCAGCTCATCCCCTTCGGCGGCCAGCCGCAGCGCGGCCTCCAGCACCAGAGGGTGAGCGGAGCAGACGGCGTAGATCCCGGTCTGTTCTCCCTGTTTGTGTCTTTCGACTAGTGCCAGCATGGATTTCATTTTGATGTCCCTTGGTTGCTGCGTATGGAAAGGTTCTTTCGATTTCTTTTCTTTACGGTAGTGGTGAGCAAAAGAAAACGAAACAAAAGAGTCATCAGATCTTGAAAGGGATCACAAAAAGAAAGACATCGAAAGTATTTAAATGATGAAAAAAGATGGGGAGAGTAGTGGTAAAGCGTAATGAAGGCTTGATTTGGCACCTTTGCTGAGCGTTAATATGCAAACGTAACGAAGTGAAAGCGATCTTTCACTACAGCATTCCGGCAGAAGAACTATGCAAACAAGCGAAAAAGGTGCGCTCGGAACCAGCGAGCGGCGGGAGCGGATTATTCAGCAGCTGCGCAGCAATGGCAGCGTTCAGGTCAACGAGCTGGCGAGTCACTATCAGGTCTCTACCGTGACCATCCGCAACGATCTGGCCTTTCTGGAGAAGCAGGGGGTGGCCGTGCGCGCTTATGGCGGCGCCCTGCTGTGCGAGCCTGGCCAGACGGTGCCGGAGCGCACTATTGCCGACAAGAGTGTGCTCAATACCCCGGTGAAACAGCGGATAGGTGCGCTGGCGGCGACCCTGGTGCCCTCCGGTTGTCGCCTTATCCTCGATTCGGGGACGACAACACTGGAGGTGGCGCGTCATCTGAAGGGACATCAGGAGATCCTGGTGATGACCAACGGTATGAATGTGGCGAATGAACTGCTCGAAGCAGAGGGGGTGGAGCTGCTGATGACGGGCGGACATCTGCGCCGCAAGTCGCTCTCCTTCTACGGTGCGCAAGCGGAGCAGTCCCTGCAAAACTACCACTTTGACATGCTGTTTCTCGGGGTGGATGGCATCGATCTGGAGCGCGGCGTCAGCACCCATCATGAGGACGAGGCGCGCCTTAACCGCTGCATGTGTCAGGTGGCCGAGCGGATTGTGGTGGTCACCGACTCCACCAAGTTTGGCCGGCGCAGTCTGCACAAGATCATCGATACCCTGCGTATTCACACCCTGATCACCGACGATGCCGTGCCTGCCGATATCCTTTCCGGTTTGCGCAATGCCGGTATCGAAGTGCTGCTGGTACCGGCCGATGGCGGCAAGGGGCAGGAGAAGCAGGGGCAATATAATCCAGTGCAATCAGCTATAAGCGGTTGATGACAAACGCGATAGACTGGGTTTCTCACTCACTGATCGAGCCTGTTATGTACCACCCCGATATCACTGAACTTGAACCTGTCGCTCGCGCGGCGGGAGCGGCCATCATGGCTATCTACAGCCAGCCCTTCGCGGTGGAGTACAAGAGCGACGAGAGTCCCCTGACCGCGGCCGACAAGGGTGCTCATGAGGTGATCGTTCAGGGGTTGGCGCGGCTGACTCCGGATATTCCCGTATTGTCGGAGGAGTCAGGGCCCGAGGTGATGGCGGCGCGCCACGGCTGGTCCCGCTACTGGCTGGTGGATCCCCTCGACGGCACCAAGGAGTTTGTCTCCCGCAACGGCGAGTTCACCGTCAATATCGCGCTGATTGAAGAGGGGGCGCCGCGCTGGGGGCTGGTCTATGCCCCTGTGCTGGATAAGCTCTGGTATGGCGGAAAGGGGCTCGGTGCCTGGCGAATCGCCGATGGCAAGCGCGAGCCTATCCAGACCCTGCCTCATCGTGAAGGAGCGGCGTGGCGAGTGGTGGGCAGTCGCAACCACCTGTCGCAGGAGACCCTCGATTTCTTGGCTCCTTTTGGCGAGATCGAGCTGGTCTCGATGGGCAGCTCCCTCAAGTTCTGCATCATCGCCGAGGGGGGCGCCGAGCTCTATCCGCGCCTTGCTCCTACTTGCGAGTGGGACACCGGTGCGGCACATGCTGTGCTGGAGGGGGCGGGTGGCTGCGTCACCCAGCTCGATGGCTCACCCCTTGCCTACAACAAGCCCGACATACTTAACCCTTGGTTTGTCGCCAAGGCATAAGCGAGATATCGGGATGCAAAAAGGCCGGACTGGAATGAACTTCCAGTCCGGCCTTTTTTATTTCGCTGTTCGCTTCGGGTCAGAAGACCTTTTTGAACGGCTTGATGGTGACCTTGGCGTAAACACCGGCGGTCACATAAGGGTCGGCATCAGCCCAGGCTTTGGCGTCAGCTTGCGAGGCAAACTCGGCGATGACGGTGCTGCCGGTAAAGCCTGCATCTGCTGGATCCTCGGCATCGATGGCCGGGTTGGGACCGGCGGTCAGCAGGCGCCCTTCATCCTGCAGGGCTTGCAGGCGAGCCAGATGGGCAGGGCGAACCTGCTTGCGCAGTGGCAGGCTATCGGGGACATCTTCGGAGTAGATGAGATACCACATGAGACAATCCTTTTCTGATGAGGGTTACTTTTTGGGTTCGTCTTTTTGATGGGACAACTGCTCGGCAGGGATGTGGCGGTAGAGATAGACGCCGCTCAGCAGGGTAAAGACCAGCGTCATCCCCAGCAGGCCGAACACCTTGAAGTTGACCCACATCTCTTGCGGCAGGTTGAATGCCACATAGAGGTTGAGCAGGCCACAGACGGTAAAGAAGCCGACCCAGCCGAGATTGACCTTGTCCCAGACTGCATCGGGGGCTTGCAGCTCCTTGGCCAACATCTGTTTGATCAGATTCTTGCCAAAGCCGTAGCGGCTGATGAGCAGACCCAGTGCGAACAGCACGTTGATGACAGTCACTTTCCACTTGATGAAGGTGTCATCGTGGAAGAAGACGGTGAGGCCGCCGAAGAAGCCGACCAGCAGGAAGGTAAAGAGCTGCATCTTCTCGACTTTGCGATAGCGGATCCAGCTATAGGCGAGCTGCAGACCGGTGACCACCACCAGTGCGCCGGTAGCCATGTAGATGTCGTAGAACTTGTAGACCGCGAAGAAAACGATAAGTGGAATAAATTCAATAAATTGCTTCATGTCTGGCGCCTAGTCCTCAAAGATGGCCTGCAAATTTCGCCCAGTCTACCTGCATGGCGGACAACGGCAAATGAATAAGACCGCTCATTTTTACGCCGGTTCCGTGCCGTCGCCAAACAGTTGGCGTGCAATGGATATCCCCAGTCGCTGCTGATCGGCCAGCAGGTCGCGGATATGGCGCTCTTCAATCAGAGGGTTGAGCAGCACGGCGCGCAGCAGGGTGAGCGGTTGGGCACCGTAGCGTACCACCGCTCGTTGGGTGCGGGAGACAAAGCTGTGCCCCTCGGCCCGCTGGGCTTTTTGCAGGGACACGTTGAAGTCGTTGATCTGCGCATTGGCCGTCTCATCCAGCACCTTGCCCTGCAGATGGGGCGGGATGCAGCGATAGGAGAGCAGGTTCATCACCGGAGCAGACATCAACTCGAAGGCGGGGTCGCTTTCGATGAGCTCGGCCATCAGTCTGGCTCGGTCGTAGTTGGCTTCGATAAGCTCGGCATAGCCTTGCTGGCCGAAGAGCTGGAAGGCGGCATCCAGATAGAGGGCGTTGGCCGGGCGGGTGCCCTCCAGGGTAAAGCGACCCTGATCGAACGAGGTGGCGCGAATGGCATAGGGCGCCTCCCGCTTGACCGCCATCATCAGGTCGGGCTGGCGGCAGAGCAGCATGCCGGTACCGAGCGGCACCAGAAGTTGCTTGTGACCATCCAGGGTGACGGTGTCGGCCTGCTCTATTCCGGCTAGCAGACCTTGATAGCGGGGGGAGAAGAGGGTCGGGCCACCCCAGGCAGCATCCACGTGGAAGTGGATCTGCTCTCGTTCGGCAATGGCCGCCAGCTCAGGCAGGGGATCGATGGAGCCAAAGTCGGTACTGCCTGCCACGCCGACCAATGCCAGTACTTTCAATTTCTGCTCTTTGCACTGGATCAGCGCCTGTTCCAGCGCAGCCAGACTGAGCCGGTTCTGCTCGTCGGTCTCGAGGCGCCAGACGCTGCGGGCGCCCAGTCCCAGCAGATCCATCCCCTTGTCGAAGGAGTAGTGCATCAGCCGGGTGCCCAGAATGACTGCACCGCGATAGCCTTGCTCATAGAGCGCGAACAGGTTGTCGCCGCAGGCGCGGTTGCGGGCCAGCCAGAGAGCTGTGACGTTGGCGATGGTGCCGCCGCTGGTCATGACGCCGAGGGCGGCATCCTTGGCATGCATCTGCTCGCCGTAGAAGGCATCGTCCCTGCCATAGATGAGGCGGTGCAGCTTGGCCAGCACCTCCCGCTCCAGAAAGCTGAGCAGGCGGGAGGACTCCATCTTCATCGGATTCTGGTTGAGCATCACCAGCAGGCGCGACAGCTCGGCGGTATAGGCCGGCAGGGGCGCCGTCATGTGGCCCATGTAGCGTGGCGAGGTGAGGTGCGAGGCGCCGGGCACCAGAGTAGCCAGCCGTGCCAGATACTCCTCGATAGGTTGGCCGACTGCAGGCATGCGGGATTGATCGAGCTGGTGGGTGAACAGGTCGCGCTGATAGGGGGCCTGACTGTCGTCGGAGTGGTGGAAGCTCTCCAGCAAGGTGTTCATCGCCTCGCCAAAGGCGGGATCCGCTTGTGCAAACAACTCAGTCAACTTCATCAGGTTCTCCAGACCAGGTCACCGGGTTAGGTGTCTATGCCGCTTGTCTCGGGCATCGGCGGCAGAGCATACACCAAAGGGGGGCGGGTGACAGCCACCCCATTTTTTAAGCGAACACTTGTACTCCGAAATGGTGCTGGGTAGAGTGAGCCACAGTTATTGTGGAGTCGATGTTATGAGTGGTGTGATGGATTACTCCCCCCGGGAGGAGCTGGCAAACCGGCTGAGTCACGGTGCGGGATTGTTGCTGGGGATTGTCGGGCTGGTGCTGTTGCTCATCAAGGGATGGGGACAGGGTACGCAGGCGCTGGTGAGCTACAGCCTCTATGGCGGCAGTTTGGTATTGCTCTATCTCGCCTCGACCCTCTATCACAGCATGGCTGAAGGGCGTGCCAGACGCTGGTGCAAGGTGTTTGATCACTGTGCCATCTATCTGCTGATTGCCGGCACCTATACCCCCTTTCTGCTGGTGGCGCTCGATACGCCGTTGGCGAAGGGGTTGATGGTGGTGATCTGGGCCCTGGCGCTGGCTGGCGTGGTGTTCAAGCTGGTGTTTATCAACCGCTTCAAGAAGTTGTCGCTCTTTACCTACCTGATGTTGGGCTGGCTGTCGCTGGTGGTCATCTACCAGCTCTATATCCATCTGGCCGGTGAGGGGTTGTTGCTGCTCGGGCTTGGCGGCCTTATCTACAGCCTCGGGGTCATCTTCTATGTGGCCAAGCAGCTCCCCTATAACCACGCCATCTGGCATCTCTTTGTGCTGGGTGGCAGCGTTTGTCACTTTATGGCCATTTACGGCTACGTCGCCTAACGTCTTGTAACTAGCCCTTAATTGGTATTTTTGGCGCGTAAAAGGATAAATTCGTGCGGTATCACACAGTTGGCATCAGCGTTTGCTGACAAGCTAGGGCCAGTTCAATTCGCAAAGGATGCACGAAATGAGTGAAATCGCGCTTTCCATCAGCATGTTGTCGCTGGTGGCAGTGCTGGGACTCTGGCTTGGAAACTGGCGAGTCTATGGCGTTGGGTTAGGGATCGGTGGGGTGCTGTTCGGCGGCATCATAGTGGGTCACTTTGCCGGGGTGTCAGAGCTGGCGCTCGATGAGCAAACACTCCATTTTATTCAAGAGTTTGGCCTGATCCTGTTTGTCTATACCATCGGCATTCAGGTCGGCCCCGGTTTTTTCTCGTCATTGCGCAGCTCCGGACTCAAGCTCAATGCCTTTGCTGCTTTGCTGGTTATCCTGGGGTGCATCGTTGCGGCGGCACTTCATCAACTGTTTGATGTGCCGCTACCGGTGATCCTCGGGGTCTTCTCCGGTGCCGTGACCAATACCCCATCTCTTGGTGCGGGTCAGCAGATCCTGGCGGAGCTGGGAGCTCCCCATGGTTCAACCGGGCTGATGGGGATGGGATACGCAGTGGCCTATCCATTCGGCATCTGCGGCATTTTGCTCACCATGTGGCTGGTCAGGGTCTTCTTTCGCATCAAGATCGACGATGAAGCTGCCCAGTTCGAGTTGCAGACAGGTAAAACCAAGGAGAGCTTGCAGACCATCAACATCGCGGTACGCAACCCCAACATGCATGGCTTGATGCTGAGCGAGATCCCGAGTCTCGACGAGTCTGATGTCATCTGCTCACGCCTCAAGCGTGGCGACGAGCTGATGGTGCCGCGCCCTGATTCCCGTATCGAGCTGGGCGACCTGCTGCACCTGGTTGGTGAGCGCCATGCTCTGCACAAGGTGTTGCTGGTGCTGGGTGAAGAGGTCGACACTTCCCTATCGACTCGCGGTACCGACCTGAGGGTGGAGCGGGTCGTGGTGACCAACGAGCAGGTGCTGGGCAAGAAGATCCGCGATCTTGACATCAAACAGCGCTATGACGTGGTGATCTCGCGCCTCAACCGGGCCGGTATCGAGCTGGTACCGACCAGCCAGACCAGTCTGCAGTTTGGTGACATCCTCAACCTGGTAGGTCGTCTCGATGCCATCGAGGCCGTGACCAATGTGGTCGGCAACGTGCAGCAAAAACTGCAACAGGTGCAGATGTTGCCGGTATTTATCGGGATTGGCCTCGGCGTATTGCTCGGCTCCATCCCCTTCTACCTGCCCGGATTCCCGGCCGCTCTCAAATTGGGTCTGGCGGGGGGGCCGCTGGTGGTGGCGCTGATCCTGTCGCGGATCGGCAGCATCGGCAAGCTCTACTGGTTCATGCCCCCCAGCGCCAACCTCGCGCTGAGAGAAATTGGCATAGTGCTGTTTCTGGCGGTGGTCGGCTTCAAGTCAGGGGCCGGCTTTGTTGATACCCTGATCAACGGTGATGGCCCCTCCTGGATGCTATATGGGGCAGCGATTACCCTGATCCCCTTGCTGGTGGTCGGGGTGCTGGCGCGTCTCTATGGCAAGATGAACTATCTCACCCTCTGTGGCTTGCTGGCTGGCTCCATGACGGATCCTCCCGCATTGGCCTTTGCCAACGCCATGCACCCGACCAGTGGTGCCAGTGCGCTCTCCTATGCCACTGTCTACCCGCTGGTGATGTTCTTGCGGATCATCTCGCCGCAACTGCTGGCCATCATCCTCTGGGCCGGTGCATAGGGTTAATTCTGACAGGAGCATGGCTTGTCATGCTCCTGTCATTATAATGTAATGTATTGATAATTTTAGTTTTTACTTTTCGGTAATCCCCTCGTCACCCTTCTGTCTGGCTGAACGGTCCAGCCTCAAATCAGTCTATTCTTTCGAATTTTCGAACTGGTTATTTGCTCTCTCTCTGTGCAGAGTAGGCTGTGGCTTTTTGCATGCAAATCAGGATTCAGGAGAGAACATGATTACCAATTCCGTTACTCTGGAACAGGGCGTAACCGTCACCCAGCTCAAAGGTCAAGTTTATCAGGTGGCTGCAGATGGTAGCCGCAAGTTGCTGGTGGAAGGGGATGTGCTGCCGAAAGGGGCGGTGATCATGTCGCCGGATGGCGCCAGTTTCATGGGCGGCGGACAGTCTTTCAATGTGCAACCTGCCAGCGAGCAGAGTGAGCCTGCCGAAGAGGAAGATGCTCCCCAGCTGGCGCAAAACAGTGCCGCAGGCACACCCGATGATATCAGTGCCCTGCAAGAAGCCATTTTGGGTGGCGCTGACCCGACCCAGGCCTTTGAAGCCTCCGCCGCAGGCGGTGCACCTGCTGCCGGTGGTGGCGGGGTTGGTGGTGTCGCCGGAGCCAGTGGCAACGGCGGTTTTGTCACCATCGACCGTACCGGCTCCGCAACCATTGCCGAAGCGACCTTCGATACCACCTACAACACCAATGGCGAGCCACCGCTGGATGCTGCAGGAGAAGATGAGGTATTTGACCTTACGCCTCCAACCATCTCCGTGGTAGCGCCAGACAATACCAATGACACCACTCCGACCCTGACCGGAACCACGGATGCGCCTGCTGGCAGCACGGTGACCCTGGTGGTGACCGATGCCAACGGCAATCAGCAGACCCTGACCACTATTGTCACACCTAATGGCACCTTCACCGTGGATGTCGCCACACCGCTGGCCGAAGGGGGCTATCAGGTGACGGCTTCCGTGACCGATCCGGCCGGCAACACCGGCACCGCGACCGATGATGGCAGTGTGGATGTAACCGCTCCGGTGATTACTGTTGATGCACCTGACAATACCAATGACACCACCCCGACCATTACGGGCACTACGGATGCACCTGCTGGCAGCACGGTCACTCTGGTCGTGACCGATGCCAATGGCACTCAACAAACGTTGACCGCCATCGTGCAACCGGGTGGTGGTTACAGCGTAGATGTCACTACTCCGCTGGCGGAAGGCAGCTATAAGGTGACGGCCAGCATCACCGATCCGTCTGGCAACACAGGTACCGCTACCGACGATGGCAGTGTTGATAGCAAGGCCCCTGACCTGGCCATCACCCTGGATGCCGACATCACCGCCGACGACGTCATCAACGCCGCTGAAGCGGGTCAGCAGATCCCGGTCAGCGGCACCGTGACGGGCGAGTTCAAGGTAGGGGACACCGTCACCCTGACCGTCAACAACACCGAATACACCGGCAAGGTGGCTGCCGATGGCCGCTTCATCATCCTGGTGGCGGGCAGCGATCTGGCGGCCGATGGCGACCGCACCATCGATGCCAGTGTGACCAGCACCGACGTGGCGGGCAACAGCGCCACCGAGACCGACAGCGAAGGTTATGAAGTGGATACTGACCTGCCGAGCATCGACCTGGCGGCGATTGGCGATGGCAACCTGTCGGTGGATGAAGCCAAGGCGGTCGAGCTCAAGGGCACGACCAGCAACGTGGAAGATGGCCAGAAGGTCACCCTGACCGTGACCGA
>NZ_JAAKTL010000028.1:0-44152 GCF_049174415.1 Aeromonas sp. 601039
GCGCCGATGGTAGTGTGGCATTCGCCATGCGAGAGTAGGACACTGCCAGGCACCCAATACAAGAAACCCCGCTCATCGAGCGGGGTTTTTTGTTGCATGCAATTTATTAAATCGTCTGATAATTGTCCCGTTTTATTCCTCTCCCTTTGAATGCCTAGTCTTCCCCGTCGGTTTTACTCATAAAAAACGGTCACAACAGCGTAAAATGGTGCTTTATTTCGTCGGAGATAGCCCATGTTTTGTCCAAAATGCGGCGGTCAAACCCTGCAGAGCGTCAGCCCTAAAGAGTTTCGCTGTGGCTGCGGTTTTCATTTTTTCCAAAATGTGGCGACGGCTGTGATGGTGGCGCTTTGCTGGCAGGACGAGGTGCTGGTTGCGGTGCGTGCCCGTAATCCTGGCAAGGGGTTGCTGGATCTGCCGGGCGGATTTGTCGATCCCGGCGAGTCGCTGGAGGGGGCGCTGGTGCGGGAATTGCAGGAGGAGCTGGGGCTCAATGTCAGCGCCCAACCTTTTACCTATCTTGGTTCATACCCCAATATCTATCCCTACGACAATATCACCTACCACACCTGTGACACCTTCTTCGCCATCAGGCTGAGTCAAAAACCTGTCATCCAGCCGGCTGACGATGTGGCCGCCTGTCAGTGGCTGAAGATTAGCGATATCCCCTTGCCCCGCTTTGCTTTCGAGTCGACGCGCACCGCGATGGCGCGGCTGCAGCAATCCTCTTTGCAAGCCTGATTCCTGCTGATGACGATGGGGATTGGCAGCGACCATCCCTGTCTCATCCATGTCCGCTTTTGTCCCGCAGACGCCATTCGTCAGACGGTGAGTGGTATAGTCAGCAGTGGATCCGGATTCAAGGAGCATATCGTGAAGAAGATAGTTCTCATCTTGCTCGGCATCGCCGTAGCGGCCTTGCTGGCCATAGTGACGCTGATAAGCCTTATCGACCCCAATCAATTCAAGCCCCAACTGGCTGAACAGGTGCGCAAGAGCACAGGCCGGGAGCTGGTGATGGCGGGGGAGATTGACTGGCGTTTCTGGCCGAGTCTCGGCCTCTCGCTGGAGAAGGTCGCCCTGCGCAATCCGGCCGGTTTTGCCGAGCCGGATCTGGTTCGTTTCGAGCAGGGCGAGGCCTCGGTGGCCCTGTTGCCGCTGCTCTCCCATCGTCTGGAGATCGGCAAGGTGACCCTGAGTGGCGCCCATCTCTTTATCCAGACCAAGGCGGATGGCAGCTCCAATCTGAGCGGACTGATCAAAGATGCCACTGCTGATACAAGCGAACCGGTCGCTCCCGCAGCTCCTGCGCCAACCGCTGATAGCAAGCCCTGGCAGATCAGCTTGCAGGGTGTCGCGCTCTTCCAGGCCAGTGCGCTGGTACAGGATGATCGCAGCGGCACCTCGCTGCGACTGGATCGCCTCGATCTCGATATGGGGCAGCTGGCCACCGGTCAGTGGGTACCCGTGACGCTGGCCGCCAAGGGGAGTGCCGACAAGCTCGCTTTCGATGTTAAAGGGCAGGCCCAGATCAAGCTGGCGCAGGAGGTGATGGCGAGTGAACTGAAAGACTTGAGCCTCAGTGGCAGCCTGAGTGATCCGTCCCTGCGACTCGACAGTTTCTCCATCAAGGGAGACCGATTGGCCCTCGGTGAGTGGAGCAACCTCACGTTGGCGCTGAAGGGTGCCAAGGTAGAGGGGCAGCAAGCTTCACTGGCTGGCTCTCTGGAAGGAACACTTAAAGGGCGGCTCGACAAGGAGATGAAGCTTGCCGAGCTCTCCGATGTACTGCTGACCGCAGCGCTGGAAGGTGATGCGCTGCCACGCCCGCAGATGAAGCTGAAACTGGCCGGGTTTGCCCGTGCCGAGCTCGACAAGCAGCTGATCACCCTGAGCAAGCTGGTGATGAGTGCCGATGAGGCGCTGCTGAGTGGTGATGGAACCGTGCAGCTTGGCGCAGTTCCCTCCATCAGCTTCGATCTCAAGGGGGAGAAGCTGGATCTCGACAAATGGCTCGCCAAATCGGCACCGACCACACCTGCGCAGGCGAAAGAGGACAAACCGGCGGCCGGTGTTGCCAACACCGCTGCAAGTGGCAATAAAGCGATAACCGGCAAGAGCGAAGCCCTCTCCGCGGTTGAACCGGATCTGGGCGCGCTCAAAGGGGTGGATCTGGATGGTCGGCTGCAACTCGGCAGCCTGCGCCTGAAAGGGCTGGATCTCGGTGCTGTCGATCTGCAGCTGGCTCTGGCCAAGGGACTGCTGACGCTCAAACAGTTCAGCGCGACCGTGGCTGGCGGTCAGGTAAGCGCGAACGGGGTACTCGACGCGCGCCAGCAGCCCGCCACCTACAAGGTGCACAAGCAGGTGGCCGGAGTGAACATTCGTCCCTTGTTGCAGACTCTGGCCCAGAGCGATCTGCTGGAGGGCAGGGGCGATCTCGATGTGCAGGTGCAGGGGCGCGGTCTCTCTCCTCTGGCACTGCGCAACGGGATGCGGGGCAAGGTCACATTGAAACTGAGCGACGGCGCCCTGCACGGCATCAACCTGCCTGAGATGATCCGCGAGGCGCGGGCCACCCTCAGCGGCAAGGGGGCCGAGCAGGTGAAGGAGGCGCGCAAGACCGACTTCAGCGCCCTCACCGCCAGCTTCCAGATTGCCGACGGCATCGCCCGCAGCAACGACATCCAGCTCTTTGCCCCCGCCTTGCGGGTCAAGGGGGAGGGGCAGACGGCGCTGGTGCCGGAGAGCCTCGACTTCCTGTTCCTCACCTCCATTGTCGAGAGCAGCAAGGGGCAGGGAGGAAAGGATGTGGACGAGCTCAAAGAGATCACCATTCCGGTGCGGATCGGTGGCCACTGGCAAGCCCCCAGCTACCAGCTCGACGTGAAGGCGCTGCTCAGCAACAACAAGTTGCTGGAGGATAAGGCGCGCAAGGAGGCCGAACGCGGCCTCAAGAAGCTGCTGGGGGACAAGGCCGACAATGAAGCCGTCAAAGGTGTGGCTGACCAGCTGCTCAAGGGATTGTTCAAATAGCCCCAGCCTTTCGTTTTATCCCCATGCAGAGCCCGCCCCGTGCGGGCTCTTTCTTATTGTGGAGACCGTTCTGTGAGTGTCGTATCGGACTAGGCATTGGCCTGGCAACTCTATAGGGAAGGGCCCGCCTGAATTGCTTCAGGCGGACCCTTTTTCATTGCCGCTGGCGGGAATTACTCCCCCAGCAGGGTTTGCCAGACGCCGAGGACATGGCTGCGCTCACTCTGCAACTGATCGTCGCTCACCTTGCGGGAGATCTCCGAGAGGTTGAGGCGATGGCCGAGGTTGCGGATCTCCAGATAGGCCTGCTTCAGCCCCTCCGCTTGCTCCAGCGTCAGCACCCCTGCCATGACGCACTCGTCGAAGATGCGCACGTTATCGGACCAGCGAGTGAGGGCATCGGGTTCGACGCAGGCGTGGGCCAGCACCAGATACTGGGCGATAAACTCGATATCCACCATGCCGCCGGGGGACTGTTTGAGATCGAACTCGCCGGCACCGGCTTTGAGCAGGTGATCCCGCATCTTGTGGCGCATCTCGCGCACCTCGCGGGCTAGGGTCGGCAGCTCCCGCTCCTTGGCCAGCACATCGCGGCGGATACGGGCAAACTCGGCAACGATGGCATCATCGCCATAGATGGGGCGGGCCCGCACCAGCGCTTGATGTTCCCAGGTCCACGCCTCGTTTTGCTGATACTGCTCATAGGCCGAGAGGGACGAGACCAGCAGGCCGGAGTCGCCGGAAGGGCGCAGCCGCATATCGATCTCGTAGAGAATGCCGGAGGGGGTACGGGTGCTGAACAGGTGCAGGATCCGCTGGGCGAGACGCAGGTAGAACTGGCGGCTGTCGATGGGCTTGCGACCATCTGTGTAGCTGTTGGGATCGCCGCCGTGCAGAAACACCAGATCGAGATCCGAGCCGTAACCGAGCTCGATACCGCCCAGCTTGCCATAGGCCACCACTGCAAAGCCGCGCTGGCCGCTCAGCGCCACTTCGGGCGGCACTCCGTAGCGCTCGCTCATCTGGGCCCACGCCTGATTGACCACCTCTTCGGTGATCGCCTCTGCCAGCCAGGTGAGGTGGTCGCTCACCTTCATCAGCGGCAGGGCGCCGGCGATGTCGGCCGCCACGATGCGCAGCAGCTGTACCTGCTTGAACTGGCGCAGTGCCTCCATCTGCTGCTCCACGTCCTCTTCGGGGATGCGCAGCAGGAACTGGCGCAGCTGGGGCTTGTACTGGTCGAGCGGGGTGGGGTGGTAGAGGTGCTGGGGATCGAGCAGCTCGTCCAGCAAAATCGGGTAGCGGGCCAGCTGCTCGCTCACCAGATGGCTGGCGTCGCACAGCCGCACCAGCTGGCGCAGGGCGCCCGGGTTCTCCGCCAGCAGTTGCAAATAGGCGCTGCGGGTGAAGATGCGGGTCAGCAGCTCACAGACCCGTTCGAACAGGCGGGCGGGTTGCTCGCTGGCGACCACCAGCCGCAGCAGCTCCGGCATCAGCCAGTCCAGCGCGATGCGCCCCTGCGGCCCTACCTGACGGCGCTTGTACTCCTCCTTGAAACGCAGCAGCGCGGCACAGAGCGGGGCGGGCTCGGCCACCCCCTGCGCAGTCAGCAATTTTTCCAGCTCGGCGGCGTCGAGCTCGGTGCGCCACAGATCGAGCCAGAGCTGCTCCAGATGGGCGGGGGCCTCCTTCTCTTCCCCCACCACGGCGGCGAACTCCTGATGGACGGCGGCCATCTCCTCGTCCAGATGAGCCATAAAGGCGTCCCAGTCAGCAAAACCCAGAGCTGCGATCAGCCGTTGGCGATCCCGCTCCTCGGTGGGCAGGGTCTGGGTCTGCTGATCGCCGATCTCCTGCAGGATGTTTTCGACCCGGCGCAGGAAGCGATAGGCCGTCAGCAAGCGGTCGCAATGGGCGGATTCGAGGGCGCCACATTGGGCGATGGCGGCCAGCGCTTCGGGCAGGTGACGCACCCGCAGCGCCGGCTCGCGCCCGCCTCGGATCAGTTGCAGCGCCTGGGCGATAAACTCCACTTCACGGATGCCGCCAGCCCCCAGCTTGATGTTGCCCTCCAGCCCCTTGCGGCGCACCTCGGCGGCGATCATCGCCTTCATCTGGCGCAGGCCGTCGATAACGCCAAAGTCGATATAGCGGCGAAACACGAAGGGGCGAAGCATCTCGGCCAGCTCCACCGCGTGCTCGCACTGGGGCCCCAGTACCCGCGCCTTGACCATGGCGTAGCGCTCCCAGTTGCGGCCGTGGTGCTGGTAGTAATCCTCCATGGCGGCGAAGGAGATGGCGAGCGGCCCCGCATCGCCAAAGGGGCGTAAGCGCATATCGACCCGGAACACCTGACCATCCTGGGTGGGCTGGTGGAGGGCGTTGATGATGCGCTGGCCCAGCTTGATAAAGAACTGCTGGTTGGCGAGCTCGCGTCGCCCGCCAACCGTGTAGCCGTTCTCGGGGAAGGTGAAGATAAGGTCGATGTCCGAGGAGAAGTTCAGCTCGCCGCCCCCCAGCTTGCCCATACCGAGGATCAGCAGCGGTTGCGGGTTGCCATTGCCATCCATCGGGGTGCCCAGCTCGCCGCACTGTTTGGCGTAGAGCCAGTCGCGGGCAGAGCAGATCAGCGTATCTGCCAGCTTGGTGAGGTGGATAAAGCTCTCTTCTACTTCAGCGTGGCCCAGCAGCTCGCGCCAGGCGATCACCAGCATGCGGCTGCGGCGGAACTGGCGCAGGATGCGCTTGAGCGCCTCTTCATCACTCACCTCGGCGAGCAGGGCGGTCAGATCGCTCTGGTAGGCGGGCCAGCGCTCGGAGCGCTCCAGATCCCCGGAGGCGAGCAGTTCGGTCAGCAACTCCGGCTGTTTGAAGAGGGAGTCGGCGACAAAATCGGAGAGGCCGAGCAGGGTCAGCAGGGGCTGGCGAACGGGCTCGGGCAGCGAGCCATAGTCGGGGGCCAGCTCGACCAGCCGCTGCCACTGGCGCTCGGCCTGTTCTTGCAGCAAGGGCGGGAAAGCGGTGAGTGATGGGGAGATTGATGCGGAGATTGATGCTGAGGGAGAAGCAAAATGCTGGGCCACGGTTGCCGTCCTTGTGGTTCACGACAGGTGGTTAACGACATGGGGTTAACGAAACTGCCGGTTCAAAATGGTGGCTGCCAATCTAGCACTGTCAGGCCCCCGCGTCACAGCGCAGGGGCGAGAAGCATGATCCGGCAAATAAAAATGGGCTCCCTGTCGGGAGCCCATCGGATTGCGCTGGTCATTATCAGTGGCCGTCTACCCAGACGAACTTGAGCACGAACAGCAGGGCAACCACCAGCACGCAGGGGTTGATCTCGCGCCAGCGGCCGGTACCTGCCTTCATCACGCAGTAGGAGATGAAGCCCACGGCGATCCCCTCGGTGATGGAGAAGCTGAACGGCATCATCACCGCGGTCATGAAGGCTGGTACCGCTTCGGTCAGATCTTCCCACTTCACCCGGGTCAGCTCGGAGCACATCAGCACGCCCACATAAATGAGGGCGCCAGCGGCGGCGTAGGCCGGCACCATGGCGGCGACCGGAGAGAAGAAGATAGCCAGCAGGAACAGGATGCCGACCACGATGGCAGTCAGACCGGTACGGCCGCCGACGGCAACGCCGGAGCTGCTCTCGATAAAGGCGGTGACCGAGGAGGTGCCCATGAAAGCGCCGCCGACGGAGCTGACGCTATCCACCATCAGCGCCTGTTTCATGCGCGGGAAGTGGCCCTTGTCATCGGCCAGCTTGGCGCGGTTGGTGACACCGATCAGGGTGCCGGAAGAGTCGAACAGGTTGACCAGCATAAAGGAGAAGATGATCCCGGCGAGGCTGATATCGAGCGATCCCATCAGATCCAGCTGGCCGAACACCGGTTCGATGCTGGGGGGCATGGAGACAAAGCCCTTGAAGGTGACATCGCCAAACAGCCAGCCCAGACCCGTGGTGACCACGATGGCGATCAGCACGGCGGAGTGGACGCCGCGGGCGGAGAAAATGCAGATCAGGAAGAAACCGAGCAGACCCAGCAGGCAGGGCAGGGAGGTGAGGTTGCCCACGGTCACCATAGTCGCGGGGCTGGCCACCACGATCCCGGCGTTGTGCAGGCCGAGCAGGGCGATCAGCAAGCCGATACCGGCGGTGATGCCGACCCGCAGGGTGAGCGGGATGTTGCCGATCAGCCAGTAGCGCACCCGCAGCAGGGTGAGGATCAACAGACCCATGGCACCCCAGAAGATGGTGCCCATGCCCACTTGCCAGGAGTAACCCATGCCGGCGACGACCACGAAGGCGAAGAAGGCGTTGAGGCCCATGGCGGGAGCCAGGGCGATCGGCAGGTTGGCCAACAGGCCCATCAGGATGCTGCCGATACCGGCGATGAGGCAGGTGGTGACGAACACGGCCTGGGTGTCCATGCCCGCCGCAGAGAGGATCTGCGGGTTGACGAACACGATGTAGACCATGGTCAGGAAGGTGGTGATACCGGCGATCACTTCGGTGCGGGCGGTAGTGCCATGGCCTTGCAGGGCAAACAGGCGCTCAAGCAATCCTTGCCCGGCGGCCTGATTGGCAGCTTGGTGTTGTTGATTCATGTTGGATTCCAATAGGTGACGTGAAATAAGCAGCAGGGGAACGGGCTATCCCATCCATGCGGGGTAAATTGCCCTGTTTCTGGCGGTTAAGTAACCAGACTCGTCCTGATACCGTGACAGCGCGCACATTTTTACACAGGCGGCGCCGTTTACAAACCCCGGATCTGCGAAGCAGATCAATGAATAGAGTAAAAATTCAAACGTTTGCTTTTTGAGCGTGAAAAAAGGTTCTCAGCAGAGAACCTTTTATCGAAAATTGGGGCTTAAAGGGTCTTGAAGTAGCGCTCGACCAACTGGGCCAGCACCGAGTCGAGCCGGTCTTGAACCTCACCCAGTTCACGGCCGAAGCGGCGCAGAAAGAGGCTTGCCTGCTCTTCGGTCAGCTTGCGCCCCTCGATAAAGAACTCCTGCTCCGGCAGTTGCTTGTCGTAGCGGGGGATCAGCACCCAGCTCACCAGCTCGGGCTCCACGGCGGCAAAAATCTTGGCGGCTGCGGCACAGAAGGTCTCTATGTGCTCCTTGCCATCCGGCCCGAGGCACCCCGGTTCAACCCGGATCTGGATGGTGAGTTTTTTCTCTATGGGGGTCGTCATCGTGCTACATCCATGCAAAGGCATCCGTCTAGGATTGTAAGCCAAAAGACAACAGAAAGGGGAGCCGGAGCTCCCCTCAACACGCAGTCAGCCTTATTTGGCGATGCGCTTGTACTTGGCGCGATGGGGCTGGATCGCCTCGGCGCCGTAGGTCTTCTTCTTCCACTCTTCGTATTCGGTAAAGTTACCTTCGAAGAACTCGATCTTGCCCTCATCCTGATAGTCCAGGATGTGAGTGGCGATACGGTCGAGGAACCAGCGGTCGTGGGAGATGACCATGGCACAACCCGGGAACTCCAGCAGGGCGTTCTCGAGGGCGCGCAGGGTTTCGATATCCAGATCGTTGGTCGGTTCATCCAGCAGCAGCACGTTGCCGCCGGTCTGCAGCAGCTTGGCCAGATGCAGACGACCGCGCTCACCACCGGAGAGTTCGCCAACCCGCTTCTGCTGGTCGGAACCTTTGAAGTTGAAGCGGCCGATGTAGGCGCGGCTCGGGAACTCGTAGTTGCCGATGCGCAGGATATCTTGACCGTCAGCGACCTCTTCGAAGACCGTCTTCTTGTCATCCATGCTGTCGCGGAACTGATCGACAGAGGCCAGTACCACGGTTTCACCCAGGGTGATGGAGCCGGAATCCGGCTGCTCCTGACCCGACATCATGCGGAACAGGGTCGACTTACCGGCACCGTTCGGGCCTATGATGCCGACGATGGCCCCCTTCGGAATGGCAAACGACAGATCGTCGATCAGCACCCGATCACCGTAGGATTTGCGCAGGTTGGCCACTTCCACCACCTTGTCGCCGAGGCGCGGTCCGGGCGGAATGAACAGCTCGTTGGTCTCGTTGCGCTTCTGGTAGTCGTTGGTGTTGAGCTCTTCGAAGCGAGCCATACGGGCCTTGGACTTGGCCTGACGCCCTTTCGGGTTTTGACGAACCCACTCCAGCTCTTTCTCGATGGACTTGCGACGGGCCGCTTCGGAACTTGCTTCCTGCGCCAGACGGGCGTCCTTCTGCTCCAGCCAGGAGGAGTAGTTGCCTTCCCACGGGATACCTTCGCCGCGGTCCAGCTCCAGAATCCAGCCCGCCACGTTGTCGAGGAAGTAACGGTCGTGGGTGATCGCCACAACAGTGCCTTCGTAGTCGTGCAGGAAGCGCTCCAGCCAGGCCACGGATTCCGCATCCAGGTGGTTGGTCGGTTCGTCCAGCAGCAGCATGTCCGGCTTTTCCAGCAGCAGACGGCAGAGCGCCACACGGCGGCGCTCACCACCGGAGAGGTGCTTGATCTTGGCATCCCAGGCCGGCAGGCGCAGGGCATCGGCCGCGCGCTCCAGCTGGTTCTCCATGTTGTGGCCGCCCTGGGCCTGGATGATGGCTTCCAGCTCGCCCTGTTCGCGGGCCAGCTTGTCAAAGTCGGCATCCGGGTCGGCGTAGGCCGCATAGACCTCGTCCAGACGAGCCATGGCGCGCTTCACCTCGCCAACGGCCTCTTCGACCGCTTCGCGTACGGTCTGCTCCGGCTCCAGCTTCGGCTCCTGCGGCAGGTAGCCGATCTTGATGCCGGGCTGCGGACGGGCTTCCCCTTCGATCTCGGTGTCGATGCCCGCCATGATGCGAAGCAGGGTCGATTTACCGGCGCCGTTCAGACCCAGCACGCCGATCTTGGCGCCCGGGAAGAAGCTCAAGGAGATGTTCTTGAGAATATGACGCTTGGGCGGCACTACCTTGCCGACCCGGTTCATGGTGTAAATAAATTGAGCCATTGGCTAATTCTCTTCCTTTTCAGCAGGTTAATGTCTTGGCATTAACAGACTGATGTCGTGGTGGGGCCTGGTCGACACAGGTCAACCCGGTTCCAAAAAACGTTCCGATTGTAAACCAATGGGCAAGGGGGGGCAAAGATGGGGAAGATAGGCCGCCTGTCATGACGGCCTCTTATAGGGCCTTATGCCTTGTGGAAACTGTTGATCAGAGCGTTTGCGTAATCAATGACAAATTGCTGGCAGTGGATGGCAGTCTGCGGGTCAAACTCTTCACCGTGGAGATCGGTATTGGAGAGTACCCGGATGCCGACAAAGGGTACCTTGTAGGCCTCAGCCACTAGGGCGGCGGAGGAGGTTTCCATCTCTTCCGCGGCGGTCTGGTAGGTCTGATGCAGCCAGTTGATGCGCGCTACCTGTCGGTTCCACTCATCGGCGGTGCCAATGATGCCGCCTACTACTCGGCCGTGGCGATAGCGATCGGCCATACCGAGGGCGCGGCCAATCAGCTCGGGATCGCCAGCGAACGAGCTGTGCTCCACCAGCTTGCCGTTATCGCGCAGACGCATGGTGACCTCGAAGTTGTGCCATTTGCTCGGATCGACGCCTTGCTCGGCGGGCATCAGGTCACTGCGATAGGCTCCCATGTTGAAGCTCTTGGTGCCGATAACGATATCGCCCCGGTGCAGTGCCGGATCATGGCCTCCTGCCGTACCCTGATTGATGATGAGACGCGGCTTGAAACGCTCAATCGCCAACGTGGTGGCGGCAGCGGCATTGGCCAGACCCACCTCGGTGCGGGAGATGACCACCGGATAGTCCGAGATAGTACCCTGCCAGTATGTCCAGGCCCCCACAGTCAGCTCCGTCTTGTCTTTCAGTGCGGCAACGAGAGTTTCGACTTCGACGTCCATCGCCCCCTGGATCAGGATGGGGGCCGGGGTGGCCGCCATCACGCTGGAGGAGAGGAGGGCAAAGAGGGTGAGCAGGCGCGAACAGCGTTTGATGATATTCATGGGATACCTGTAGGGCTGGCGAGAAAGCGCCGGATCCTACCGAAAGGAAAACGGTTGCGCAATGTTGGTGCGTGTTTTGTCAGTAACGGACATGCTGATGAATGGCCTCAGGGCTGCTTGTGGCCAGCGAAGTAGAGCACCCGTTTTACATACTCCTGTGTTTCGTCATAGGGTGGGATCCCGCCATAGCGTTCCACCGCTTTTTCCCCGGCATTGTAGGCTGCCGAGATCAGTACCCAGTCGCCATCGAAGCGGCGATCCAGCCACTTGAGATAACTGACACCACCCTTGATGTTCTGGGCTGGATCGAATGGCCGGGTTACCCCGAACCGTTGCTGGGTTTCGGGGATCAGCTGCATTAGCCCCTGAGCATTTTTGGGTGAAACGGCGCGGCTGTTGAGATTGGATTCGGCGATGGCAATCGCCAGTACCAGCCGGGCATCCACCTTATGGTGTTTGGCGGCGTGACGCAGCATGCTGACCAGTTTTTGCTTGGCGGGGGGCTGGTGGGCAACCCAGGAGTCGACATTGAAGGGGGTGGAGGGGAGCTGCGCCAGATAGCCCCCCTGACCGCCACGGATCCCGATGCCACACCGCTCCCCCATAGGGGCATTGCCGATGCGGGCGTTGTAGTAACGGGCGGCCTGTTGGTTACCCAGGCGCATAGCCATGGCGAGATAACTGTTGGCCAGCCTGGCGCTGCGCACCGAGGCTGGGCCGGTGGCGAGCAGGCGGCCGATCCGGAAATAACCTTCGGGATTGCCGGTGCTGGCGGCGACACAGTAGAGGGCGATGGCTTTTTGCAGATTGCCGTGTTGCTGGGCCACTTGACCCTGCTTGATCGCCGTTAGCGCCTTGGGGGCCTGTCTGAAATCCCTGCCTTGTGCCATCGCCCGCGGCGTACCTGCCAGTAACAACGACAAAAAAAGCAGCAAAAACAGTCCGTTTTCGCTGATGTGCCTCATGGGTTATCTCCTGTTTGAGTACAGAAGATATAGAGGAACATGGCTGCTATCGCCACGAACCCAGTGGATCCTGTTGTTATAGCCGGTTGATTTCAGAGAGCAAAACGGTATGGAACTAACGGCATCTCGACAGTTTCACACCATTTTTCATCCGGTTAGAAGTCGTGGTGATACTCCTGCTCATCCAGCACCGTGGGAGGAAGCGTGCGATAGAAGCTGCCAATTTCGCTGACAACCCAGAGCGAAAGCAGGGCCAGCAGGCTGAGCAGGGGAAGCAGAGAGTGGCTCTGGGTCAGGGTATAGGCCGCAATGGCGGTACCGGTCAAAAGCAGGGTTCGGATCATGAGGTGGCTCCTTGTCGTCATGGGGGTGTTGCGTGGCCACGGACAGAGCGCCTGGGGTCGGGAGTTGTTCCCGGGTGGCACGAAGCGCGCTGAGTATATCGCGTCATGCCGTTGCCGATCCGTGGTGTCATCACACTTTCCATAGTCATGGGGTTCGTATCGAGTTGGGCCCCGCCAGATGCGGGGCCAGTAATGGTTTGATGGTCAGAAGAAACCGCCGTTGTTATCGTCACTGTCGGCCCAGCCGCTACTCTGGCTATCGTCGTCGAGAAAATTGCTGCCAACATCGGGAGGTGAATCCCAGCCGTCCCAGCGCACCGGTTCCGCATCGACCGGATTGGCGATGGGCGCTGGCTCTATGATGTCGATGATCTCCTCGGGGCGGTTGTGGTGAAACAGTCCGCCGATCATATCGGCCAGCATCACGCCACCGGCCACACCGGCGGCGGTTTGCAGAGCGCCGTCCAAAAAGGAGCTGGTACGGGATGCTGGCTGGGCAGGAGCGGATGCCGGTGGCGGCGTAAAGCGCGGAGGCGGGCTGCTTTCGCTACCAAACAGGCCGGAGAGAAAACTGCCGCCGCTCGAACTGTTCTGGCTGGCCTCCAGCTCCTTGACTCGATCGTTGAGGCGGGTAAGGGCTGCCTGCTGGATCAGCAGCGCCTGGGCCATGTAGTAGGGGGCATCGGGCTGCTCTGCCAGATGCTGGCGGATCAGCTGATCCGCTTGTGGGTCTCGTTTGCTATCCATGGCTTGCGCTTGCTTGAGGCGGTCGAACAGTCCATCGATCAGACCCTGTTCCTGTGATTGCATCTCAAATCCTCGCTATGGTGCGCAGACAGTGCGTTCAGCCATCCTAAAACCCGCGGGGCATCAGTGGTATCTGATTAACTCATCAATGACCGAGGGGCTACCCGCGCTCGTCAGCGGCGGGCGATAGTAGTCGAGATACCAGCGGACAAACTCGGCAACCCCCTGCTTGAGGGGCGTGGCGGGGCGCAGGCCGGTGAGGGTGTGCAGCGGTTCGCTGTCGGCCCAGGTAGCGTGCATGTCACCTGCCTGCATCGGCAGCATCCGCTTGATGGCGGGTTTGCCGATGGCCTCCTCCAGCGCCTCGATAAAATCGAGCAGCCGCACCGGCTGGCCGTTGCCAATATTGAGGATGCGGTAGGGAGCTGCGCTCTCGGCCGCGCTCTGCTCGCTGGCGTGCCAATCGGGATTGGGGCGGGGCGGCTGATCGGCGACGGCGAGGATCCCAGCGACGATGTCGTCTATGTAGGTGAAGTCGCGGCTGAGATCGCCGTGGTTGTATACGTCGATGGGCTCACCCGCGAGGATGGCGCGGGTGAACTTGATGATGGCCATGTCGGGCCGACCCCAGGGGCCGTAGACGGTAAAGAAGCGCAGCCCTGTGGTGGGCAGGCCATAGAGGGTAGAGTAGGCGTGGGCCATCAGCTCGCCGCTCTTTTTGGTCGCAGCGTAGAGGGAGACCGGGTGATCCACCTGCTGCGCGGTGGAGTAGGGCATCTGCTCCCCCATGCCATAGACCGAGCTGGAGGAGGCGTAGATGAGGTGCTGGATCCCGTGGTGACGACACCCCTCCAGCACCGTCAGCATGCCGGTGAGGTTACTGTCGGCATAGGCGAACGGATTGTCGATGGAGTAACGCACCCCCGCCTGCGCCCCCAGATGGATCACCCGCTCGAAACCATGATGGGCAAAGAGAGCCGCCATCGCCTCGCGATCCGCCAGATCCAGCCGCTCGAAGCGAAAATTGGGGAAACTGGCCAGCTGGGCCAGCCGTGCCTCTTTCAGGCTCACCTCGTAGTAGTCGTTGAGGTTGTCGATCCCCACCACCCGATGGCCTGCCGCACAGAGCTGGCTGGCCACATGAAAACCGATAAAACCGGCGACGCCGGTGACCAGATAGGTCATGGTTGGGGTCCTGTGCAGATCATGGGGCTCCTTACGGTGATGGGCAAAGGGGGCTGCGCGCTTTGTAGCAGAGCCGGCGCGTTTGTGCCATGGCAAACCGCCTCTGACGGCGCGGCATGCTGCATCTTGGTGCAGCGAGTGTCAATGCCAGATGACAGGCACCAGAATGGGGCGTTCAGCCTGACTGTTGTGATCCTTTTCACAAAAAATAGACTGGACCCCATAACGAAGCCCTGTGGACAGGGCTCGCAGCCTGCCCGCAACGGCAGGCGACAGACACTCTCTCTTTACTTCGCTTGGATACAGGTTATGGACAACACCTCGATTCGCACTGCCCATCCCATTTATGAGGATGTGCTGGCCCTGCTGACGGCGGCCAGCTTTGTTTCCCTCGGCATCTTTCTGTTTCATCAGGTTGGCCTGCTCACCGGCGGGACTGCCGGGCTGGCGCTGCTGCTGCAAAAGGTGACCGGCATCAGCTTCGGCCTGCTGTTTTTCGGCATCAACCTGCCCTTCTATGCGCTGGCATGGCTGCGGATGGGGCCACGTTTTACCTTCAACACCTTTGTCTCGGTGGCGGCGGTCTCCTACATGACCGATCACCTCAACGGTGTATTGCAGATCGGCAAGATAGAGCCCCTCTATGCGGCGCTGATCGGCGGTACCCTGATTGGCATGGGTCTGCTCATCATGTTTCGTCACAAGTCGAGTCTGGGGGGCTTCAACATTCTGGCGCTCTTTATTCAGGATCGCTTTGGCATCCGGGCGGGCAAGCTGCAGATGGGGCTCGATTGCGCCATTGTTGTCGCCTCGTTTTTCGTGGTGCAGCCCTGGATCCTGGCGCTTTCCATCGTGGCGGCGGTTATCTGTAATCTGGTGTTGACACTCAACCACAAGCCGGGCCGTTACCAGATTGCCTGACAAGCGGTAGCCGTGACCCGATAAGACAAGAGTGACCCGATAGCACGAGGCGGCCTGATGGCCGCCTCGTCTGTTTCTCCCCTGGTGTTTGTTCGCTGCGCCTAGCTCGCCTGTTCCAGCCTGCTGTCGCCGCTCATGGCGTTGCCGCTGATAGCGTGACCACCGACGGCGAGCGGGGTGTGGCAGGCCACTTGATGATGGGCCTCATCACACGCCTCAAGCTTGGGTGCCTTGCTTTTGCACAACTCGGTCGCATGGGGGCAGCGCTGGTGGAAGTGGCAGCCGCTTGGCGGCGAGATGGGGGAGGGCACATCGCCGGTCAGCAGAATGCGCTGACTGCGCCTGCGCGGGTCCGGTACCGGAATGGCAGAGATCAGCGCCTGGGTGTAAGGGTGGCGCGGCGCCAGATAGAGCGACTGGGCATCCGCCAGCTCGACGATCCGTCCCAGATACATCACCGCGATGCGATCCGAGATGTGTTTGACCACCGACAGATCGTGGGCGATGAAGATGATGGAGAGGTTCATCTCCCGCTGCAGGCTGAGCAGCAGGTTGACGATCTGCGACTGCACCGAGACATCGAGGGCCGAGACTGCCTCGTCACACACCAGCAGCTTGGGCTTGAGGGCGATGGCGCGGGCGATGCCGATCCGCTGGCGCTGACCGCCGGAAAACTCGTGGGGGTAGCGATCCACCGCACTGCCCGGCAGGCCCACTTTTGCCAGCAACTCCTGCACCCAGCCGCGGCGCTGCTCAGTGTTGCCTTTACCGTGGATGATAAAGGGCTCCTCCAAAATCTGGCCCACGGTGTGGCGGCTGTTGAGGGATTCTGCAGGGTCCTGAAACACCATCTGCATCTCCTGACGCAGGGAGCGCATCTCCTTCGGGCTGAGGGCGGTGATGTCGCGCCCCTCGAAGGTGATGGTGCCTGCGGTCGGCTCGAACAGCTTGAGCAGGCTGCGCCCGAGGGTGGACTTGCCGCAGCCCGACTCACCCACCAGCCCCAGCGTCTCCCCCTGCTTGAGATCGAAGCTGATGCCATCCACCGCGTGAACCTTATATTGCTTGCGCAGGAAGCCGCCTCCCAGCCGGAAGTGCTGTTTCAGATCCCTGACCGATAACAGAGTGCTCATGGGGTCAACTCCTTCCAGTAGTGACAGGCGACATGGTGGCGCGGATTGAGTTGCTCCACCGCCGGAATGGCGCTGATGCAGAGATCGGTCGCATGGGGGCAGCGGTTGGAGAAGCGGCAGCCTGCGGGCATCTCGTGCAGGGCTGGCACCTGTCCCTTGATGGTCTTGAGCAGGCTCTTGGGCTCATCCTCCAGGCGCGGGATCGAGCTCATCAGGCCGTGGGTATAGGGGTGACGGGGATGGTCAAACAGTTCGAACACATCGGCCTGCTCCACCGCCCGCCCGGCGTACATCACCACCACTTCGTCGCACAGCTCTGCAACCACCCCCAGATCGTGGGTGATAAAGATGATGGCCATCCCGGTCTGGGCCTGCAGCTCTTTCATCAGTTCGAGGATCTGGGCCTGAATGGTAACATCCAGCGCCGTGGTCGGCTCGTCGCAGATAAGCAAGTCTGGCTCGCAGGAGAGCGCCATGGCGATCATCACCCGCTGGCGCATACCGCCGGAGAGGTTGTGGGGATAGACCGCAAAGCGTTGGGCTGGTTCCGGGATCCCCACCTTCTGCAGCATGGCGATGGCCGCGGCTTTACGCTGGGCCTTGTCATACTCGGGGCGATGGAGACGAAACACCTCCATCAGCTGCTCACCGACCGTCTGCACCGGGTTGAGGGCCGTCATCGGCTCCTGAAAGATCATCGAGATGCGGTTGCCGCGCACCTTGTACATCTGATCCGGCGCAAGCGACAGCAGCTCCTCCCCCTGAAAGCGGATAGAACCGGCTACCACCTGACCGTGGGGTTTGGGCAAGAGCCCCATGATGGCGAGCGAGGTAACGCTCTTGCCACAGCCGGACTCGCCGACGATCCCCAGCGTCTGACCCGGGGCCACCTTGAAGCTGACCCCGTCGAGCACCTTGATTTTGCCGTCATCGACGGCGAACTCCACCTCAAGATCGCGTACTTCGAGGATTGGGGCCTGGTGCTGGCCGTTATCAGCGGCGAACACCCCCCCGTTATCCGGTACGTCAAGAATGGGGGCCTGAGTGTTGGGCATAACGGCTGCTCCCTTCGCAATGGCCTGAATATCAATGACGTGCATAGGTCTTGTCGAGCAGGTTGATGGGCGCCAGCGCCTCCCCTGCCTCCTTGGCGTTGCGGGTCTCTTCCTTCACCTTGGGATCGAGCCAGAGCAGACCACCACTACTGTGAGGATAACCATCCATCGGCCAGTAGAGCAGATCCGGCGTGTTCTTGGTGGCAGGTACGTCCGGCAGCATCACATAACGCCAGCTGCTGGCCCGCACATAGTTGAGCTGCACCCCGGGCACGAAGATGGCGAGATCATAGATGCGCTGCTGGATCTGGCGGGAGATCTCGGCCCGTTTGGCCATGTCGAATTCGACGTTGTAGGCGTCGATCAGTGCGTCCAGCTCCTTGTCCGCTACGTTGAACAGGTTGTTGGTCTGCGGTTTGTTGGCATTGGCGGAGTGGAACGACTCCCAATATTGTGGATAGAGACCGCCGCCGCCCCAGCCAAGCCAGGCCGCCTCGTGTTTCTTCTCCAGCATCACCTTGAAGCCGGTGGCGCCATCCACTAGGTTAAGCTCCAGATCGAGACCCGCTTTCTTGGCCTCCTCTTTCAACACGGTCAGGCGCTTGGAGTGCTCCTGACTGGTGTAGGTGAGTGCCAGCGTCAGCCGCTCCCCCTTCTCATTTTGCAGGATGCCGTCCGGCCCCGGCTTGTTGTAGCCGCCCTTGGCAAAGTACTCCCGCGCCTTGCCGATGTCATAAGCCCGCTCCGGCAGCGTCATGTCGGTGAACTCGCCAAAACCCGAGCCGAAGGTGGTGGCTCTGTCATAGTCGCCGCGCAGCACGGTCTCTATCATCTTGTCGATGTTGAAGGCGTGCTGGATGCCGAGGCGCACGTTTACGTCTGCCAGTTTGGGGTTGGCCACATTGAGGTGAACTCCCTGACCGCCCTGTTTGGTGTCGGTCATGGCCATCACCTTCTGCACGTACCCCTTCTTGTACTCCGGGGTGACCGCTTTTTCATGCCACCAGTTGGGCAGGATCATCTCGAAGGTATCGATCTCCCCTTTCAGGAAGTGGCGGAAGGCGATGTTGTGGTCGCGGATCACCTGCACCTTGATGGTGTCGATGTTGAATCTGTGCTGGTTATAGCGATCATCCTTTGCCCACCAATCCTTCTGCTTGCTGAAGGTGACCGACTTGCCCTTCTTGACGTCGCTGATCACGTAGGGACCTGTGGTGGGCACCACGGCCCAGTTGTACTGCTTCACCCAGTTGGGGGTCAGCTTGTAGTAGTGCTTGGGCTGGGGCCACAGCTCGGTGGTGTTGAGCAGATCCAGCTTGGCCTTGCGGCTGCCCGCTTTGACCATAATGGTGTGATCATCGATCTTCTCTACCGCGACCACTTCAGTGGTGTAGTAGTTGTTGAACCAGGGCCCCTTGATGTGTTTGGAGCGCATCATCTCGTAGCCGAAGGTGTAGTCGTCAGCATTGACCGGCTTGCCATCCGACCATTTGGCACGGGGATCCAGCTTGAAGTAGACGGTCTGGCTGTCTGGCGCTATGGCCCAGTGGGTCGCGAGCGAGGGGATGGGGTTGCCGGTATTGGGGTGGAAGCTGATGAGTCGCAACTGGTTATCGAGAATAAAGGAGCGGAACGATCCGTTGGAGTCAGGCCCCACGGTACGAAACGTCAGCGGAAAGCTCTCCACAAACATATTGAGGCTGCCACCCGGCAGCGCCTTGGGGGAGGCGAACACAGGATCCGTGTCGTTGGTCTCCCATTTGAGATCCGCGGGCAGGCTGGCCGCCCAGACCCAGGATCCGTTTACCAGCACAAAGAGAGCACCTATCCATTTGATTTTATTTTTCATGTTTGACTTCCAGGTCTGGCCCCTGCACTGGGGGTCTTGATTGATAACGGGATTATCCCTTGCTCCCGGGACCGCCGATGGCGGCGGCCCGTCCTTCATTAATCACTGTTCGTTACCCGGCACCTGCCGATGCGCTGGCATCGGCTGGCTTATTGGTAACGGGTAAATTTGCGCGGATCAAACGCCTCGCGGATCGCCTCACCGATAAAGGAGACCATGATCAGCACCAGACTCACCGCCGCCACCACGGAGCTGACGATCCAGATGGCATCCAGATTGTTGATGCCTTGGGAGAGCAGCTCCCCCCAGCTCGGGGTCGGCGGTGCCAGCCCGAAGCCCAGATAGTCGAGGGCCGTCAGGGTGGAGATATTGCCCACCACGGCGAACGGCGCCAGGGTGACGATCATCATCAGGGTGTTGGGCAGGATGTGGTTGAAGATGATCCGCCCGGTGGTCGCCCCTTGTGCCCGCGCCGCCATCACATAGTCCCGTGCCCGCTCCTTGTAGGTGAGGGTGCGCATATACCAGGTGATCCCCATCCAGCCGAACAGCACGTTGATGGCGACAAACAGGCCGAAGTTGGGCTTGGCCAGCGACACCAGGATCATGATGACGTAGAGAAACGGCACCTGGGACCAGATCTCGATAAAGCGTTGCAGGATGAGATCAAAGCGGCCGCCGAGAAAGCCCATGAGACAGCCGATGGTGACCCCGATGGCGTAACTGGCCGCCAGCGCGATAAAGGCAAAGCCGATGGCGATGCGAAAGCCGTAAACCAGTCGCGCCAGCACGTCGCGGCCGCTGGTGTCGGTGCCGAGGAAGTGGCGCTCGGCCGCGCTGGGGGCGTAGGGCGGGTAGGCATCCTCCTTGAAATCCTGCTCGTAGGGGTTCCAGGGTACCGGCGGCAGCAGCACCCAGTCGCCCTGGCCCTCTGCGGCAAATTTGGCCTTGAGCTGGCGGTAGTTGGTTTCGTACTCGTAATCGAGCCCGAACTGCTGACCGGGGATCACATCGCCATAGGTGGGGAAATGCAGCTGGCCCTGATAGCTCACTATCAGCGCCCGGCTGTTGACCAGCAGCTCAGCCAGCAGGGAGAGCAGCACCAGGGTGGTGAAGATGATGAAGGAGTAGTAACCGCGCTTGATCGACTTGAAGCGCTTGAGTTTTTTCAAGGTAACCGGATTGAGCTTCATGGTCAGTCTCCAAACCGCATGCGGGGATCAACAAGTACAACGCAGATATCGGAGATGATATGGCGTGATATCAGCATCGGCATGGCAATAGAGGTCTGGTTCATGGTCAATCTCCAAACCGCACACGCGGGTCAACCAGGGCAACGCAGATATCGGAGACGATATTGCCTATCAGCATCAGCATGGAGGTGATGGCCAGAATGCCCATGACGGTGGGGTAATCCCGTTCGACGATAGCCTCGTAACCGAGCAGGCCGATGCCGTCGATGTTGAAGATGGTCTCGATGAGGAAGGAGCCGCCAAAGAAAACGGTGAGCACAGACCCCAGGTGACTGGCGATGGGGATCAGGCTGTTGCGCATGGCGTGGTCGGTGACCGCCTTGCGAAACGGCAGTCCCTTGGCCACGGCGGTACGCACATAATCCGCCGACAGGTTCTCCATCAGGCTGTTTTTCATGGTCATGGTGAGGATGGCGAAATCGCCGATGGCGTAGGCGATAAGCGGCAGCAGGGCGTGGGCAAAGACAGTGCGGATCTGATCCCAGCTGCTCTCCATGTACTCAAAGTCGTCCCCCGGAAAACCGCCCATTGGCAGCCACTCCAGATGGAAGGCGAAGACGGTGATGAGGAAGATCCCCACCACGTAGGCGGGCAGGGCATAGGCCATGTAGATAAGCATGGAGCTTAACGAGTCGAAGCGGCTGTTGTGCCTGAGCGCCTTGGCCACCCCGAGCGGGATGGAGACCGCATAGCTCAGCAGAAAGGTCGCCAGCCCGAAGAAGGCGGTGACGGGGAGTCGATCCTTGATGAGATCCCACACCGGCTCGTAGTAGCGGGTCGATTCGCCCAGATCCAGCACCGCCAGCTTCTGCAGCCACTCCCAGTAGGCGACCAGCATGGGCTTGTCGAGGCCATAGAAGGCCTTGAGCTCCTCGATCTGCTCATCTGAGAGGGCCTGCGCCCCCTTGCTGCCGCTGGAACGGCCGGATTCATTCTGGGAAACCTGGGCTTGCAGCAGCATGCGTTCGACCGGTCCGCCCGGCACGAAACGGGTGATGGTGAAGACGAGCAGGGTGATACCGAGAAACGTCGGGATGATCAAAAGCATCCGGCGTAGGAAATACGACAGCATGGTGGAACCTCGTCCTTGTTGTTCTTTTTTGCGGCCAGTCAAATCCGGTGACGGGCCTGTCCTTCCTGGCATTACGCGCTGGATTGGTTGCCAAACAGCAGACAATCCGCTTGGCCACTGTAAAAGCTCTGCAACAAAAATCAAGTACAAGGAAATGGAAAACTGGGACAAATGACCCGCTGAGACCAAAAACACCGAAAAATGACGTTTTTTATCTGAAAAGTGAAAATCAAAACAAAACGCTACTGCTCAACATTATTTTAAAAAATATAAACAGCTGTTTGTTTGAATCTTGTGTTTATTTATGTGATTGAATTTTAAATGTTTTTATTTCTGCTGCCAAAGAAGGGAAAACGATATCATCTCGACAAATTTATCTATCTCCCCCATCGGAGTGGTCAGTCACAATAATAATTAAAATAGAGTTTTATTCTTATTTTTGCCAATAAATCGAAATAAGATATAAAGAGACAGCACGTAAATAAATAAGTTCATCAACTTTTAATTCAGCGTCTTTTACGTGTTTTAACAACGATTTCACATTGCGCGGGATGTTTTTGGCAGAATTATTCACTATTTATGCCGGTCAAAATTAATACACTCCGCTTATTCCACATCTCACCCTCCCGATCCCCCCACTCCATTGACGTCGCCAGTCAAAGATTGATAAGCCTTACGCATCGCTCCAAAGAGGGCGGTATCAGGAAGCAAACAATAAACAACCAGGAAGGATATAAGCGATGCTTAGGAAGAGCAGAATCTCTGCTGCGATTGCGTTCGCCTTGGCGAGCCTTGCGGCGGCCCCATCCGTATCTGCCGAAGAAGGGCAGAATGTCGAAAAACTGCAGAAAATCAAAGTCACTGGCTCCCGTATCTCTCGTGTTGATGTTGAGGGGGCGACTCCGGTTGTCTCTGTCAGCAAGGCCCAAATTGAACAGTCTGGCCAGCAGACTGTGGCTGATTATCTGAAACAGGCCTCCTACAACTCCTTTGGTGGTTTCTCTCCATCCTCCGGTAGCTCAGCCCAGTCACAAGCCACCGTAGGGCTGCGTGGCCTTGGTGAAGATCGCACACTGGTGCTGCTCAATGGCAAGCGTATCGCCGGTTCTCCCTCAATGGGGGGCACCGCCATCAACCTCAACACCATCCCCATGGCGGCCGTTGAGAGGGTGGAAGTGAACCTGGACGGTGGCTCTGCCCTGTATGGTTCTGATGCCATCGGTGGCGTTATCAACGTGATCCTCAAAGAGGGTTTTGAAGGTTTGTCATTCCAGGGGCGCGTCGGTTCACCGACCGAGGAAGGTGGTGACGAACAGAGTGGTTCCATCGTCAGCGGTATTTCGGGTGAGAAAGGTTCCCTGATGATGGTCTACGAGCATGATGTCAAAGACGAAATCTATTACAAGGATCGTGACTATCTGGCCAAGCAGGGGGCTGAGTCTCCTAGCCTCTATGGTCGCAATATCAAGGGAGTAGACGCGGCAACTGGCAAGACCGTAACCCGTACTCTGAATGGGGTCGACTGTGAAAGCACCGGCGCCGGTTTTGTCACCAAGGGTACGGCTTGCCGCTTCGACTTTGCCCAGGTCGCAGCCAAGACCGCCTCGCGTACTCGCGACACCGTCTATGTCAACGGCCGCTACCATATCAACGACAATGTGGATTTCGTGCCACAGATGATTGGTTCCCGGGTCACCAGTTTTGGTCGTTTCGCTCCTGCTGCTGGTGCCTTCACCGTGGATGGCTCCACCCCTGAAAGCGCTGCAGTCCTGTCTGCCAACAACTTTAGCACCGCCAAGGCTGCGACGGTTTACTACCGCTTCAACAACGTCGGTCCCCGTGACAATGAAGTGACCGACTTGACCGGTACCCTGAACCTGGGTTTTGAAGGGGTGGTTCCGACCGAGGCGGTTGGCGATCTGGAGTGGAACGCCGGTTACATGTACTCCAAGACAGATAACCAGAGTATTGGTAATGGCTATGTATTGGAGCCGGCGGTTCAGACTCAGGTAAACAGTGGAAACTTCGTCAACGGCAGCTTCTCCGCTGATGCCACCAAGGATCTCTCTTATACCACCAGCCGCAACTCCAAGATGGATTTCTTCCAGTGGTATGGCGGTCTTGGTTGGGAGATGGGCGAACTGCCTGCTGGCCCGGTCAGCTGGTATCTGGGTGCCGAGTATAACGATTGGGTTTATTCCGACACCTACGACAGCCAGTCCGAAGCGGGTAACGTACTGGGTTCATCCGGCAACTCCGGTAGCGGTGTGCGCGATGTGTTTGCCACCTACATCGAGAGCCTGATCCCCATCACCGAGCAGATCGAGCTGAACCTGGCGGGTCGTTATGACAAGTACAGCGACTTTGGCAGCGCCTTCTCGCCCAAAGCGAGTCTGCGTTATCAGCCACTCGACCAGCTGATGTTCCGTACCTCCTGGTCCCAGTCTTTCCGCGCGCCGGGTCTGAATGATCTCTATGCGGCGGATGCCCAGTCAGCGGATTTTGCCAAGGACTATGTCTACTGCCAGGCCAATGGTATTGCCAACTGTTCCGAAGAGCAGTACGAGACAACGCGCCAATCCAACAAGAACCTGAAGGAAGAGACCGCCAATACCTTCACTATCGGGGCGGCCTACAATCCGCTGGACAATCTGAACCTGTCGCTCGATTACTACTACATCAAGATTGATGACGTAATCCAGCTGGCTACCACCCAGACCCAGTTCTATCAGGAGCTCAATACCGGCAGCAACCCGAACGTCATTCGTGACGCCAACGGCGATGTCGAGAAGGTCTATGCCGGCATGGTCAACCTGGGGCAACTCAAGACCAGTGGTATCGACTTCAAGGCGGACTACAAGTACGACTTCAACTCCTTCACCCTGCGATACGACTTTGGCAGCAGCTACATCCTGAAATATGAGGAAGGTCTGTTTGCTGGTGGCCCAATGGTTGACAAGAAGGGCTGGAATGGCAAACCCGATTTCCGTTTCAACTCCGGGATCGGTGCCAACTTCCCGCAGCTGTGGAATCTGGATACCTACCTGAGCACCAACTATATCGACTCCCAGAGCCAGGACTATGTGGATGACAAGGAAGAGGGCCATATTGCTTCCAACACCATCTGGAACCTGAACGTCGCGGTCGATACCAGCTGGAATGCCAAGATCCAGACCGGCGTGAAGAACATGTTCAACCGTGGACCTTCCCTGTCAAATGATGGTTACACCTACGATGAATACCTCTACAGCATTGACGGACGGGTCTACTACATCGACTACACCCAGAAGTTCTAATCAACCCTGTTGATATACAACCTCAGCCGGCCCGGTCGGGCCGGCTGTGCCCAACGTCCAAGGAAGTTACGGAGATAGGGTAATCCTATGAAGACAAGGACCATTACAATGAAGAAAGCGCTCCTTGGCAGCCTGGTTTCGGCCGCCTTGTTGACCAGCTTCAATCTGAGTGCCGCCACTGCCGGTCAGGCCGTGGACGCTCAAGCCGCCACCGACAACGCATCAAAAGTTTCCCAGCAGAAGATCGACAGCTATGCCGAATCTGCCGAATCCGCATTGGCCCAGTACAAGGCCGCCCTGCGTCAGGTCGACAGTCTGCGCACCTACAACGAGCAGGTGAGCAAGATGGTCGAGTCCCAGAGTGCCGAGCTGGCGTCGATGCAAAAGCAGATCGCCCAGATTGATCAGACCAGCACCGAAGTGGTGCCCCTGATGCTCAAGATGATCGACTCCCTCGAGCAGTTTGTGGCGCTGGATCTGCCGTTCCAGAAGGTCGAGCGCGAGGACCGTGTGGCGGCTCTGACCGACCTGATGAACCGTGCTGATGTCACCATCTCCGAGAAGTACCGCAAGATCCTGGAGGCTTACCAGATCGAGGAGGGCTTCAGCCGCACCATCGAATCCTACAAGGCGAGCCTGGACAAGGATGGCAGCGAGAAGACCTACGAGTTCCTGCGGGTTGGCCGCATCGCGCTGCTCTATCAATCCCCGGATGGCAATGAGACCGGGATGTGGAACAAGAAGACTCGCCAGTGGGAAGAGTTGCCCCAGGAGTATCGCAGTGCGGTTGAACAGGGCCTTCGCATCGCCAAGAAGCAGGCGCCTCCCGCTCTGATCAAGCTGCCGGTTCAAACTGCGGAGAAAGCATCATGAAAGGAATCAAACTTGCGATTGCCTCCCTGATTGCGGGAGCAACCCTGGTCACCCTGCCGGTGACCGCCGCCGAAAAACCGGTGGATCTCAATGCGCTGCTGAATCAGGTCAAGGCCTCCAGCCTGAGCGAATCCCAACTCAACAAGGAGCGGGAAGCCCGCTTCCTGGCTGACAAGAACGAGCAGGGGGCGCTGCTGGCCAAGGCCAAGGCCGAGCTGGCTGCCGAAACCGCCAAGGGCGAGCAGCTCAAGGCGACCTTCGATGCCAATGACAAGCAGCTGACCGAGCTGACCGAAACCCTGCGCCAGCGTTCCGGCAACATGGGCGAGATGTTCGGCGTACTGCGTCAGTTCGCCGGTGAGTTCAAGGGGATCTTCAACGCCTCAGCCCGTCGGGTCGAGCATCCGGAACAGACCGCGCTGCTGACCCGTCTGGCCGAGAGTAAAGAGCTCCCCTCCAGCGACGATCTGGAAGCGTTCTGGACCACCACCCTCAGCCGCATGGTGGACGGTGGCAAGGTGAGCCAGATCCCGGCGACCGTGGTCTACGGCGAAGGCAACCAAGCCGAGAAGACGGTCACCCAGATCGGTGAGTTCAACACTGTCTCCGAAGGCAAGTACCTCACCTTCGTGCCGGAGACCGGCAAGTTCGAGCAGCTCTCCCGTCAACCGGAGAAGAGCGTGCTGGCTCCCATCGCCGAGTTTGAACAGGGCGGTGACGGGGTCAAGCCCATCTTCATCGACCCGTCTCGCGGCGTGATCCTCTCCCTGCTGGTGCAGTCACCGACCCTCAAGGAGCGTATCGATCAGGGTGGTTCCGTGGGTTATGTGATCCTGGCATTGGGGGTCATCGGTACCCTGCTGGCCATCTTCTGCGGTATCCGCCTGTCGCTGATCGGCTCGTCCATGCGCAAGCAGCTGAAATCCGATCAGATCATCAAGGGCAACCCCATTGGTGACATGCTGGGGGCCTACCAGAACCATCGCGGTGACAACATCGAGGATCTGGAGTCCAAGCTCGACGAGATAATCCTGCGCAACGTGCCCAAGTTCGAGAAGGGCATCAGCCTCATCAAGCTGATCGCCTCCGTCGCGCCGCTGCTGGGCCTGCTCGGTACCGTGGTGGGGATGATTGCCACCTTCCAGGCCATCACCCTGTTCGGTACCGGCGATCCCAAGCTGATGGCGGGCGGTATCTCCGAGGCGCTGGTGACCACCATGCAGGGTCTGGTCGTCGCGGTACCCATGCTGTTCCTCTACACCATAGTGCAGACCCAGAGCCGTCGTCTGATCCAGGTGCTGGAAGAGCAGAGCGCCGGTTTTGTCGCCCGTTATCAGGAACGTCTGCACGCCTCCAAAGCCGCAGCGTAAGGAGTCACCCATGTGGTTCTGGTTGATTGAAGAAGTCGAGTCGGTCCGCCGGTTTTTGGGATTGGGGGGCGATGTACTGGTCGCCCTGTTCTTCCTGACCCTGATGATGTGGGCCCTGTTGCTGGAGCGCTGGTTCTACTTCATGGCGGTCTACCCCAAACAGGTGAAGCAGACCAAGGCGACCTGGCTGGCCCGCACCGATCATCTCTCCTGGTCTGCCAAGCAGATCCGGCGCGAGCTGGTCTCACGGGTTGCCATGGCGGTGGACAAGGGGATGCCGGTCATCAAGGTGCTGATCGCTCTCTGCCCGTTGATGGGGCTGCTCGGGACCGTGGTGGGGATGGTGCAGGTATTTGACACCCTGGCCATCACAGGCACCGGTTCGCCGCGGGCGATGGCATCGGGGATCTCCAAGGCAACGGTACCGACCATGGCGGGCATGATCGCCGCCCTTTCCGGCCTGTTTTTTGTCAACCAGCTCGATCACAAGGCCAAACTGGCGGTGCAAAAGCTGGAAGACAACCTGAAACACGGTTGATGCAGGATGCATACCCCCGGCGAGGCATGGCCTGCCGGGGGCACAGAACAAGCAAGGAGTTTCTGCTATGAGAAAACGTTACAGCGACAGCGGTGCTGACGAGGCGGCTATCGATTTGACCCCCATGCTGGACATAGTGTTCATCATGCTGATCTTCTTCATCGTCACCACCTCCTTCGTCAAGGAGTCCGGTGTCGAGATCAACCGTCCCAGTGCCAGCACGGCCGAGACGGTGAAGAAGGGCAATATCATGGTCGCGGTGCGCGAAAACGGTCAGGTCTGGGTCGACAAGCGGGTGGTCGAGGTGGGGGCGGTGCGCGCCAACATCGAGCGGCTGCGGGCCGAAAACCCGGAGAGCGCCGTGGTGATCCAGGCCGATAACGAATCCCGTTCCGGTCTGGTGGTGCAGGTCATGGATCAGATCCGCATGGCCGGTGTCCAGAACATCTCCATCGCGGCAGACAAGAGCAGCTGATGCCGGAGAGAGACCTATGAGATACCTGATATCGTTGGCGGTCTCCTGTGTGGTGGTGTTCTTTCTGTTTCTGGGAATGAACAAGCTGATCACACCGGATCACCGGGAGCTGGTGGAGAAGGATGACGTCACCATGACCGATTTCATCCGCCTCAAGCCCCAGGAGACCCTGCAAGAGAAACAGCGGGAGCTGCCCAAACCGCCGCCGCCCAAGCGTCCGCCACCGCCTCCCGAGATGGAGGTGGCCAGCACGGATCGGCCGAAGATGGAGAGCGCGCCGATGGACATGCCCAAGCTCGACATCCCGGTCAATATCGGTGGAGGCAACGCGCTGGGTGCCTACAGCACCGGCGGTGGTGGTGGCGGAGTGGGTGGCAACAACGGCGCCATTCCGCTGGCAACCTTCGAGCCTATGATGCCCCGCAAGGCGGCACTGGCGGGGCTGGCCTCCGGCAAGGTGCTGGTGGAGTTCACCGTCACCGAGCGCGGCACCGTCAGCAACGTGCGGATCGTCAAGGAAGAGCCGCGCAGCTATGACCTCGGCAAAGAGGCGCGCAAAACCATCGCCAAGTGGACGTTCAAACCGGCCATGGTGGATGGCAAGCCGCAGGCGAGCCGTATGCAGCAAGAGATCGAGTTTGCGGTCAACTAAGGAAGGTGGCGATGAACAAGTTACACAAGATGATCCTCGCCCCGGTCGCCATGGCGGTGCTGCTCAGCACCGCCAGTTGGGCCGCCGAGCAGCCGGCCCTGTCGGATCGGGCCTATCGGGCGGTCAACAAGGCGCAGGAGCTGATCACCGAGAAGAAATACGGTGAGGCCAATGCCAAGCTGCAAGATGCGCTCTCCGGCGCGGGCGAGCGGGTCTACGACAAGGGGGTCATATTGCAGACCCTCGGTTTCGTGGCCGCCCAGCAGGAGAAATACGGTCAGGCGACCAAGTACTTTGCCGATGCCATCGCGACAGGCGGCCTGCCGCCACCGGTGGCCCAGCAGGTGCGCTACAACCTGGCCCAGCTCTATATGGCTGAGGGTAATTATCAGGGCTCGATCAAGACCATGAAGGAGTGGTTTGCCAACCAGGGCAAGGATGACAAGCCCAACTCCCATGCCTATATCACGCTGGCCAACGCCCACGTGCAGCTCAAGCAGTACCGTGACGCGATCCCGGCAGTGGATCAGGCGATCAAGCTGTCGGCAGGTAAAGCGCCGGAGTCCTGGTATCTGCTGAAGATGGGGGCTCACTACGAGCTGAAACAGTACAAACCGGCGACCGAGGTGCTGACCTCTCTGGTCAACATGTTCCCGGAGAAGAAGAAGTACTGGACCCAGCTGTCTGCCATGCATATGCAGGCAGGCAACGATGCCAAGGCGCTGGCTGCGCTGGAGTCGGCCTATAACCTCGGCATGTTGACCGAGGCCGCCGAGCTGCAGCGCCTCGCCAACTACCTCGCCTTCACCGGCATTCCTCATCGCGCCGCACGGGTGATGGAGAAGGGGATGAAGGACGGGGTGATTGAGCAGAGCGCCAGCAACTACAAGACCCTGGCCAACTACTGGCATCAGGCCAAGGAGCTGGATCCGGCCATCGACACCCTGGCCAAATCCTACCAGCTGGCCCCGAGCGCCGAATTGCAGCTGAAAATGGCGCGCATGATGATCCAGAGCAAGCGCTATCAGGATCTGGTGGCGCTGGCCGCCAAACCGGCAGCCAATGCCAATGGTGAACAGCGGGCGGATCTGAAGTTCCTGACCGGGGTCGCCTATTTTGAGCAACAAAAGCCGAAGGAGGCACTCAACGCCTTCACCCAGGCGGCTCAGAATGGCAACGTCAGCGGTCGGGCATCCCCCTGGATCAGCTTCCTCAAGGAGCAGAGTGGTGCGGGGGAGGCGGCCGTCCAGTAATTCCAATGACAACGCTTGAAGTCCCTTTTATGGTTGCCTGGTGGCTCCATTAACCGCTCTTCGGAGCGGTTTTTTTATGGCGGCAGCCAGTCCCTGCTGTAGTCGAAGCGCTATTTTCCCCCTTTTCGCTCCAATGAAAGTGCCACAGTCAACATTGGCCTATCTCCTCCGAGGTGACAAACGTTTCAGCTAGGGCTGCAACCGTGACACCAGGTGGCACAGCGCTGTGGTCTACGGGGGCGGGGTTGGTCCGCAGAGAGGGGGCTATGCTGTACATCTCTCTTTCAATGGCGACTTGCCAAGGGGGCTTTTGCTCTGTTGATAAGCATCACACCGAAAACGGCCACTTTTAACAAGAAAAGCAACATATGGAAGTTGAAATTTTGGCCGACTCGGGAAAGAATGCGCGCTCGGTTATTTGGCGCCGTGGTGCAGGTTGACCCGCCACCGGCAGACCGAAGATAAGATGGCCTCCGGCCCATTTGGTACAGGAAACCACACAGGAATTTTATGAACCCCCTTCGCACTGCCGCTTCGGCCCTTTTATGCACACTTGCGCTGATCAGCCAGCAGGCTGCCGCCGTCGAGTACCGTCTGCCTGCGGCCAACAGCCGTCTGATCGGTGAGAATCTGGAATATGTGGTGCCTGCGGACAATCGTCCGCTGGAGCAGATTGCCTCCGAGTTTCAGTTGGGTTTGACCAATATCATGGAAGCCAACCCGGGCGTTGATCCCTATCTGCCCAAAGCGGGCAGCACCCTGATCATCCCTCACCAGTTGATCCTGCCCAACGCGCCCCGCGAAGGGATCGTCATCAACGTTGCCGAGATGCGCCTCTACTACTATCCGAAAGGGAAGAACGTGGTACAGGTATTGCCCATCGGCATCGGTCAGCTGGGGGTGAACACCCCGGAGAACTGGATCACCAAGGTAGAGCGCAAGCGCGCCAACCCGACCTGGACCCCGACCGAAAACATTCGTCGTCGCTACGCCGCGAAGGGAATCACACTGCCTGCGGTCTGGCCAGCCGGCCCGGACAACCCCATGGGCCTGCACGCCCTCTACATCGGCAACCTCTATGCCATCCACGGAACCAACGCCACCTTCGGCATCGGTCTGCGGGTGAGCAGCGGCTGCGTACGTCTGCGTGCCGACGACATCAAGTATCTGTTCGACAACGTGCCGGTCGGTACCCGCGTCCAGTTCGTCAACCAGCCGGTCAAGACCACGGTCGAGCCGGATGGCGGTCGCTACATGGAAGTACATGAGCCGCTGTCGCGCACCGAGGAGGAGTTCAACTCCACCGCCTCCGTGCCGCTCCCGATGACACCGGCCATCACCCGTTTCATCGCCCACGCCGAGTCTGACTCCAACGTGGTCAAGCAGGTGCTGGAACAGCGTACCGGTATGCCGACCCGTCTCAATCCCTGATTGAGCAAGTTGGCGGTGCCGCGCGCACTGGCTGAATAAAGAAAACGGCGACCAGATGGTTGCCGTTTTCTTTATGGGGCATTCGCAGCTTGCTTACTGCACGCAGACCGGGCAGAAGGCGTAGGTGCCTTGTGGGTCGTTGAAGCGGGTGAGCGGGTCGAGACTGCGGTTCACTTCCACCAAGGCCTTGCCAAATCCAGCCGGCAGCCAGCTTTGCAACTGGGGGGCCAGCACTTGGGCACTGCTGTCAAACAGCTGGCGCAGGAACTTGTCCTTGGTGGACTCCTCCTGCTCGATGGGGGTCACCTGCCACTCTTTGAGGTTGGCCAGCTCGGCGGCGGCCTTGATGGCGTCATCCAGATTGCCGAACTCGTCCACCAGCCCCAGGGCCTTGGCATCTTCGCCGGTCCAGACCCGACCTTCGGCCGCTTTCTCGGCCTCTTCCGGGCTCAGGCCGCGGCCCTTGCTGACCAGACCGATGAAGCGCTGGTAGGTATCTTCCACGCTCAGCTGGATTGCCTGACCGATGTGATCCGGCAAGGCGCGGGTCGGGCCGACGCCGACGTAATCTGTGGTGCCGACCCCGTCGGTATGGACACCGAACTGGGCCAACGCCTTGTCGATGGTGGCAAACATGCCGAACACCCCGATGGAGCCGGTGAGGGTGGTCGGTGAGGCGAAGATCTTGTCCGCATCGGCGGAGATCCAGTAGCCACCGGAGGCGGCATAGCTGCCCATGGAGACCACTACCGGTTTGCCTGCCTGTTTCAGGGCCAGCAGCTCGGCGCGGATCTGCTCGGCGGCGAAGGCGCTGCCGCCCGGGCTGTCGACCCGCAGGACCACGGCTTTGACCTTGTCATCGCGGCGGGCATCGGCCAGCAGGTCGGAGAGGCTGTCGCCGCCGATGGTGCCGGCAGGCTGCACGCCATCCATGATGGCGCCGCTGGCGACCACCAGACCCACCTCATCCTTGCCGCTCTGGGGATATTGTTCCGGAATGGCAGCCAGATACTCTTTCAGGCCGACCCCTTTCCAGCCGTGGTCGTCCGCTTCACCCACCTCTTTAATGACCGCCTGGGTCATCTCGTCGCGTGTCGCCAGCTGATCCACCAGCCCGTTATCGAGGGCGTAGTTGGCGGCATTGCCACCGGCCTTGCGCAGCAGCTCGAGGAAGCGATCCTTGCCCGGCGCGACTGCATCGGGTTCGATCTCCCGCTGCTCGGCGACATCGGCCACATAGGATTGCCACAGCTGATCCAGCCAGCGTTGGTTCGCTTCTTTGCTCTCGGGGGACATCTCGTCGCGGGTATAGGGCTCGACGAAGGATTTGTAGGTGCCGACCTTGAATACATGCGGGGTGATGTTGAGCTTCTCCAGCGCCGACTTGAAGTAGGTCTGGTAGACACCAAGCCCCTCGATCACCACGGCGCCGCTCTGGTTGAGCAGCACATGATCGGCGTGGGCCGCCAGCAGGTATTGCCCCTGAGTGTAGAAGTCGGCCATGGCGATCACCGGTTTGCCGCTCTCCCGGAAGGAGTCGATGGCGCTCGCCACCTCCTGCAGTTTGGTGAAGTTGGCTCCCTGCAGCCCTTGCGGCTTGATCACCAGCGCCTTGATGCGCTCGTCATCCTTGGCACTCTTGATGGCCCACAGCAGGTCGGAGAGGACGATCTCGCTTGGCTGCTCGTCGCTGCTGTCCATCTGGCGCAGCAGTTGTACGGTGGGATCTGTCTGGGAGCGTTGCTCCACCAGCACGCCGTTGAGATTGAGGGTCAGCGCCCCTTCGATGGGCGCCTTGGGGGCCTCTTTCTGGCTGACGCTGAAGACGATGACCAGCACTACGATGAGAAACAGCAGATTGACCAGCATCAGCCGGGTGAAATTGAGCAGGCGCCACAGGCTGCGGAACAACCAACCCAGACCTTTGAAAATAGACATAGTCGCGTTATCGCCCTGTTAATGGGTAGAGAAGAGCCATTATTAACCAGTTGCGGGCGAAATTGCCATTTCCGACTGGCGGATCCCGCCTATCTTCGTTCAGGGCACGGCTGTTCGCTGAAAAATTGTCCAAACATTTGTTTGAAAAAGAATTTTCGATTCTTTACTCTAGCCTCAGTTTGATAACAAAAAATTAACTGGAGGCATCGTGAGCCGCTATCCGACCCTGCTGACCCCGCTAGACCTTGGTTTTACCCAGCTGCGCAACCGCGTCTTGATGGGCTCCATGCATACCGGCCTCGAAGAGGAGAAGGGCGGTTTTGACAAGCTGGCCGCCTTTTATGCCGAGCGAGCCCGTGGTGGCGTTGGCCTTATCGTCACCGGCGGTATCGCCCCCAACCTGCGCGGTCGGCTGGTGCCTCACGGTTCTCAGCTGAGCTTTCCCTGGCAGGTGAGCAAGCACAAGAAGGTGACCAGCGCCGTGCATCAGGAGGGGGGCAAGATTGCGCTGCAGATCCTCCATGCCGGTCGTTACGCCTACCATCCCTTCAGTCTGGCCCCGAGCGCCCTCAAGGCCCCCATCTCCCCATTCAAACCGCGCGCCATGAGCGAGCGGCAGATCCGCGGCACCATCCGCGACTTCGCGGCTACAGCCGCGCTGGCCAAGGCGGCTGGTTATGACGGCGTCGAGGTGATGGGCTCGGAAGGCTATCTCATCAACCAGTTCATCTGCGAGCGCACCAACAAGCGCACCGATGGCTGGGGCGGCAGCAGCGAAAACCGGATGCGCTTCCCGGTGGAGATTGTTCGCGCCATCCGCGAGCGGGTCGGCACCGACTTCATCATTATCTTCCGCCTCTCCATGCTGGATCTGGTGGAGCAGGGCTCGACCCTGGAAGAGGTGATCGCCCTTGGCAAAGCGCTGGAAGCGGTGGGGGTGACCCTCATCAACACCGGCATCGGTTGGCACGAAGCGCGTATTCCCACCATCGCCACCAGCGTGCCGCGCGGCGCTTTCAGCTGGGTGACCGCCGAGCTGAAAAAGCACCTCAAGGTGCCGCTTATCACCACCAACCGGATCAACACTCCCGAGGTGGCCGAGCGGATTCTGGCGGGGGGCGAGGCGGACATGGTCTCCATGGCGCGCCCCTTCCTGGCGGATCCCGAATTTGTCATCAAGGCGGCCGAAAATAGGGCGGACGAGATCAACACCTGCATCGCCTGCAATCAAGCCTGCCTCGACCATGTGTTCAAGCAGAAGCGCGCCTCCTGTCTGGTCAATCCTCGCGCCTGTTTCGAGACCGAGCTGACCTTTGGCCGCGTGCCCCAGCCCAAAAAACTGGCGGTCGTGGGGGCGGGCCCGGCCGGGCTGGCATTTGCCTGCTACGCTGCCGAGCGCGGTCATCAGGTGAGCCTGTTCGATCAGGCCAGCGAAATCGGCGGCCAGTTCAACTTCGCCAAGCAGATCCCGGGCAAGGAGGAGTTTCACGAAACCCTGCGCTATTTCGCCAAACGGCTGGAGAAGTGCGGCGTCGAGCTCTATCTCGGCCAGCGCCAGAGTGCCGAGAGCCTGCTCGGCGGCGGTTTTGACGAGGTGATCCTCGCTACCGGTATTCGTCCGCGCACCCCCAATATTCCGGGCATCGAACATCCCAAGGTGATGAGTTATCTTGATGTATTGCGGGATCACAAACCGGTCGGCCAGAAGGTGGCGGTGATCGGTGCCGGCGGCATCGGCTTCGATGTAGCTGAGTATCTGGTAGAGAAGAAAGTGGAGATGGATGCCGATGGGCACCGTGATCACTGGCTCAAGGAGTGGGGCATCGACAAACAGCTTGGCGAGCGCGGTGGCCTCACGGCTCCTGAAATCGACGCCCCCGAGCGCCAGATCTGGCTGCTCCAGCGCAAGGAGAGCAAGGTGGGTGACGGACTTGGCAAGACCACCGGCTGGATCCACCGTACCGTGCTCAAGAACCGCAAGGTGCAGATGCTCTCCGGGGTGCAATATCTGGGGATCGATGACGAGGGCTTGCACATTCAGGTGGGCGAGACCAAGCAGTGTCTGCCGGTGGATCAGGTTATCGTCTGCGCCGGGCAGGAGCCCCTTAAAGAACTGCAGGCCGGGTTGCAGGCGGCAGGCAAGCCGGTGCATATCATCGGCGGAGCCGACGTGGCTGCCGAGCTGGATGCCAAGCGCGCCATCCGGCAAGGGGCCGAGCTGGCTGCGCTCATCTAGCAAACTGTGCCCTCTTGTCCTTTATAGTGCGATAAACCCCTGAGCCTCAGGGGTTTTCTTCATTCGGTGCTGTGCTAAGGTAGCGCCATCATTGCCCCAGAGAAGGAATTGCCCATGGATGCCCTCACCCTGTTGCTCAATCGCCACTCCTGTGGCCGTCTCGCCGATCCCGCCCCGAGCGGTGAGGTGCTCGACAATATCCTCAAGGCGGGCCTGCGCGCGCCGGATCACGGCACCCTGACCCCTTGGCAGTTCATTCTGTTTGAAGGGGAGGGGCGTGAGCGGCTGGGCAAGCTGCTGGCCGAGGCGGCCCGTGCCCGTGGCGAAGATGAAGAGAGCATCAAGAAGTGCAGCGAAGCGCCACTGCGGGCGCCCTTGGTCGTCGCCGTGGCAACCCGTTATCAGGATCACCCCAAGGTGCCGAAACTCGAGCAGGAGCTCTCTGCCGGTTGTGCCCTGATGGCGATGCAGATGGCGGCGCAGGCGCAGGGTTTCAACGGCATCTGGCGCTCCGGCTGGTTTATCTTCGATGAGCAGATCAACAAGGGATTGGGACTGGCGGCAGAGGATCAGCTGGTGGGTTTCCTCTACCTCGGCACCCCCATGCTGGAAGCGCGTAAACTGCGCGAGCTGCCGCTCGATGAGTTTGTCCGCCGTTTCTGACTTTTCGGCCACGTTGCGGTTGAGAGAAGCAAAGCCTCGAGAAATCGGGGCTTTTCTGTTTAACCGTGAATAGTAACCAGAGAAATTGGGGAAAATAAATGGCTCAAAGAGGCTTCGCGCACCATAGCAGGTAATTATTTAAATAGTGCGATGTACCTCGCAATCCTGTGGTATTTCACTATGTAAAACGTTTGCGCATTCGCTAATATCTCCCTGCCAGTTTAGAAGGGCACTCCTTCTAATTTTTCTGCGATGAGAGTCGCAATTCCGTAGCACCTTTTAACAGCCCAACGTCTTCGTGACATTGGGCTTTATTTTTTATGGGGTGTCGGGGCTGTTGTGAGCTGATGGCGATATCGGCATACAACCCGGTTGGCAGCCTTATGCCCTGTTTTTGGCTGGCAGGATCCGGGCCGGGCTGCCGACTACCCGAGCTCCGGCCGGTACATCTTTGGTGACTACGGCACCCGCGCCGACGATCGCCTCTCGCCCTATGGTTACACCGGGCAGCAAGATGGCGCCGCCCCCAATCCAGACCTTGTCTTCAATGGTGACCGGCAGCGCCGTCTCTGTTCCCTGAATCCGTTCGTCGGCCTCCAGCGCATGGGCTGCGGTATAGATCTGCACATTTGGCCCAATCATCACATGGGCGCCGATGCGAATGGGGGCATTGTCCAGCAGGGTAGCCCCCATATTGATGTAGGAGTCCTTGCCCAGGTGGATGTGGCGGCCATAGGTACAGTAGAGGGGCGGGCAGATAAAGGCGTTCTCTGCCAGTTCGCCAATCAGCTCCGCCAGTAGTGCCCGCAGCTCTGCCTCCTCTTCTGCCTGATTGAAACGGCGATAGCGCCGTGCCGCCTCCCGGCGCAACTGGGCCAACTCGGGTGCCATGCAGTTGTACGGTTGGCTGCTGATCATCTTCTGGTATTCGGTCATGGCAGGGCCTCAATGATGTGGAGGAACGATGTTAATCCCTCATTGGCCAGAGAAGCGTGAACCTTCCCCCAGAGTGAGAAAAGGGAGAAACAACAAGAGCACCCGCGGGTGCTCTTGTTTAATAAAGATGCTGACTTGCCGCCTTGAGAGCGGGAGCTATGTTTAGGCGTGTTTGCGGCCAGAGAGGCGGCACCACTCCTCCTTGACGGCGGTCGGGTCCATCTCGAACCACTGGCCGTAGATGGTTTCCAGCTCCGGAGCCTGGCTCTCCAGCACGCCGGAGAGGGCCATCAGGCTGCCGGGCTTGCCGTGGCCGGCGATCAGCGGCGCCAGTTCGCGCAGCGGGCCGGCCAGAATGTTGGCGACTACCACGTCCGCTTCGACGTCTTGTGGCTGGTCGGCCGGCAGATAGAGTTCAATCTGGTCGGCGACGCCGTTGCGTGCAGCGTTGTCGCGGCTGGCCTGAATCGCCTGCGGGTCGATGTCGATGCCGATGACGCGGGCGGCACCCAGTTTCAGGGCGGCGATGCCGAGGATGCCGGAGCCGCAGCCAAAGTCGACCACGGTTTTACCGGCCAGATCCAGCCCGTCCAGCCACTGCAGGCAAAGCGCGGTGGTGGGGTGGGTACCGGTACCGAAGGCCAGACCCGGATCCAGCATGACGTTGACCGCATCGGGGTTTGGCACGTCGCGCCAGCTCGGGCAGATCCAGAGCCGCTCGCCAAACTGCATCGGGTGGAAGTGATCCATCCACTCGCGCACCCAGTCCTTGTCCTCCAGCTGCTCCACCTTGTAGCCCACGTCTTCACCGAAGATCTGCTGGAAGAAGGCGATGGTGGGGGCCGGATCGGTTTCGGCGTCAAACAGCCCCATCACTTCGGTCTCGCCCCACAGCGGGGTTTCGCCCGGCATGGGTTCATAGACGGGCACATCCTTGGCATCCATAAAGGTCACCGCCTGGGCACCACGCCCCAGCAGCATGTTGCTCACCTTGTCTGCGGTCTTGGCAGTGGCGTTGATTCGAATTTGTATCCAGGGCATGGCGTCGACTCTTCATAAATGTGAAACCGCGAGATTCTACCATCATGGGGCAGTGCTGTCGTGGTTTGCCCATGACGTGGAGGGATACGGGGGCTTTTGCCGGATTGGCACGGTTCCTGTATTGCTCTATGCAGGCGAAGACGACCGGTTTTCGCTGAACGCTTTGCTCAAGTTCCGTCATCTTTCACTGCCACCCTCGGGTGGCATTTTTTTATCTGCACTCCTTTGCCTGGTAAACAGTCTGCCAGACAAAAAAAGAGCAAGGTCGGCACCTTGCTCAAGGATGTACTGACGCCGTTTTGGCGCATTCATGCTGCTGTTGGCACGCCAGATGCAAAGACTAATATGTCCTGCATAAGGATATGTGTGTGATTGTTACCCCAATGTTCAGGTATTCAGGCCATTTCTCGCGAAATGGCCTCTTTTTTGGCTGATTGTTGGACGTTGGCCTGCTACTGGCTGTCATGAGTGCCGCTGGTTGTGCCCGTTTGGGGCATCTCCTTGGTGAACTTATCCCATCATGGTGCGTTTGAGGGCTTAGTTGGCAAAGCTGCTCATGTCGATCACCAGCTTGCCAACCATACGGCCCGCTTCCACCTCGGCATGGGCCTGAGCCAGCGTGATCGGGGTCAGTGACGAGATGGTTCTGGTCAGGGTGGTCTGCAATACCCCTTCATCGACCAGTGCCGCCACCCGGCCGAGCAGGCGGTGCTGCTCGATCATGTCCGGCGTCTGGAACAGGGAGCGGGTGAACATGAACTCCTGGCTGAAGGTGGCGCTCTTGCTCTTGAGCAGGGAGAGATCCCACGGCTCGCTCGATTCGGCGATGGTACAGATATGGCCAAACGGGCGGATCAGCCCGGCCATGGTGGCCCAGTGCTCGGCGGTGGCGTTGGTGCAGAAGATGGCATCGACCTGGGTGATGCCAAGGGCGGTCAGCTCCTCCTGCAACTTGTGGTGGTTCACGACCTGATGGGCGCCCATCTCGAGGCACCACTCGCGGCTCTCGGGGCGGGAGGCGGTCGCAATCACCTCCATGCCGGTGAGCTGGCGAGCCAGCTGGATGGCGATGGAGCCTACGCCACCGGCGCCGCCGATGATCAGCAGTTTGCCACGGCTCTCGCGGGTGAGGGCAAAGCGCTCGAACAGGGTCTCCCAGGCGGTGATGGCGGTCAGCGGCAGGGCGGCGGCCTCCACATCGCTCAAGCTGGTGGGGGCGATGGCGGCGATGCGCTCATCCACCAGTTGCAGGGCGCTGTTGCTGCCCGGACGGCTGATATCGCCGGCATACCACACCCGGTCGCCCGCCTTGAACAGGGTCACTTCGCTGCCGGTGGCGATCACTTCCCCCACCGCATCCCAGCCCAGTACCCGGGGCGAGCTTTCAATTTTGGCCTTGGGGGAACGCACCTTGGTATCCACCGGATTGACGGAGGTGGCGGTGACCCGCACCAGCAGATCCCGCGGACTCGGAACCGGATCGGGCAGGTTGGCGGCGATAAAGCAGTCGGGGTGGTCGCTTGGCAGATAGTGAGTCAGGGCAATGGCTTTCATGGTTTTTCCTTTCAAATCGCTGTGTTCGGGATTGCCACTCACTCTAGTCTGGTTGATTATCAAGATTAAGATGGGTAATCAGTAAAGACTGTTTGAATATATGAACAATGTCGATCTGGAGTTGATGGGACTGTTTGCCACCGTGGTGGAGCAGGGGAGCTTTACCCGGGCCGCCGAGCTGCTTGGTATGCCCAAGTCGTCGGTGAGCCAGAAGATCTCGCGGCTCGAATCCCAGCTCGGGGTGCGGCTGTTGCAGCGCACCACCCGCAGGTTGAGCCTGACCCCGCAGGGGGAACTCTATGTGGAGCACTGTCAGGGGCTGCTGGCACTGGCCCGCAGTGCCAATCTGGCGATGGCACGGCTGCGCTCTGCCCCGGCGGGGCGGGTGCGGATCACTGCCCCCGAGGCGACCGGCACCCTGCTGCTTGGCCGGATCCTCGCCGAGTTTCGCGCTCTCTATCCCGAAGTGGTGCTGGAGCTGACCCTGAGTGACGAACAGCTCGATCTGGTGGGGGAGGGTTACGATCTGGCGCTGCGGGCGGCGCCGCTGAAAGACTCCAGCCTCATCTGTCGGCGCATCGGTCAGGTGGCACGCCATCTGGTGGCCGCACCTGCCTATCTGGCGGCCCACGGCATGCCGCAACAGTTGAGCGAGCTGGGCCGCTATGCCTGTCTGGTGCACTCGGCCATGCCGGTGTGGCCATTGCAAGAGGGAGGCTGGCGGCCGCAGGGGGCCTGTGTCAGCAACAGCTTGCTGGCGCTGCGGGAGATGGCGCTCCATGACGGGGGGATTGCTCTGTTGCCCCACCATGTCTGTGAAGGGGATTTGGCTGCGGGGCGATTGCAGAAGGTGTTGCCGGATCAGCCCATTCCGGCCAACCCGTTTTACCTTATCTATCCGAGTCGGGAGCATCTGGCTCCCGCCCTGCGCACCCTGATGGATTTCGTGGCCGAGCGGTTGCCGTTCGCCTGAGTTACCAGCTGCTCTGGCTTGCCGACTCCTGATTGGGTTTGAGCCCGAGGGGGACCGACTGGCGCTCCGCCAGCATGCGGATCTGCCCTTCAATCAGGCTGGCGCTGGGGCCCAGCACCAGCACCAGCTGGTGGTCGTTGAGCTGGATCCAGGAGAGGCAGCCCAGGCCCAGCAGGCGGGATTGATCCACCAGTGAAATATCGCGCACCCGCAGGCTGAGGCGGGTGATGCAGACGCTCATCGCCACCAGATTGTCCATTCCGCCCAGCACCTTGAGATACTGGATCGCCAGCATCTGCGGGTCTGAGGGGGCAACGCTGGCAAGGCGCGGATGCTCCACTGCGATGGGCTTGCTCGGCATGCTGAGGGGGGCGCGCTCCAGTAGCTGATAGAACAGCAAGGTGTAGGCGACGAAGAACAGGATACCGACCGGAATGAGCCAGAAGCTGTGCTCCCCAGCCTGATAGCTCAGCACCAGATCCAGCAGACCGGCGGAGAAGTAACTGCCCACCTTGATCCCCAGCCCGCTACAGACCGCCAGCGACAGTCCGGTCAGCAGGGCGTGGGCGAGAAACAGCCAGGGGGCTGTAAAGGCGAACAAAAATTCGATAGGCTCTGTGATACCCACCAGTGCCGAGGTGAGCGCCAGGGTGAGCAGCAGCCCGCCCTGTGGCAGCCGCTGCATCCGTTGGCGGTGCAGCCAGATGGCAAAACAGGCGCCCGGCAGGCCGAACATGATGATGGGGTAGAGACCGGCCACATACCCTTCATGAAGGGGTTGGGCGGTGGCTAGCGCCTGCAGGTTGCTCTCGCCAAGGCCGATGACGCTGCCCAATACCTGATGGAGCCCGAGCGGGATCAGCAAGCGGTTGAGGGTGCCGTAGCAGAAGGCGCCAAACGGCGTGGTAAGCAGCTCGGAGGTGAGCAGGGTCAGCCCGCGCTCCAGTGGCGGCCACAGCAGCGAGAGGGGGATGGCGATCATCAGGCAGGCCAAGGCCGACACCAGCAGGCTGGGAAACTCCCCCCTGGCGATCTGCAGCCAGCGGGGTAGCGTTTGCTGGTGAACCCAGGGATAGATAATGGCGGTGGTGAGTCCCGCCAGCAGGCCGCAGATCATGTCGGCGTGCAGGTTGGGGGCCAGCGTATTGAAAGCTGTGCTGAGCAGCAGGAAGTTGACCGCACCCGCCAGCGTCTGTCCGCCCAGCTCTTGCCGACTCAGGCCAAAGGCGATCGCCACCGCATAGATAAGCGGCATCTGGCTGAAGATCGCCTGACCGGTGAGGGAGAGCACCGCCAAATCGAGCACGTCGGGTTGCCCAAGCCGGTAGATCAGCGCCGCCATCGGCAGGATGGAGACGGGCAGCAGCAGGGCATAACCGAGCCGCTGCAGGGCTTGAGTAACGACTTGTCGAGTGGCTTTAACGGGCATACAGCGGCTACGTTCTGTGACTTGGCGCACAGTTTAACCGGAAAACACCTATTTGGGGATAGTTTTGGAACCCCTAATTTATATTTTTATTATTTCTGCCCGAAAAGTTCGCGCACTTCCCGCGAGGGCGGTGCCGTCAGCAGGCTGACCGTGACAAAGACCACCATCGCCAGTGTAAGGCTTGGCACGATGGCGTGCAGGCCAGCCAGTTTGATCCCCCACTGACTCAGTACCCCATAACTGACGATGCCGCTGACCATGCTGGCCAGTGCGCCCGGGCCGTTGGCCCGCGACCAGTAGAGGCCGAGCACCAGTGGCCAGAGGAACACCGCTTGCAATCCGCCAAAGGCGAGCAGGTTGAGCCAGATGATCATCTCGGGCGGTTGCAACGCCGCCAGCAGCACCAGAGTGCCGAGGATCAGGGTACAGAGCAGGGAGAGGCGGGGGATGCGCACTTCCAGCTTCTCCTGCTTTGGACTCAGATAGTTGAGATAGAGATCCTTCACCAGAGTGGCGGAAGCCTGGATCAGCTGGGAGTCGATGGTGGACATGATGGCCGCCATCGGCGCCGCCAGAAAGACCCCGGCCAGCCAGGGGGGCAGCACTTCCATCATCAGGGAGGGCATGATCTTGTCCGGGCTGTCCATGCCGGGCAGGATGGCGCGGCCAAGGGCGCCCGCCAGATGCATGCCGAACATCAGCAGGGCGCTGACAACGGTGCCGATCAGAATGCCGCGATGGAGCGCCTTGCTGTCGCGATAGCCAAAGCAGCGCAGCGCCGAGTGGGGCAGCCCCACCACCCCGACACAGACCAGGATCCAGAAGCTCAACATAAAGGGCTGGGTCAGCATGTCGCCTGCCCCTTGCGGGCTCACCAGCTTGGGATCGATCTCCCTTAGCTGGTGGATAAGGTTTGGCAGGCCGTCACCGGCAATCAGAATTCCTGCCAGCAGGGCGCCGGTGCCGATCAGCATGATGATCCCCTGCAGGGCATCGGTCATCACCACGGCGCGGAAGCCGCCGATGATGGTGTAGAGCAGTACGCAGCTGGCAAACAGCATCAACCCCTGCTGGTAGGAGAGGCCGGTAGCGGTCTCCAGCAGGCGGGCGCCGCCGATAAACTGCACCACCATGGTCGCGATAAAGGCGAGGATGATAGTAACGGAGCCGAGGATCACCACCGCCTTGCTCTGATAGCGGGCCCACAGCATGTCGTTGATGGTCACCGCATTGACCCGGCGGGCGATGATGGCGAACTTCTTGCCAAGCACCCCCAGAGTGAGCCAGACGGTGGGCAGCTGGATCATCGCCAGCAACACCCAGCCCAGACCGATCTTGTAGGCCGCGCCCGGCCCACCGATAAAGGAGGAGGCCGAGGTGTAGGTGGCCACTAGCGTCATCGCCAGCACCAGCCCGCCCATGCTGCGGTTGCCGATGAAGTACTCCTGCACGAAGTTGCCTTGCGCGCGATGGCGGCTGGCCCAGAAACCCACCCCTAGCACCAGCACCAGATAGATGACGAGCGGCAGCATCAACTCAAGATTCATGGGATGACTCCTTGCCTGAAGGGGAGTGGGTATCGAGGGGGATCTCCACAAACAGCCGGTTCACCATCAGGGCGCAGAGCAGAATGAACAGCAGCGGCATCACCATGCAACTGAGCAGGAACCACAGCGGCAGCCCCCACAACTCCAGCTGGGGCGGGATAAAATAGGCGGTGCCATACCAGGCAAAGAAGTAGAACAGGGTCAGCAGCAGGCAGAAAGCTGCTTCCCGGCGGGCGAGAGCAAAACGGTTCACCTTGGCCTCCGACAAATTTGAGGGGCGCAAGGATAACAAAAAAGGGCCATGTCGCCATGGCCCTTTTTCAGCAGAGTGTCCCGTCCTGAATATGGTTTACACATTTCCCCCCAATAAATGGAGAACCCGATGGGACAAGGTGTGAAACGGACA
>NZ_JAAKTL010000029.1:0-42686 GCF_049174415.1 Aeromonas sp. 601039
GAAAATCAAAAATTGTTTTTGATGCTCGATGCTGTGAGTGCCCACACAGATTGCTTGATTCAAATTGTTAAAGAGCGACGCAACAGTGTGTTGCTGCGGGAGTGGAATTCTACTCAACCGCCTTCTCGAGTCAAGCCTTATTTTCAAAGGCTTTTCGAGGTTACCGACTTGGCTTTCTGCGTTGCCGCTTGCCCTGTCGATGGAGGCGCATTATAGGGAACAGATTCTTTCTGGCAACCCCTCTCCTGCAATAAAATTGCAAAAAACTGCACTTTTTTAGTTATTCATCTCCAACCACAGCTTTTATACAAACTTATCCACAGAAATGAGTTCCAGGTTGCTAGAATGGCCGAAAACAAGGAGGCCAAGATGGACTTGCGACTGAGACCTTACAAGGAAAAACGCCCACAACTGGGCAAACGGGTGTATGTAGACCCCTGCGCAACACTGGTGGGCGATATCGAGTTGGCCGATGATGCCAGCATCTGGCCCATGGTGGCGGCGCGGGGGGATGTGAACCATATCCGCATCGGCGCCCGCAGCAATATTCAGGACGGCACTGTGCTGCACCTGACTCGCAAGAGCGCCAGCAACCCAACCGGCTATCCGCTGCTGATCGGTGAAGATGTCACTGTGGGTCACAAGGCGATGCTTCACGGCTGCACCATCGGCAACCGGGTGCTGGTCGGCATGGGTGCCATTCTGCTTGATGGCGTCGTGGTTGAAGATGATGTGATGATCGGCGCAGGTTCACTGGTGCCACCGGGCAAGCGACTCGAGTCGGGCTTTCTATATATAGGGAATCCCGTTAAACAGGCTCGCCCGCTCAAACCGGCCGAGCTCGCCTTCCTCAAAACCTCGGCGGACAACTATGTCCTGCTCAAGGATGAGTATCTGCAAGAGACGTTATAGGAACGGCAGAGATGAAGAAGCCCGGCATGATGCCGGGCTTCGCTTCTTATATAGCTATATAGCCGTGCAGAACGGCTGACCGGAAATCAGTGGGCCTGATCCCAGTTGTCACCGGTACCCGCTTCAACCAGCAGCGGCACATGCAGTTCGGCTGCGGCCGACATCTTCTCCTTGATGATGGCGGTGTACTCCTCCAGCTTCTCTTCGCGGATCTCGAACACCAGTTCATCGTGTACCTGCATCAGCATGCGGATCGACTCATCCTCGATACCGCGGATCCAGCTATCCACGTTGATCATGGCGCGCTTGATGATATCGGCGGCCGTGCCCTGCATCGGGGCGTTGATGGCGGCCCGTTCGGCAGCCTTGCGCAGACCGGCGTTGCGGGACTTGATATCCGGCAGATAGAGGCGACGACCAAACAGGGTCTCGACATACCCCTGGGCTTCCGCCTGCTGACGGGTGCGCTCCATATACTCCAGCACGCCCGGGTAGCGCTCGAAGTAGAGATCCATGTACTTCTGCGCTTCGGCACGACCGATCCCCAGCTGCTTGGCCAGACCGAAGGCACTCATGCCGTAGATGAGGCCGAAGTTGATCGCCTTGGCACTGCGGCGCATGTCGCTGGTCACCGCCTCGAGCGCCACCCCGAACACCTCGGCGGCGGTCGCCTTGTGGATGTCCTTGCCTTCGGCGAAAGCGGTCAGCAGACCCTTGTCGCCGGAGAGGTGCGCCATGATGCGCAGCTCGATCTGGGAGTAGTCCGCCGCCACCAGCTTGTAACCGGCGCACGGGATGAAGGCCTGCCGGATGCGGCGCCCCTGTTCGTTGCGTACCGGGATGTTCTGCAAGTTGGGATCGGTGGAGGAGAGCCGGCCGGTCGCCGCCACCGCCTGATGATAGGAGGTGTGCACCCGCCCGGTCTGCGGCTTGATCATCAGCGGCAGCTTGTCGGTGTAGGTGGACTTGAGCTTGGCCAGCCCACGGTGCTCCATCAGCAGTTGCGGCAGCTCATAGGTCTCCGCCAGCTCGGCCAGTACCTCTTCCGCAGTGGATGGGGCACCCTTGGGGGTCTTTTTGATGATCGGCAGCCCCAGCTTGGTGAAGAGGATCTCCCCCAGCTGCTTGGGCGAGGAGAGATTGAACTCCTGCCCTGCCAGCTCGTGAGCCTGTTTCTCCAGCTCTGCCAGACGCACTTCGATCTCCTGGCTCTGCTGATGCAGCAGCTTGGGTTCGATGGTGGTACCGAGCCGCTCCATCCGCGCCAGCACCGGCAGCAGCGGCAGTTCGATCTCGCTGAACACCTTGGCGAGACCCGGCTCGGCAGAGAGCTTGCCCCACAGCGCCTGATGCAGACGCAGGGTGATGTCGGCATCTTCCGCCGCGTAAGGAGCCGCCTGCTCCAGCTCGATCTGGTTGAAGGTGAGCTGCTTGACCCCCTTGCCGGCGATCTCTTCGAACGAGATGGTCTCGGCGTTCAGATACCTGCGGGCCAGTGAATCCATGTCGTGACGGCTGGCGGTGGAGTTGAGCACGTAGGACTCGAGCATGGTGTCGTAGGCGATACCCTGCAGCTCGATACCGTGATTGAGCAGCACGTTGCGGTCGTACTTGAGGTTCTGCCCCACCTTGAGACGGGTCGGGTCTTCCAGCAGCGGTTTGAGCTTGCCCAGTACCACGGCCTCGCTCAGCTGTACCGGTGCCCCCAGATAGTCGTGGCCAAACGGCACATAAGCAGCCTTGCCCGGCTCAACCGCGAAGGAGACACCGACGATCCGCGCCTCCATATAGTCGAGACTGGTGGTTTCGGTATCGAAGGCAAACAACGGTGCCGCTTTCAGCTGTTCCAGCCAGCCGTCAAACTCGGCTTCGTCCAGAATGCAGCGGTAGTCGGTTTCGATGGCGGCAACCGGAGCGGCGCTCTCATCGCCAGCCTCGTCTTGTCCGGCGCTCTCGCTGCCCTCTTCACCACCGGATTCCAGCTCCTTGATCAGGTTGCGCAGCTCGTATTCGCGATAGACCGCCAGCAGGGACTCCTTGTCGACCGGCTTGAGCAACAGCTCTTCCAGACTCTGTTCCAGCTCGACATCGGTCTTGATGGTCGCCAGTCGATAGGAGAGGCGAACCTGCTCCTCCTGCTCGCGGAACTTGTCGGCGAACGCCTTGGAGCCACGGAAGCCGAGCGCAGCTACCTTGTCGAGGTTGGCGGCAATCTCGTCGATGCTGCCAATCCCCTGCAACAGGGCCAGTGCAGTCTTTTCACCGACGCCGGTCATGCCGGGAATGTTGTCGACCTTGTCCCCCATCAGAGCCAGATAGTCGATGATGAGCTCGGGCGGTACGCCAAACTTCTCGATCACCCCTTCCCTATCGGTCTTCACATCTTTCATGGTGTCGATCAGGGTGACATGGTCGGAGACCAGCTGTGCCATATCCTTGTCACCTGTGCTGATCAGTACCGGCAGCTGCTTCTCGGTCGCCTGGCGGGCCAGGGTGCCGATCACGTCGTCAGCCTCCACCCCCTCCACCATCAGGAAGGGGAAGCCCATCGCCTTGATCATCTGGTGGATAGGCGCGACCTGGCTGCGCAGATCGTCCGGCATGCTGGCACGGGTCGCCTTGTACTCGGGATAGATGTCATCGCGGAAGGTCTTGCCCTTGGCATCAAACACCACGGCCACATGACAGTCAGGATATTGCTTGCGCAGGCTGCGCATCATGTTGGCCATGACACGGACGGCGCCGCTTGGCAAACCGGTCGATGTGCGCAGATCGGCCTGCTGGGAGGCGAAGAAGGCGCGGTAAAGATAAGAGGAGCCGTCGACCAGAATAAGGGGGTTGCTAGGGGCCATGAAATCGTCCTGCCAGAGATAAACAGCCGCTAGGATGCCACAGGCCCCCCCTCACACCAAGGGGCGTAGCAACAGTACACAACGCCTGATAAATGGACTCAGCCTGTGGATAACTCTGTGTTCAAAAATGGAGTGCATCAGAGTGAACAGTGACAAAACTGTGCATGAGAATATAAAAAACCATTAAAAACAATATATTGAGATCGCAAAAACCGATCGCAAGACAGTTAGAATGATCTCGATCAATGTGGAAAAAGATTTAAGGGAGTAGGTACGGCAGGATCCAAAACGAAACAATCCTAGCACAGCAAGATGACTTGACCAGCAGATGGCGAGCGATAACCATACAAAAGTACAACAATCCATCTTGGCTCACATTTTCAACAACGAGGAGTTTGCCATGAAAAAAGTGGCCGTGATTTTGAGTGGCTGCGGTGTCTTTGACGGAGCCGAAATCCATGAGGCCGTCATCAGCCTGCTGGCGCTGGCCCGTCAGGGAGCCGCCGTCCAGTGCTTCGCCCCGAACGTGGCGCAGCTCCATGTCATCAACCACCTGACCGGTGAAGTGAGCGAGGGAGAGAGCCGCAACGTGTTGGTCGAAGCGGCCCGCATCTGCCGTGGCCAGATCAAGGATGTGGCCGAGCTGGATGCGGTAGATTATGACGCCCTGCTGGTGCCCGGTGGCTTTGGCGCTGCCAAAAACCTGTGCGACTTCGCAATCAGGGGCGCCGAATGCCAGATCCAGCCCGATGTGCTGAAAGCGTGCCAGAGCTTTGCCAAAGCCAATAAACCGGCCGCCTATATCTGCATCGCGCCCGCCATGATCCCGCTGATATATGGTGCTGGAACGCTGGCGACCATCGGCCATGACGAGGGTACCGCCAACGCCATCGAGGAGATGGGTGGCAGCCATCTCAACTGCCCGGTCAACGAGTTTGTGGTGGATCAGGAGCGCAAGGTGATCTCCACCCCCGCCTACATGCTGGCCAACAACATAGTCGAAGCCGCGGACGGCATCGAGAAGACAGTCAAACAACTGCTGGCGCTGTAATTCCCATCCCGCCAAAACAAAAATAGACGGGCCGCTCATAGAGCGGCCCGTTTTCAATTCTGCCTGAAGGCGATGAATTAGATGGTTTCGCCCATCTGATCCATTTTACCCAGCAGGGCACGCAGACGCTCCTGCCATGCAGCGTGCTCGTTACGCAGCTGATGGTTCTCGTCTTGCAGCTTGCTGTTCTGTTCTTTCAGCTCGTCCAGCTCCATCTTCAGCAGGGAGATGTTGTCGACAGCGGATTGTACTTTGGATTCGAGTTGCTCAAGGACTTCTAGTGACATATGCATACCTGTTTGTTCAATTGCGATGCCCCACAGAGGGCGATTCAAGCGCGTGGAGCCAGCATACCCCGAGCCTATCGGCACAAACAAGCCAGTGCGCTGTAAAATGCGCCTTCCATAGATGTATTGTCTAAATATGCGTCTATTTTTCTCGCATCCTGCGCCAGAGCCGCGACAACACTCTAAACCGTACCTAAAAAGCGCCGCTACCAACGCATCATTGATGCCATCCTGATGGCACGGTCGCTATCCATGCAAGGCGATATAAGCCCCCAGCAACAGACAGGCGACCACATACATCAGCAGGCCGTAAAGCAGGTTCCAGCGCAGGATCAGCCCGGCACTGAGGTTGTAACGGGAGGCCAGCGCCAGATTGGATCCGGAGAGCGGACTGGTGCCGGTGGCAAGCCCCCATCCCAGCAGGAAACACATACCGAGCAGGCTGGGATCCGGCGCCAGCGGCCAGAGCAGTGGCGCCAGCCCGGAGATACTGATGAGCGGATGTACCCCGACGATGGCCACCAGCAGGATCAGCAGCAGAGTGAGGGATGCCTCCAGCCAGCCAAAGTGGTTGAACAGCGGCAGGCCGTGACCGGCACCGAAATCGATGACCGACAGCGCACTGTTGATGCCTGCCGCCAACAAACCGGCCCCCAGAAACAGCACCAGCTGACCGCCGATGGCGGGGAAACGCTCCACCACCTGCCGCTTGAGGGCCGCCTTGCGCCCTGTCCTCGGCATAAAGAGCAGCGCCAGCAGCGGGGCCACCAGTGCGATCACCGCCAGAATGCCGAGCTGGGGCCAGATCTGCTTGATGAGCAGTACCAGCAACGCCAGCGTGACTGGCAACCCCAGTGTCTGCAACCGCAGCGGATAACCGGCAAAGTCGGCCACTCCGGTCCTCTCCACCTGCCAGGCAGTCAGCCCCATCGCCAGCAAGGCGGCGAGGATCCCGAACGGCAGAATATGGGAGAGCTGCAAGCCCGGCGCATAGGTGAGCGCCACCGCCATGGCGACAAAGAAGGGTGACCAGAAGGCGGCGGCACAGAAGATCCGGCTCAGCACCATCACCTGACGCCGCTCCAGGGTGCCATTACGCTCCAGCCGATCGCCGATGATAAAGAGCACCGAGAGATTGATGACCGCCCCCAGCAGATTGAGGCTGGCCATGGTGCTCCACAGCCCTTTGCGCCCGGTCCAGGAGGTGGTGCCGGTCAGCAAGCCGGAAGTGGCAAGGTTGAGGGTGCTCACCGCGGCAAACATGGTGAGCATATTGATATTGGGCAGCAGCCAGTCACCGGCAATGAGGGTCGCGCCCTGCCACCAGGAGAAGATCAACAGCAGCAGGGCGGCACTATACAGGGCCAGCGCCTGCCGCCTGGCGGCCCCTACCAGCCAGGGCCAGGTGAGCAGTGACGCCCCCCAGGCTGCAATGGCCGCGGGCCAGGGGGAGAGACCCAGATAGAGATGAAGCAGGTTGAGCAGCCACATCCCCAAAATCAGATAACCCGACCAGCGTTTGGCCATCGACGCCTCCGGTCAGGAGATCAGAGACACTGATCCATATCCAGTGAAGGCTTGTCGCACTCCGGACGGCCGACGATCTTGGCGGGTACGCCAGCAACCGTGGTATGAGGTGGCACCGGGTTGATCACCACGCTGCCCGCGCCAATTTTGGCACCCACGCCCACTTCGATATTGCCGAGCACCTTGGCGCCCGCCCCTATCATCACCCCTTCGCGGATCTTGGGGTGGCGATCGCCGCTCTCCTTGCCGGTACCACCGAGGGTCACGCTCTGCAGGATGGAGACATCATCTTCAATCACCGCCGTCTCGCCCACCACTATGCCGGTGGCATGGTCAAACATGATCCCCTTGCCGATGCGGGCAGCCGGGTGCACATCCACCCCGAACACCACCGAGATCTGGTTTTGCAGATAAAGGGCCAGCGAGCGGCGCCCCTGACGCCACAGCCAGTTGGCGACCCGATAGCCCTGCAGGGCATGGAACCCCTTGAGGTAAAGCAGCGGGGTGGAGAAGAGATCGACCGCAGGATCGCGCTCCTGCACGGCGCAGATGTCGGCCGCCACTACCGTCAGCAACTCGGGCTCGCTGCGCAGGGCCAGCTCGATCACCTCGCGCAGAGCGATGGCGGGCATGGTGGCGCTGTCGAGTTTGTTGGCCAGCTGGAAGCTGAGGGCCGAACGCAGATTCTTGTGATTTAGAATGGTGGAGTGGAAGAAGCTGGCCAGCATCGGCTCCTGGGCCGCCATGCACTCCGCTTCTTGCTGAATTTTGTGCCAAGTTTTGGCAACCAGTTCATCCATGTTGCAGCCTACTGTTGTTCTGGGTGAGGGCTCTGTTGTTCTTTTGTCAGCACCGAGATGGGGTCCATGTGGATGATGACATCCATCCGCTCGAATGCCTGGCGTACCGCCAGCTCGGCTTCATCGGCGATCTGATGGGCCTTGACCAGGGGGATCTGATCATCCAGTTCCAGATGCAACTGTACGAATCGGGTCGGCCCGGATTGACGGGTGCGCAGGTCATGTACGCCGTGTACACCTTCTACGGCACAGCAGAGCGCCATTATTCTCGCTTGTTCTTCCGCTGGCAACTGACGATCGAGCAGGGCCTGCACCGACTCGTAGCCGATATGTCCCGCCCCCCACAACAGGAACAACCCGATCAGGATGGCAAACAGGCCGTCAGCCCAGTACCACCCCTGCCCCGCCAGCACCAGCGCCAGCAAGACACCGGCGTTGAGCAGCAGATCGGAGCGGTAGTGCAACATGTCCGCCTTGATGGCCACGCTGTTGGTCTTGCGAATAACGAAACTCTGGAAACTGACCAGCAGAAGGGTCAGCACAATGGAACCGCCACTAACCCAGAGACCCGCCTCTAACCGTTCAATAGGTGCCTGTTTGAGCAGGGAGGAGATGCCGTGCATCACCAGCAGCAATGCGGAACCGGAGATAAAGGCCGACTGGATCAGCCCCGCCAGAGACTCCGCCTTGCCGTGACCGAAGCGGTGTTCATCATCGGCGGGGGCCAGCGCATAGCGAATGGCCAGCAGGTTGATGATGGAGGCACTCACATCCATAAAAGAGTCGGTGAGCGACGCCAGCAGGGTCGACGAGTCTGTCATCAGCCAGGCGATCAGTTTGCCGATGATGAGCAGGGTGGCAGTCGTGACGGCCGCCATGCTGGCAAAGGTAACCCAACGGGAATATTGTTGATGGCTCAAAACCGGCTTTCCTCTGGCGATGAAAAACTTATTATACCCTGACCCCGGCGTCAGTTTGGCGCGAAAATCTGCGGAATAACACCCGATGAACAGAATACTCCTGGTCGACGACGATCTTGAATTGACCCAGCTGCTCACCGAAATTCTGACCCTGGAGGGATTTCAGGTCACGGTCGCCGAGGATGGTGAAGAGGGGCTGCAACGGCTGGCGGAGCAGAGCTTCGATCTGGTGTTGCTGGATGTGATGATGCCCAAGCTCAACGGCTTTGCCATGCTGACCAAGCTGCGCAAGACCCATGAAACCCCGGTGCTGATGTTGACCGCTCGTGGCGACAGCCAGGATCGGGTTAACGGTCTGGAAGCGGGTGCCGACGACTATCTGGCCAAGCCGTTCGACGATCGGGAGCTGCTGGCCCGGGTTCGCGCCATCCTGCGTCGTACCCAGAGTGCCCCGCCCCAGCGTGGCAGCTCCTCCGACGAAGTGCACTTCATGGATATCGTGCTGCAACCCGGCCTGCAGCAGGCCCGCTGCGGCGTACAACTGCTGGAGCTGACCGCCACCGAATTCGGGCTGCTGGAGTGCCTGCTGCGCAATCCCGGCCAGATTGTCAGCAAGAGCCACCTCTCCGAACAGGTGCTTGGCAAGAAGCTGGAGCCCTTCGATCGGGCCATCGACATGCACCTGAGCAACCTGCGCAAGAAGCTGCCGGACCGCAGTGATGGCCAGCCCCGCTTCAAAACCGTACGGGGGCGCGGTTACCTGTGGCTAGAGCAAGAATAAAGAGTACCAGCTCCCTCAACGGCATATCGACCCACATCTTCCTCTGGTTCTGGTTCATGCTGCTGGTGATGCTGGCCGCCGTGATCAGCCTGCCCACTCTGGATCCTCGCAACCAGATCCCGCTGCCGACCCATGAGGCGGTGCGAATGCAGAAAAATGTGCAGGCCCTGCTCAACGCTGCCGATCCGAATCAGGATTTCGATCTGGCCAAAACGATGGACAAGATCGCCATGCTCCCGGTGGACAATGTCTACCTGCGCGACGAGAGGGGGCAGATCCAGTCCACCACCCATCCGCGCAAGTTTGTGGTGCGCTTTATGGTGGACGCCGATGACCCGGCCAACCCCATGCTGGGCAACGAGGATCGCAAGGCGATCGCTGGTCCCTTCCTGATGGAACACCGCGGCCATCGCTATCACGTCTATTTCGGCCTCAATGCCGAGAACCCCTACCTGTTCCTGTTCATACAGGTGCTGGATCACCCGATCCGCATTCTGGGCATATCAATGCTGGTCAGCACCCCGCTCTGCCTGCTGCTCGCCTGGCGGCTGACCCGCCCCATCCTGCAGTTGCAGAAGTCGGTCTCCCAACTGGCGGCTGGCAATCTGGAGGTACAGATCCCCAACCTGGGACGGGGCGACGAGATCGGTCAGCTGGCGGATAACGTCAGCCGCATGGTGGAGACACTCAAGAGCATGATCCAGAAGCAGAAACAGCTGCTTTCCGATATCTCCCACGAGCTGCGCAGCCCCCTCACCCGGATGCAACTGGCGCAGGCGCTGATCCGCCGCAAGCAGGGTGACAGCGCCGAGCTGGCGCGGATCGAATCGGAGATCGGACGCCTAGACAAGCTGATCGGCGATCTGCTGGATCTGTCGCGAGTGCAGCAGCATGTGGAGGCGCCGGTGGTACATCCGCTGGCCGACCTGCTGGAACCCATCCTCGAAGATGCCATGTTCGAAGCGAATCAGAGTGGCAAACAGCTCAGACTGCCGCCGCTGCCCGCAGAGTCGATCCAGATGTGGCCCGAGCTGCTGGCCCGGGCCGTGGAGAACCCCCTGCGCAACGCCCTCAAATATGCCCGCGAGTTCATCAAGGTGGACTGGTATCGGGAGGGACTGGAGTGGGTGATGACCATTCGGGATGACGGCCCAGGGGTGCCAGACGAGCAGCAGGCGCTGCTGTTCCAGCCCTTCTTCCGGGTCGATGACGCCCGCAACGCCAAGACTGGCGGCACCGGGCTGGGGCTGGCCATCGCCTCGGAGGCGATCCAGCGCCACGGCGGCACCATTGCGGCCAGCAACAATCACCCGACTGGGCTAACCATCACCATCCGCTTGCCCATCGCCTGATCCTTTTCATCCGGACGGGCGCTGGGTATGCTGGCGCCCCTTCTTGGCTTTACATCTCTTTGCAGGAGCTCGTCATGCTCGATATCGTCCTCTACCAGCCGGAAATTCCGCCCAACACCGGCAATATCATCCGGCTCTGCGCCAATACCGGTTACCGGCTCCATCTGATCGAGCCGCTGGGATTTGAGTGGGATGACAAGCGGGTAAAGCGGGCGGGACTCGACTATCACGAGTTTGCCGAGGTGAAGCGCTGGCCGAGCTATGAGGCCTTTCTGGCCGCCGTGGCGCCCAAGCGGGTATTTGCCTGCACCACCAAGGGGCGCACCGCGCACTCGGCAGCACAATATGCCCTTGGCGACGCCCTGCTGTTTGGCCCGGAGAGTCGCGGCCTGCCCATCGAGATCATCGAGAGTCTGCCATTCGAGCAGCGGCTGCGCATCCCTATGGTGCCCCAGAGCCGCAGCATGAACCTCTCCAACGCGGTGTCTGTCTTTGTCTACGAGAGCTGGCGCCAGCTCGGCTACGACGGCGCCATGTAAGCGCCACCGATGATCAGTGGCGGGCGTCGAGCAGATGCCCGCTGCGCTCCAGCCGCCAGCAAGTGACCCCCAGCGACAGGCCGCGCCCCACCATCAGCGCCGCCATCGCCGCCCATAACGCGGCCACGCCCCACGACTGACAGAGCCACCAGATCGGGAAGAAGCCGCCAAACGCGGCCAGCAACATGCTGTTGCGCATCTCCCGCGCCCGGGTCGCCCCGATAAATACGCCATCCAGCAGGAAGCACCAAACCGCCAGCAAGGGCATGGCGATCAGCCAGGGAAGCTGACGATTTGCCTCCGCCACCACGGCCGGAATGTCGGTGATATAGCCGATAAGGTGGGCACCAAAGAGGGCAAACAGCAGGGTAAAACCACTGGCAATGAGGGAGGCCCAGCCCAGATTGAGCACGATGGCCTCCCGCAGTTTCTGCCGATCCTGCTGACCGATGGCTCGTCCTACCATGGCCTCCACCGCATAGGCAAAACCATCGAGTCCGTAGGAGATGAGCATCAGGAAGTTGAGCAGCACCGCATTGGCGGCCACCGCCACGTCCCCCAATCGTGCCCCTTGCAAGGTCATAAAGGCAAAGCAGAGCTGCAAACAGAGGGAGCGCAGGAAGATATCGCGGTTGAGGCCGAGCAACCGCACCATGGGCGCAAGCTGCCGCCAGCGCTGCCAGCCATCCTGCCACACCATCGGCGCCAGTTGCCGCAGCTGACGGCGTACCAGCCAGATACCGACTGCCAGCGCGCAGTAGTCCGCCATGACCGAGGCCGCTGCCACGCCGCGCACCTGCCAGCCGAGCCCGAGCACAAACAGGGCATCGAGCGCCATATTGACCAGATTGGTGAGGATCAACATCACCATGGGGCTGCGGGCATCCTGCATCCCCAACAGCCAACCCATGATCACCAGATTGCAGAGCGCCGCCGGGACGCTCCAGATCCGCACCGCCACATATTGGCCCGCATAAAGCTGCACCTCGGGCGAGCCGCCACTCAGGGCGATCAGTCGTGGCAACAGGGGGAAGAGCAACAACAGCAGCGCCAGGCCGAGAGCAATGGCCAGCCCCAGCGCCCGCAGCAGGGTATCGAGCTGGGCACGACCGTCGGCGGCGCCGAGCGCCTGCGCCGTCAGGCCGGTGGTCGACATCCGCAAAAAACCGAGCAGCCAGAAGATGAGGTTGATCAGGGTCGCACCGACCGAGACGCCCCCCAGAAACCAGGCCTGACCGAGATGACCGATCACCCAGGTGTCCACCAGCCCCAGCAAGGGGGTGGTGATATTGGAGAATACCATGGGCAGGGCGAGCGCAAAGACGGCGCGGTGGCGAGAGGGATCTCGCCACCAGGGGGCAACAGCTGGGGTCACGCTCAGTTGCCTGTCAGCTTCAGGATGCGGGCGAAATCAGAGAGCATGGTGGCCATCTGCACCCGTGGCACCTGACCCGGCGCCACTTGCGGGCGGAACACCGCCTGCAGCTTGCCCTTGGGATTGATGAGCACGATGGAGGCGGAGTGATCGATCAGGTAATCCTTCTCCCCCTGATTGGCGATGGAGTAGATGAGCCCCAGATTGCGCACGAACGGGAACAGCTTGTCGTGGGGGGCAGTGGCCGCCTTGAACTCGGGATTGAAGAAGGCGGTATAGGTCTTGAGACGTGGAATATCATCACGCTGGGGATCCGCCGAGATAAACACCACCTGACTGTCGGGCGCCATCTTCTTCAGTTGGTCATAGACGGAACGCATATCTGCCAGGGTGGTGGGGCAGATATCGGGGCAGAAGGTGTAGCCGACGAACAGGAAGGTCCAGTGCCCCTTCAGGTTGGCAGGAGTAAACGGCTGGTTGTCCGCATCGGTAAAGACAAAATCGTTGATGTCCCGCCCCGCCGGATAGTAGTCGGCCTGTTCCGGCTGCTCTGGCTGCGTGGCGTAGAACACCAGGATCAGGCAGGCTGTCAGCAGCAGAAAGAGCAGGGGATAGCGGAGCTTCATCATAACAAGAGACCCTTTCAGTTCGAGGCAGATGGCCAGCAGTGACCGGACAAGAGAGGGGCATTGTACCCCAGCGAGCCGCCAAGGTGGTTCAACCTTGTGCAATGCCCTGTCAGGAGTCGACCATTTGGCATAATTAATCGCCAGTTGCGGCCATAAAAAAACCGGCCCCCTCGGGTGCCGGTTATGGATGGATTTGTTTGTCTCTTCTGCTCAGGGGCGAGCGTTACGCCCCTGCTGCAACATCTTGCCGATGGCCCGCACGCCGATGGGAATCACGGGGGCCAGCCAGCCCTCTTCCCCCTGGCGATCGCCATGACCACGCTTGAACAGCAATACCAGACGCACCACCTTCTCTTTCGGGCATCCCAGCCAGAGCGTCCAGTGCGAACCACGATGGTGCAGCCAGAGACCGTAAAACCAGGTCATCCGGCTACCTTTGACGAAACGGGTGATTGACGATTCCGCTGGCGCAGCCCCAGCCTCTGAATCCCATGGCGATCTTGATGCCATACCAGTCCTCCTTGACCGACAGGTCATGTTGCTTCGTCGGCCTGAACTGGGAACAGGCCCGTCACGACTATCTGCAACCATTACGAGTGGTCCCCTTTGCCTGACAAGGTTCGGGATCTCCCCACTCCCCCTTCATATCCCGTGAAGGTGTACTGCCCTATTCTCGTTGTTACCGGCCCTTCCGTACCGACGTATTGTGATGGTCAGAGGGAGGCGCCAAGCCCTGTCTCGGCGACAGGGCACTGATCTGAGCATATATCTGAAATGGATGATTGGTAGCCGGTCGCGCAGGACAAAAATGCCGCCACCGATGATCTGTTTGATATGACAGGGAAAGTGCGCCAGAAACAGCACGGCCTCCCGAAGGAGGCCGTGTGGCAAACGCAGTTGGCGGGGATGATTACATCCAGTCGGCGTTGCGGATCACCCCGACAGCCAGTCCCTCGATGGTGAGCTGCTGGCAGGAGAGGTCCACCTCGATGGGGGAGAGCTCTTCATTTTCCGGCAGCAGCCATACCTGACTGCCCTTGCGCTGGAAGCGCTTGACGGTGACATCCTCATCGAGACGGGCGACCACTACCTGACCGTTGCGCACCTCCTGGGTCTTGTGCACCGCCAGCAAATCGCCATCCAGAATACCGATGTTCTTCATGCTCATCCCCTGTACCCGCAGCAGAAAATCTGCGCGCGGATGGAACAGGGCGGGATCAACCTGATAGTGGCTCTCGATATGCTCCTGAGCCAGAATGGGTTCACCGGCTGCCACCTTGCCGATGAGCGGCAGGCCGCTCTCTTCCAGCACCTCTTCCTCTTCGAGCAACAGGCGAATGCCGCGGGACGTGCCCGGCATGATCTCGATGACCCCTTTTTTGGCCAGGGCCTTCAGATGTTCTTCGGCCGCATTGGCCGACTTGAAACCAAGCTTCTGGGCAATCTCGGCACGAGTCGGCGGCATACCGGTCTCGCTCATGTTCACCTTGATCAGCTCCAGCACTTCGGCCTGGCGGGGGGTAAGGGGTTTCATAGAATTGGCACCTGTCTTTTTATACAGCACACTGGCAGTATATACAGTGCAGTGGCCAAGGCAAGGCGCAGCTGACATTTGTCGCGACCAACCCCTCATTTACTGCTGTTTTGATCCTGCGCAGCCGACTCATCGTACCTCTCGGCGACAAGGGGCTGTCGATTTGCTATGCTCACGCCGCATTTTTTTGGAGAGCAGACGCACATGTCCCTAGGACAGAAGATTTCCAGAGCCATCTTGCAATGGCCGGTCAGCGGCTTGGTCAATCACAAGAGCCTGCCGGAAAATCCCATCACAGAACTCAATCTGGATCCGGCCAGACCCATCGTCTATGCCCTGAAAACCAGTTCGATCACCGACCTGATGACCCTGCAGCAGTGCTGCGAGGATCTCGGTCTGCCCGGTCCCTTCACGCCGCTGGAACTGAACGGCCAGCTGCTGCCGCGCTATGTCTGCCTGGATCGTCCGCCTCCCCTGTTTGGCAAACGCAGCAAACCGCTCCCCTTCCTGCAGGAGTTCCACCAGCTGCTGGATCTGCACAAGCAGGATCCCGAACTCGATATCCAGGTGGTGCCCGTCACCCTGTTCTGGGGCCGCGCTCCGGGTCGGGAAGGGGAAGAAGCCTCCGGCCTCAACATCATCAGCAGCCTGGCGCCGAACCGGCTGAAGAAGGCGCTCATCGTGATCCTCAAGGGTCGCGAGAATCTGGTGCGCTTCTCGCCGCCCCTCTCCCTGCGCTACATGGCGGACAAACACGGCACCGACGAGGCGATCGCCCACAAGCTGGCGCGAGTGGCCCGTACCCACTTCAGCCGTCAACAGCTGGCTGCCACCGGCCCGAAACTGCCGAATCGCAACCTGCTGTTCAAGCAGCTGCTCGACTCCGCGGTGATCCAGCAGGCGATTGAGGAGGAGGCCCAGCGCGAGGGGATCAGCCTCGAGAAGGCGCAAAAGCGTGCCCATGGCTACATGGACGAGATCGCCTCCAACTTCTCTTACCGGCTGATCCGCCTGGGCGAGAGCTTCCTCGGCTGGCTGTGGAACAAGCTCTACCGCGGTTTGTCGGTCAATGGCGCCGAGAAGGTACGCCAGCTGGCGCAGGAGGGTCACGAGATCGTCTACGTGCCCTGCCATCGCAGCCACATGGACTATCTGCTGCTCTCCTACGTCATCTATCACCAGGGGATGGTGCCGCCCCATATCGCGGCAGGCATCAACCTCAACTTCTGGCCGGCAGGCCCCATCTTCCGCCACGGCGGCGCCTTCTTCATTCGCCGCACCTTCAAGGGCAACCCGCTCTACAGCACGGTATTCCGGGAATACCTCAACCTGCTGTTTGCCAAGGGTTACTCGGTGGAGTTCTTCACCGAAGGCGGTCGCTCCCGTACCGGCCGTCTGCTACCGCCCAAGACCGGCATGCTGGCGATGACCCTGCAGGCAATGATGCGCGGGCTGGACAGGCCGGTCACTCTGGTGCCTGTCTATCTGGGTTACGAGCACGTGATGGAGGTGAACACCTACCACAACGAGCTCAAGGGGAGTCGCAAGGAGAAAGAGAGCTTCCTGCAGGTGCTCGGCATCCTGCGCAAGCTGCGCAACTACGGCCGTGGTTTCGTCAACTTCGGCGAGCCGCTGACCCTCAACAGCTACCTGAGCGAACACATCCCCGACTGGAAAAAGCACATCGGGGAAGAGGAGCGTCCGGAGTGGATGGCGGGCACTGTCAACAATCTGGCCGAACTGCTGATGACCCGCATCAACGGCGCGGCCGCTGTCAACGGCCTGACCCTGAGCGCGCTGGCGCTGCTGGCCGCCGAGCGCCACGCCCTGACCCGCGACGAATTGCAGGCCCAGCTCAACACCTATCTGGATCTGCTCAAGGCGGTGCCCTACAGCCCGCAGAGCACCATTCCGGATGAGGATGCCAAGACCCTGCTGGATCAGGCGATGGAGCTCAACAAGTTCGAGGTGAGCGAGGACAAGCTGGGGCAGATCATCAGTCTCGACCGCTATCAGGCGATCCTGCTGACCTACTACCGCAACAACATCCTCCACCTGTTCGCCATGCCCTCTCTGGTGGCGGCACTGATCGAACGGTGCGAGGGGATCTCCCGCAGCGAGATCATGGCCCGCTGCATCGACATCTATCCGCTGCTCAAGACCGAGCTGTTCCTGCGTTATGAAGAGGATGAGTTGCCGGCGCTGGTCGACAGCCTGCTAGACGCCCTGCAGACCCAGCAACTGATCGAGACCCGCGATGACGGCTACTGGGTCAATCCGGCCAACCAGATGCGCCTGCTGCTGCTGGCGGAGAGCATTCAGGAGACCCTGCAACGCTACGCCATCGTGCTGACCCGGGTGCTGGCCCAACCCCATATCGAGGCGGAGCAGCTGGAGGCGGACGGCCTGATGATGGCAGAGCGCCTCGGCACCCTGCACGGCATCAACGCCCCCGAGTTCTTCGACCAGAAGCTGTTCAGCACCCTGATCCACACACTGCGCAAGGAGGGCTACCTCTCTCCCGAGTGCAAGCCGGATCTCGGCCGCTTCCAGGCGCTGGCCGACAACATAGTGCCGCTGCTGAGCAACAAGATCCGCCGCACCATTCAGGCAGGCAATCAGCTCTAATCTGCAACGCAAACAAAGAAGGCCGCATGATGCGGCCTTCATTTTTATCGGAGTCTGCGTGGGAACATGTCACGCCAGCAGGTAATCGAGCACCAGACCGGCAAACACCAGCGCCCCCACATAGTTGTTGTTGAGAAACGCCTGGAAGCAGGCTTCCCGCTGCCGCTCGCGAATAAGCCGCTGCTGATAGACAAACAGCACCGCCGCCCCCAGCAATCCCCAGTAATACCAGCCCCCCAGCGTCATCAGCTGCCCGACCGCCAGCAGCAGCAGCAGAGTCGAGAGTTGCAATGCGCCGATGATCCGTTTGTCGTAACGACCAAACAGGATGGCGCTGGATTTGAGGCCGATCTTGAGGTCGTCATCCCGATCCACCATGGCATACTGGGTGTCGTAAGCCACGGTCCAGAGCAGGTTGGCGAAGAAGAGCAACCAGGCCACCAGCGGCAGGGCATCCGCCTGCGCCGCATAGGCCATCGGGATCGACCAGGAGAAGGCCATCCCGAGCACCAGCTGGGGATTGGAGATAAAGCGCTTCATGAAGGGGTAGCTCACCGCCAGCAGCAGGGCGACAAACGACAGACCGATGGTGAGCGGATTCATGGTCAGCACCAGACCAAACGAAATAAGCGCCAGCACGAAGAAGAGCGCCAGCACTTCCCACGGTTTGACTCTGCCCGTGGGCAAGGGGCGACCGGCGGTGCGCTTGACGTGGCCATCGAAGTTGCGATCCGCATAATCGTTGATCACGCACCCTGCCGAGCGCATCAGAAAGACGCCGACCACAAACACGGCCAGCACCCAGAGATTGGGCAGGCCACCAGCGGCCAGCCAGAGCGCCCACAGGGTTGGCCACAGCAGCAGCAGAGTGCCTATGGGTTTGTCGACGCGGGCCAACTGCATGTAGGCAAGTCCCCGCTCCTTGGTTAACAGATTCACTCCAGCTCCTTGTCACAGACGAGAGAGGGCAGAAACAGCTCGTGCACCAGCAGTGGCCACTGCCCCAGAAACAGACGGGAACGACGCCCCCAGACAGTGGCGGCCGGGCAACGGGGATTGGCGGCAATATCGAAACGGGCCAACTGCAGATGATCGCGGCGGGCAGGCTCATGGCCAAATACCCGCTCACCCAGCGGCTGCTCGCCAAGCTCGGCAATGCCGCTCCCTTGCAATGCGTCATCGGCAAACAGGGTCCAGCCCAGCACGGCGGGCCCACGATCCCCGTGCAGGATCACCTCGCGGCAGGTACCGGCCGGAGAGGCCGAATCCACCAGCCACTGCTCATCGGCAGTAAGGGCGACCGGGTGATTGCCCAGCCACTCCACCGAAAAGTGGCGATTGTGCTGACGCAGCCGCCGGGTCATGGAGCCGGGCTCCAGCAGCCAGGGGCGCAAGCTGGCGGGCAATTCACAACATTCGGGGGCCAGCCACCCGCTTAACGGCGTGAGAGGAACAGTCAACTCGGACTTCACAGCTTCACCATCCAGAGATTTCCGTGTTCAGGTTAAAATCCGGTTTATTATCCGTAAATCAATAGCGAAATGTAAGAACATCCGTGCTTGACGGCCCCGATGGCAACATCAAAAATGGGTTATCTCTTGCTGATGAGCCATCTATATGAAGATCTTCAAAATTCTGCTGGTGTTGTTACTGAGCTGTGGTGCGCTGCATGTACAAGCCTCATCCGAAGAAGAGCCGCCCGCAGAGGGAGAAGAAGCAGCCGCAGCCGCCAAGCCGGGCTTTTCCTACCACGCGCTCGACCCCGACATCATCACCAACTACCTGAGCAACGGCAAAACCCTCGGTTATGTCCGAGTCACGGTGGAGCTAATGGCGGAAAACGAAGCCGACCTCAAGCTGCTGGAGCAGCATGACCCGCTCATCCGAGATACCATCATTCGTTTGATGGGCAGCAAGAGCGCCGAGCAGATCAAATCCCTGGTCAGCCGTGAAGAGTTGCGCAAGGAGTGCGAAACCAAGGTCAACGAACTGCTGGTCAAAGAGACTGGCAAGAAAGCGGTGCGCGAGCTTATCTTCACCAAGTTCCTCTACCAGTAATCCCTCCCGAAACAATCGCTTATTGGCATAACGGCCAATAAGCGAGCTTTACCGATTCACTCGAAATGAAAATCGATTACAATACGGCCGTCGAGTCTTAGAGGTAGTCGTTATGGGCAGCAAGACCCTGTGTGAGTGGCGTCGCCACGAGATCCCCACTGATCTCAAAGCGTTGCGCAAAATTGTTCGCAAGCCGAAATTCGTCTGCGGCAAGTGCGCCCGCAGCGCCAATGACAAGGGTTACCTCTGCCTGCCACTCCGCTTGAAAGAGGAGTAACCCCTCACGGTCAGTGCACTATTGATCGGTCCAACCCTGTCGTCCCTGCTCGAACAATCTGCGCGCCTGGGTATCGTTCGGGCAGACACCGCGATACTCCTCGCCTGAGCGGCCAGCCAGATAGAGATGCTCGGGGCGGCAATACCATGCCAATCCCTTCTGATGTCCCTGCTTCCACAGTTCGGTATCCACCTTCTTGCCACACTGGCCCTGATGGAACTCAACCCGTTCGGTGGTGAAGCCCAGCTTGCCGTCAGCCTCCCCCACTTCGCTCCACACTTTCTCGCAAGGGTCATCGTTGGAGACACAGCCCCCCAGCAGGGCCGCCAGCAATATGATGGAAAGTCGCATAGTCATCCTTGAGTGTCGTTTGAGCTGTTCATTCTTGACCAGCCAGGGGATGACCACAAGCAACTTGCATCCACCCTGTGAGCGCACCAAAAAAATCAGGCGGGCACAATGCCCGCCTGTTCATTCAATGCTATGGATCACGGGTTGTTGAAGGGGTCATCGAAGGGATCATCGTCCTGCCAGCCTTCTTCTTCCCACTGATCCAGCTCTTCTTCCCAGGAATCCGGCTCCCAATCATCATCAGAGGAGTCGTAATCCGGCTTGTGTCCACCCATCTTCACTCTCCTTGGATAGTTCACCCGCACTCCAATTTTATCCGGAATTGTCGGGCTCGCCAGTCAGAGGAAGTTCAAAGTTTGACCAAGGTGCGGCCGGCGATCTGGCCTTGCGTGATGGCCTCGGCGGCCTCCACTACCTGCTCCAGCCCAATCTCGGTGACCGCCTGTTCAAAGAAGCTGGCAGGCAGATCCCGTGCCAGTCGCTGCCACGCCAGTTGACGACGTTCAAACGGGCACATCACCGAATCGACCCCCTGCAACCGCACGTTGCGCAGGATAAAGGGCATCACACTGGTCGGCAGATCGAAACCGCCCGCCAGCCCACAAGCTGCCACAGCGCCGCCATAGTTCATCTGGGCCAGCAGCTTGGCCAGCACCTGACTGCCGACGGTATCGATGGCAGCGGCCCAAAGCTGCTTCTCCAGCGGTTTGGCAGGCACCTGCAGCTCGCTGCGCGGCACGATGCGGCTGGCACCCAGTGCGGTCAGCATGGCGCCCTGCTCTTCGGGACGACCGGTCAGCGCCGCCACCTGATAGCCAAGGGCCGCCAGCAGGGCGACCGAGGTGGCCCCCACACCGCCTGCCGCACCGGTGACCAGCACCTCGCCGCTTTCGGGAGTAATGCCCGCCTCTTCCAGCGCCAGCACGCAGAGCATGGCGGTGAGACCGGCGGTACCGATGCACATGGCCTGCCGTTCATCCAGCCCGGCGGGCAATGGCACCAGCCAGTCCCCCTTGACCCGCGCCTGTTCGGCCATACCGCCCCAATGCCCTTCGCCCACGCCCCAACCGGTCAGCACCACCTTGTCGCCGGGCTTATAGCGGCTGTCGGCAGACTCGAGCACGGTACCGGCGAAGTCGATACCGGGCACCAGCGGCCACTGACGCACAATCTTGCCCTTGCCGGTAATGGCCAGCCCGTCCTTGTAGTTGATGGAGCTGTAAACGACCGCTACCCGCACTTCACCTTCCGGCAACTGGCTCTCGGTCAGTCGGGTCAGGGTTGGAACAGTCTTGCCGTCTTGGTTTTCCAGTAACAGAGCCTTGAACATGGTTGCCTCTTTGATGGGGATTGAAACGGAACGGTTAGCTGCTTTGGCACTTTTGCAGTTGAAAATCCAGAGCCAGTGCGATGCTCGTTATGGGTTCAGTCGTTCTCCAGCGCAGTGAGGCAGTGCGAGAGGGTACGCGCCAGCGCTCCCTGATTGCGCAGCACCACGGCGCGGGCCTGCTCCCCCATCTCGCGGCGGGCGTTGCCGTCGGCAAACAGCTGGTTCACCCGCTCGCCCAGCTCGGCGGCATCGGCCACGATGGCGGCGCCACCCTGAGCCACCAGCTGGCGGGTGATGTCGCTGAAGTTGAAGTAGGCGGGTCCGGTCAGGCAGGGCTTGCCGAGGGCCGCCGGCTCCAGCAGGTTGTGACCGCCAATCTTCACCAGACTGCCGCCAACGAAGGCCACATCGGCCGCAGCCAGCATCAGCGGCAGCTCGCCCATGGTATCGCCGAGATAGACCTTATCCTCCGCATTCACCGCAGCACCATCAGTGCGCCGCACGCAGCCGTAAGGGGCACACAGCTCGGCCACCCGGTCGAACCGCTCGGGGTGGCGCGGCACCAGAATGAGCAGCGCGTCGGGATGGCGTTTGAGCAGCAGATCGAAGGCGGCCAGCACCTGCTCATCCTCACCCAGATGGGTACTGGCGGCGATCCAGACCGGCCGCTCGGCGCCCAGCTGCTGGCGCAGGGCGCGCCCCTTGGTCTGCACCTCGTCACCAAACTGGATATCGAACTTGATGGAGCCGGTCACCGCCAGCCGCGAACGATCGATGCCGAGGCGGGCGAAGCGGTCGGCGTCATCCTGATGCTGGCAGAGCAGATGGGTCAACGGCCGGCTCAGGGCGTCGAAGGCGCCGTGGAAGCGGGCATAACGCTGGCAGGAACGCTCGGAGAGGCGGGCGTTGATGATGGTCACCGGCAGATGGCGCGCCTCGCAGGCGGCCAGCCAGTTCGGCCACAACTCGGTCTCCATCACCCAGAGCGCGCGCGGCTTGAAGGTGTCGAGAAAGGCGGCAATGGCCCAGGGGTAGTCGAGTGGCGCATAGCGATGGATCACCAGATCCCCCAGCCTGGCAGCCTGATCGGCGCCGGTGCGGGTGGTGGTGGTGAGCAGGATAGGCAGATCGGGCCGCTCCGCCTTGAGGGCACGAATGAGCGGCGTGATGGCCAGCGTCTCCCCCACGCTCACCGCATGGATCCAGAGCGGCGCCTCCTGTCCGGTGGCGGGCAGCCGCCCGAGATGCTCGGCCCAGCGCTTGCCAAAGCCGGGCTTGCCTTTCTTCGGCTTGTAGAGGGCCAGCAGCGCCAGCGGTAATCCCAGATGGATCAGCAGGTTGTAGAGCAGACGGTAGGGCATCTTACTGACCCTGCTCCAGCTTCTTGCAGGCATCGACCACCTGCTCCGGCGCCAGATCGATCAGACACTTGAGATGGCCGAACTTGCAGGTGCGCTTGAAGCAGGGGCGACACTCGATGTCGGTGTGGACAATCTCGACCCGATCCGCCAGCGGCGGGGTGTAGAGCGGCGAGGTGGAGCCATAGACGCCCACCAGCGGCCGGTTGAGGGCGGCGGCGATGTGCATCAGGCCGGAGTCGTTGGAGATGACCCGGCTGGCCAGCGCCATCAGATCGATCGCCTCGTGCAGGCTGGTCTTGCCCGCCAGCACGTGGCAGTTGGGGCGAGTCAGCAGATTGACCCGATCCCGGATGGTATTGGCCACCGGCACATCCTTGTTGGAACCGAAGATCCACACCTGCCACCCCTCGTCCAGATGCTGTTGGGCCACCACGGCGTAGTGCCCCTCCGGCCAGCGCTTGGCCGGGCCGAACTCGGCACCGGGGCAGAGCACCAGCACCGGGCGGGCGCGATCCAGCCCCAGTCGCTCCAGCGCCTTGCCCTGGTTGATCAGATCGACATGGAGCGCCGGATGCGGAATGGTCGGGATATCGGCCCGGCTCTTCATCTGCGCCTTGGGATAGGCGAGCGCCAGATAGCCCTCCACCATCAGCGGGAAGGCGGACTTGTTGCTGCGCAGGTCGTTGAGCAGACCGTAGCGGCTCTCGCCCTTCCAGCCGGTACGGACCGGAATGCGGGCAAACCAGGGGATCAGCGCCGACTTCATGGAGTTGGGCTGGACGATGGCCTGATCGTATTTTTCGGCGGCCAGCTGCTTGCCGAGGCGGCGGCGCGCCACCAGTTTGAAGTCACCGTGGCCAAGGGGCATGGTGATCGCCTTGTCCACCTCCGGCATCCGCTCCAGCAGGGCGCAGCACCAGGCGGGGGCCATCACGTGCAGCTCGCACTCCGGATGGTTGGCCTTGATCGCCTTGTAGAGACTCTGGGACATCACCATATCGCCGACCCAGGAGGGGCCGATCACCAATATTTTCATCACGCGTCTTCTCTCGGGACTGGCCCGGCTGTTAATCATCACTGGGCGAGATTATGCCCCAAGAATGACTGGATAAATAACAGAAGATCCTTGGCAGACGCTGCTGTCACCCCATTTTTCCAGCAGTGGCCCTCTTCCAACCGGATGTGACGAGACAGGCAAACAGCTGATAGAAACGGGCAATGGCGGCTCTCTCTTTGGCCCGTTTTTCCGTTAGAATGGCCCATCAATACGCATTCGACCCGCCAGCCGGGCAATAACCGTGAGCCCACATTCGTGAAAAAACCGACTCTGGCTGCCGTTCTGATCGTCAAGAATGAAGCCGATAACCTGCGCAAGTGCCTCGCCTCCCTCGACGGACTGGTGGACGAGATCGTCATTCTGGACTCAGGCAGTCAGGACGAGACCCCGGCCATCGCCGTCGAATTTGGCGCCCGCTTCTTCGTCAACGCCAAGTGGCCTGGCTTTGGCAAACAGCGCCGACTGGCCCAGTCCCACGTGCAGTCCGACTGGGTGCTGTGGCTGGATGCCGACGAGCGGCTCACCCCCGAGCTGAAAACCGCCATCGCCAACGTGATGGCCAATCCGGCCAGCGATACCATCTACTCGATCCCGCGCCTCTCCTGGGTGTTTGGCCGCTTTATCCGCCACAGCGGCTGGTATCCGGATCGGGTGCTGCGCCTCTATCCCAAGGCGCTCACCAGCTACAACGAGGCGCTGGTGCACGAAAAGGTGGAAGTGCGGGCCAACATGAAGATCGTCAATATTCATGGCGACCTGCTCCACTTCACCTATCGGGATCTGGAGCACTATCTGGTGAAATCCGCCGGTTATGCCCGTGCCTGGGCCGATCAGCGCACCGCCCGCGGCAAGAAGGGCTCCCTCAGTCAGGGGCTGATCCACGCCGTCGGCTGCTTCCTCAAGATGTACCTGCTCAAAGCAGGCTTCCTCGATGGCAAGCAGGGGCTACTGCTGGCGATCCTCTCCGCCCACTCCACCTTCATCAAATACGCCGACCTCTGGGTGCGCCAGCAACCGCAGCAGCCGGAATAACCGTCATACGAAACAGGGCCCCGCGGGGCCCTGTTTGCATTGCTGCATACGTTATTTGCGCCAGAAAGGCGCCGCCCAGCGGGCCATCACCGGCACCATGGTCTTGGGATCGAGTTGACTCATATCCTCCGGGTGGTCGCTATCCTCCGGCGGGCTGAAGGCGAGGTGACGCCCTTCGCTGTTGAGGGGCTTCCAACGCAGCGGAGTGGCGGAGCGGCGCATCGGGAAGAAGCCGACGGTCGGCACGTCGAGCGCACCGGCGATATGGAGCGGCCCGGTACTGCCTGCCACGAACAGGGCGGCGTTGGCCAGCACCTGACAGAACATCGGCAGACCGTCGCTGGAGCGGTAGATCCAGCCGTTGCCGCCGTGGGCCAGCAGCTCGGCCGCCAGCTGTTCAGCCATCTTCTCCTCACCCGGGCCTGCGGTCAGCACGCACTGCAGTTCGGGGCAGGCCTGATTGAGCTTGATGATGATGCGGGCGTACTGCTCGATGGAGAGGTTGTTGGCCGAACCGCCGCTACCGGCATGCACCATCAACCAGGGGCGGCTGGCATCGAGCTTGAGCTTGAGTGCCAATTGCTCGCGCACCTGTAGCAGGGTCTCGTCATCGAACTGCAGGAAGGGGGTCTGGGGCTCCACCACGGCCACCTGCTGATCGGCCAGGAAGCGGCGGATCAGCTCCAGATTGTACTCGGACTCCGGCTTCTGGGAGCGGGAGCGGCGCTGCACCAGTCGCTGGTTGTAGAGCACCTGCGCCAGCTTGGTCGCCGGCGCCAGCCGGTAAGGGATATGTGCCTTCCACACCAGCATGGCGTTGCGGGAGTTGGAGAAGAGGCAGATGGACGCGTCGAACGCCGCCGCCTTGATCCGCGCCAGCAGCGCTCGCTGTTGCTCCTTGTCGGCCCGCACGCCCGGATCGATGATCACCTCGTCAATCCAGGGGCAGAGCCGGGCCAGCGGCGCAGTGTAGGCCGGAACCAGGGCAGTCACATGACACTCCATGGAGCCTTTGAGCATGGCGAAACTCGGCCACGCCAGCATGAAGTCACCAATCTTGTCATTGCGAACGACCAGAATACGTTTCATAAAAAATCCCTTTGCTCCCTGTCACCAATGCAGGGAGGCTTGATGCGCGATGGCGTATTCTTGCCTGATGCACTGCTATTCTCAAGCGACGACCTTATAATGCGACCAAATTTCCAGGTTGCAGGACCGCAAAGATGACTACCAGGGTGATCTATCCCGGGACGTTTGATCCCGTTACCAATGGCCACGCCGATCTCATCGGCCGCGCCGCCAAGCTGTTTGACGAGGTGGTGGTCGGTGTCGCCAACAGCCCGAGCAAGCGACCTCTGTTCGATCTGGCAGAACGTGTCCAGCTTGTCCAGCAAGTGACCAGCACGCTTCCCAACGTCAAGGTGGTGGGCTTCTCCGGTCTGCTGGTCGATTTCGCCAAAGAGCATCAGGCCAACGTGCTGATCCGCGGCCTGCGCGCCGTCTCCGACTTCGAGTACGAGTTTCAGCTGGCCAATATGAACCGCCGCCTGATGCCTGAGCTGGAAAGCGTCTTCCTCACCCCGGCCGAGGAGAACTCCTTTATCTCCTCCACCCTGGTGAAAGAGGTGGCGCTGCACGGTGGCGACATCCGCCAGTTTGTCGACCCCGTGGTGGCCCAAGCCATCGCCGCCAAACAGAAAGGGTGATCCCCTTCCACACTGGCCATTCCCGACGGCAACAACGAACAAGGGCTACCCGTGGGTAGCCCTTGTTGTATCTTTCTCGTTATAGAGAGGTCAGCATGCTTGCCGGTTACTGACGGGCAAACCGCTCATTCATCTCCTGCACCAGCAGATCGAGCCACTCGTAGCGGCGCCGGTACATGGCCCGCTTCTTGGAGGCGATCTCCTCCAGCGGCTTGCGCGGCTGGGCTTGCAGGGCGACGAAGTTGGCATCCACATCCCGGGCGCCGAATTCCTGCCACAGCTCGTCATAATCGGCCTGCAAATTGGCTTTCTGCTTGCTGCTGTAGCGCTTGGCCTGAAACACGTGGGCCCGCTTGCGCACCGCCAGCACCTCTGCCGCCCCCATGGCCTGCGCCAGTTGCAGCACCAGCTGCACCAGCAGGGATTTGGGCCGCAGGCCGTGTCCCTCTTTGGTCAGCTCGCGCACCCGATCCTGGGCATTCTCGACCGCAGGCTCCGGCCCCTGCATGGAGCCGATCATCAGAATCAAATGATCGACGCTACCCGCCAGCGAAAAGGCGCAGCTGTAGAGGCGCTGCCCCTCGCCGTTGACGATGGAGAGCGCCAGCTCGGCCTCGCGGCGGAAGGTGCCATCATGGCGCAGCAGAAGGCGGCAGCCACTCTGGGGATAGTGCCCCAACTCGATCCCCTCGCCCAGATAGAGGGGATCAATCAGCTGCGGGTAGCACTCCAGCAGCAAACGGTAGTGATTTTCCAGCATCTCGGCCCGCTCACGGGCGCTGGCACAGGCGAAGCGATAGGGACGCATCGGCTTGTCGAGCAGCTCGGGATAAACAGCTGGAAGCGCCTTGAGCGAGTCGCACTGAAACAGGCTGAAGACCCGGCTCAACGACTTGCGATAGAGCAGGCTGCGCAGCACAAACTTGCCGCGATTGAAGGTTTGGCGCTCGCACCCCTCGGGATAGAGGAAGCGGGCCATGGATTTTGCGCAATAGCGCTCCTGCCGGGATAGATACTCCCAGTCTATTGATTTTAAAGTCATTTCTAGTTCTCAAACCGCCTGAACGGCCGCTGATACTAGTAATGACTGCGCAAATATTCAACAGCCTGGAAATATGCTGTTACAACTTCCCCCGGATCGGGGAAAAAAGTACGCTCAGCGCTGGCAATGACTGCAAAAAACCGTGGTACGCTGCCCCATTCTTGTCTCGGTCAGCAGGGTGTGACAGTGGAAACAGGGCTGACCGCCACGGCCGTAGACCTGCAACTGCTGCACGAAATAGCCTGGCTTGCCATCGGCACTGGTGAAATCCTTGAGGGTGGTGCCGCCCTGCCGGATGGCTTCGGCCAACACCCGCTTGATCTCGGCCACCAGGGTTCCCAGCCGCTCGGCGCTGATATTGCCCGCCGCCCGTTTGGGGTGAATGCCGGCGGCATAGAGCGCCTCGTTGGCGTAGATGTTGCCTACCCCGACCACCACCTGATTGTCCATCAGGAACTGCTTGATGGCAGTGCTGCGCCCCTTGGCACGCCCCTGCAGGTAATCAGCACTGAAGGCATCGGTGAGCGGCTCGGGCCCCAGCTTGGCGAGCAGCGTATGGGCTTCGGCCGGTTCCCTGGTCCAGAGCAGGGCGCCGAAGCGGCGCGGATCGTTTAGCCGCAGCAGCTTGCCATTCTCCAGCTCGATATCCACGTGGTCGTGCTTCTCGGCCGGGGTGCCGATATCCAGTACCCGCAGGCTGCCGGACATCCCCAGATGAAGGATGGCGGTGCCGAAATCGGTCTCCAGCAGCAGGTATTTGGCACGGCGGCGCACCCGATGGATGGTGAGGTCCACCAGCTCCTGAATCTCACCGGGGATCGGCCAGCGCAGGCGGCCATCCCGCACCACCACGCGCGTCACCTTGATACCGGTGAGCCAGGGGGAGATCCCCTGACGGCTGACTTCAACTTCTGGCAATTCAGGCATGGGTACCTCGCAAGGAAAAGGAACTCAGGGGGCAGGGCGCAGCAGATCGCGATACTGCTCGGCTGTGAGGGCGAGCCAGAGACCGGACGGCAGCTGGGCACCATACTGACCGCTATTCTGATAGAGGCCGATCTCGACCGGATCGTTCTGGCCAGCAATCCACACCTTGATGGTCACCGGCGCACCGCGTACCGCTTCACCGGGGGGTAACAACCAGCCCTGCCAACGTGCCAGCCGGGCATCCAGCTGCGCGCTGTCGAGCCCCAGATCCGGCCCGCTGCGCCAGCCCTGACCGATCCGCTCAATCTGCCAGCTCGGCCCCTGCCAGGTGAGCACCACAGCCTCATCAGGCAGCAAGGGGCGAGCGCGCTTGGCGCTATTCTCCTGCTGGGCCAACTCCATACGATGCAACAGGGTGATCACGATCAGCACCACCACGATGATCACGTTATTCCAGCCTTTGCGGCTCAATTTGAACATGGCAAGCCTCCCTTTGAACCGGCAGTGTACTGAATTCGGCGCATAAAAAAACCCGGCACGAAGCCGGGTTTTTGGGAATGCAGCATCAAGTAATTACTTGATTTTGCCTTCCTTGTAGATCACATGCTGACGAACAACGGGATCAAACTTTTTGATCTCCATTTTTTCGGGCATGGTGCGCTTGTTTTTGGTAGTGGTATAGAAGTGACCAGTACCGGCGCTGGAGTTCAGGCGAATTTTCTCGCGAATACCTTTAGCCATGATCTAATTCCTTATACCTTAACACCGCTGGCGCGCAGTTCAGCCAGAACCACTTCAACGCCACGCTTGTCGATGATACGCATGCCTTTTGCGGATACGCGCAGGCTTACGAAGCGTTTTTCACTCTCAACCCAGAAACGGTGAGTGTGCAGGTTCGGCAGGAAACGACGCTTGGTAGCGTTGTTAGCGTGCGAACGGTTGTTACCAACTGCCGGGCGCTTGCCGGTTACTTGGCATACTCTAGACATGTCAGTCTCTCCAAATCTTACTTCATTGCTCGAGCAAATATCTGCCCCGCTGGCCTTCGATTGCGGGGCAAACAGAAGGCGGCATTTTATACAGCATCCGTGATCAAAGATCAACTAATACGGCGCCAGAGCACAGTCATAACCAACCGCGCTCGGCGAAAGAAACCGTGATGCCGTCACCGATCACCAAGTGATCCAGCACTCTGATATCGATCAGGGCCAAGGCGGCCGTGATCCGATCCGTGATCTGGCGGTCGGCCCGACTGGGCTCGGCGACGCCGGACGGGTGATTATGCGCCAGAATCACCGCGGCTGCATTATGTTTGAGCGCGATCTGCACGATTTCTCTTGGCCAGACGCTCGCCGAATCGATTGTGCCGAAAAAAAGCTCAACAAATTGAATGACTCTGTGCTGATTGTCGAGCAACAGCAGGGCAAACACTTCGCGCGGCCGATCCCGCAGCTGGGCTTGCAAATAGTCGCGGGTCAGCTGGGGCGAGGTGAGGGCATCACCCCTTTGCAACTGCTGCGCCAGATGGCGTTTGGCCATCTCCAGCACCGCCTGCAACTGGGCATATTTGGCCGGGCCAAGGCCGTGGGCCTCGCAGAAAGCGCGCTGATCCGCACCCAGCAGATTGCGCAGCGATCCGAACTGATTCAACAGGTTACGGGAGAGATCGACCGCACTCAGGCCATTGACGCCGGTACGCAGGAAGATGGCAAGCAGCTCGGCATCGCTGAGCACCGTCGGCCCCTGTCGCAGCAGCTTCTCTCTGGGACGTTCATCTTCCGGCCACTCCTTGATGCTCATTTGTCTCTCCTCTCTCCCTGTTGAGGAAAAACATAGCAAATATTTGCGTGTTCCCCGCCACAACCCCTTGATGCCAACCCCTGTCGTCATCCCCTGCCTGTGGTATCTTAGCCGACCAGTCAAAGTGAGCCGGATAGAGAAACAGCAGATGAGATTGGCCGATAAACGCATCCTGTTGGGTGTCAGCGGCGGGATCGCCGCCTACAAGAGTGCCGAGCTGGTACGCCGTCTGAAAGATCAGGGTGCCGAGGTGCGGGTGGTGATGACCCGCTCCGCCAAGGAGTTCATCACGCCACTGACCCTGCAGGCGGTCTCCGGCCATCCGGTGGCGGACAGCCTGCTGGATCCGGCTGCCGAAGCGGGCATGGGCCATATCGAGCTGGCCAAGTGGGCCGATCTGGTATTGATCGCCCCCGCCAGCGCCAACCTGATGGCGCGTATGGCGGCCGGCATGGCCGACGAACTGCTCACCACCCTCTGTCTGGCCACCCCGGCACCGGTCGCCCTGGCGCCCGCCATGAACCAGCAGATGTACCTCAACGCAGCCACCCAAGCCAATCTCAAGACCCTGGCCAGCCGCGGCGTCCTGCTGTGGGGGCCGGATGCCGGCAGCCAGGCCTGTGGCGATGTGGGCCCGGGCCGGATGCTGGATCCCCTCGAACTGGTGGAGCGCTGCTGCCAGCAGCTGGCCGCCGAGCCCTTGCTGGCGGGCGTCAAGCTACTGCTGACCGCCGGTCCGACCCGCGAGGCGCTCGATCCGGTGCGCTACATCAGCAACCACAGCTCCGGCAAGATGGGCTTTGCCATCGCCCGCGCCGCTCGTGAAGCGGGCGCCGAGGTGACGCTGGTGAGCGGCCCGGTAACGCTGGCTACACCTGTGGGCGTCACCCGCATCGATGTCGAGAGCGCCGAACAGATGCATCAGGCGGTGATGAGCCGGGTGGGAGAATGCGATCTCTTCATCGGTTGCGCTGCGGTGGCCGACTACCGCCCCGAGCAGGTCGCCAGCCAGAAGATCAAGAAGACCGGTGACAACGATCAGATGGTGGTGAAGCTGGTGAAAAATCCCGACATCATTGCTGCCGTCGGCGCCCTTCCAGACAAACCCTTCACCGTCGGATTTGCCGCCGAAACCGTGGATGTGGAACAATACGCCCTCGATAAATTGCAGCGAAAGCGGTTGGACATGATCGCCGCCAACGATGTATCCCGCGAGGGGCAAGGCTTCAACGCCGATGACAACGCCCTGACCGTGTTCTGGCAAGGGGGCCAGGCGCCTCTGCCGCTGGCCGACAAGCTGACGCTGGCCCGTCATCTGGTTGCCCTGATTGCGTGTCACTATCGGCGCTAAGCGCCCCGAAAGAACAAGACTCACGGCGCCCCGCCTTGCCAAGAGGGGCGCCAACACAAGATCCAACTGAAAAAGCGATTCATGACAACACAAATTGAACTGAAGATTCTGGATGCCCGTATCGGTACCGAGTACCCGCTGCCCGCCTACGCCACTCCCGGCTCTGCCGGCATGGATCTGCGTGCCCTGCTGGATGCACCGCTGACTCTGGCTCCGGGCGATACCACTCTGGTACCGACCGGTCTGGCTATTCACATTCAGGATCCGGGTCTGTGTGCCACCATTCTGCCCCGCTCCGGTCTCGGCCATAAGCACGGCATCGTGCTGGGCAACTTGGTCGGTCTGATCGATTCCGACTATCAGGGTCAGCTGATGGTCTCGGTCTGGAACCGCGGCAAGGATGAGTTCACCATGCAACCCGGCGAGCGTATCGCCCAGCTGGTAATCATGCCGGTGGTTCAGGCCACCTTCCAACTGGTCGATGAGTTCAACCAGAGCGAACGGGGCGAAGGCGGTTTTGGTTCTTCCGGTCGTCAATAACAGACCACACCAACCTGATGGGCGGTGCCTAATAACAGAATCAAGCCATTGTTTTTTTAGGGGAATCCATGGCAAGCAGTAATCAGAAACAGAGTCGGCGCGATCAGATCCTGCAGGCGCTCGCCCATATGCTGGAAACCAGTCCGGGGCAGCGTATCACCACGGCCCGTCTGGCGGCCGAGGTCGGCGTATCTGAAGCTGCCCTCTATCGACACTTTCCCAGCAAGGCGCGGATGTTCGAGGGGCTGATCGACTTTATCGAGGATTCCCTGCTGTCACGGGTCAATCTGATCATGGCGGAAGAGAAAGACACCATGGCGCGCTGCCACCACATCCTGCAGTTGCTGCTGGTGTTCGCCGAGCGCAATCCCGGCATTACCCGCATCCTCAACGGCGATGCCCTGCTGGGGGAGCATGACCGGTTGCGAGACCGCATCAGCATCCTGTTCGACAAGCTGGAGACCCAGATCAAACAGGTGCTGCGCGAGAAGCGACTGCGCGAGGGTCAGGGCTTCCAGCTCGATGAGACCATGCTGGCCAATCTGCTGCTGGCCTACACCGAAGGTCGCATCAGTCAGTTCGTCCGCTCCGAGTTCAAGCTCAAGCCCACCGCCGGCTTTGAGGATCAGTGGCAATTTATTCGCAGTCAACTGCTACAAAGTTGATCGGCAGCGCTTTTCACCTAGCTTGAAGAAGGGAGGCCTTGGCCTCCCTTCTTTTTTGTGGCAGTTTTTTATGGCAGTAAAATAAGCACCAGATGCGACCCGGACTGTCGCGCTGCGATGTTAGATTCATGCGCCATAAACCTTTAGCACCCGAAAGGACATCCTATGGAACCCGAAATCATTACCGAAGCGCAGACCTGGCTGGTCAATAACCAGGGCCTGCTGATCGAGTATGCCGTCAACATCGCGGCCGCCCTGCTCACCCTGCTGGTCGGCTATATCGCAGCCAATCTGCTCAGCGGTGGCGTGGTAAAAGTGATGCAGGCGCGCAAGCTCGACACCACCGTCACCCACTTCGTTGGCAGCATCCTCAAATACGCCATCCTGGTGTTCGTGGTGATCGCCGCGCTGGGCCGGGTCGGCGTCCAGACCGCCTCCTTCGTCGCCATTATCGGTGCCGCCGGTCTGGCCATCGGTCTGGCGCTGCAAGGCTCGCTCTCCAACTTTGCCGCTGGCTTCCTGCTGATCATCTTCCGCCCCATCAAGGCGGGCGAGTTTATCGAAGTGGCAGGCACGTCTGGCGTGGTGCAATCCGTTCAGCTATTCACCACCACCCTCACCTCCGGTGACAACAAGATGGTGGTCGTTCCGAACTCCGCCATCCTCAACGGCACCATCGTCAACTACTCCCGCATGGATACCCGCCGCGTCGACATGACCTTCGGTATCGGCTACGGCTCCGACCTGCGCAAGGCCAAGCAGATCCTTGAGCGTCTGGTGAACGAAGAGCCGCGCATCCTGAAGGATCCGGCCGCTACCATCGCCGTCGCCGCGCTGGCCGACTCCTCGGTCAATATCGTGGTGCGCCCGTGGGTCAAGACCGGCGACTACTGGGGTGTCTGGTTCGACTTCCACGAGAAGGTGAAACTCACCTTTGATGCCGAAGGGATCGAGATCCCCTTCCCGCAGATGGTGATGCACATGCAAAAACCGCAGGCATGATCGCGGTAAAGCAGCAACCCACAATGCCAGCCTTCGGGCTGGCATTGTCATTTCTGGCACGCCATCCGCTGCATAATCAGGCCGGCTGAATGAAAACAATTTCAGAGCTGCGGGCCAGCCCCAATCATGAGCGAGCGCAAGATCCCCCTTGCTTTCGTGACTCATAATCCCGATGTTCTGGTTGTATACTCCCGACGGTTGCCCCATTGCGGTAAAAGACAATCGGTAAAACTCTGTTACACGGGCCGCCCGGCCGGCTCGCTATAATGCTCGGATAATAAGGTTTGGCGGGACCTTGCCTGCAAGGTTCAAACACAACTTGGCATTTCAGGAATCCTATGAAAAACATCAATCCAACCCAAACCCAGGCCTGGCAGGCACTGGAAGCCCACTTTGCAGCAAACAAAGAGACCCGACTCAAGGATCTGTTCGCACAGGACCCGAAGCGCTTTGACAAGTTTTCCCTCACCTTCGGCGGCGACATCCTGGTTGATTACTCGAAGAACCTGATCACCGAAGAAACCCTCAAGTTGCTGATTGATCTGGCCAAAGAGACCGATCTTCGCAGCGCGATCGATGCCATGTTCAATGGCGACAAGATCAACATGACCGAAGGGCGATCCGTACTGCACGTGGCCCTGCGCAACCGCTCCGACCGCCCCATCGAGTGCGACGGCAAGGATGTGATGCCGGAAGTGAACGCCGTACTGGCCAAGATGAAGGGCTTCTGCGAGAAGATCATCTCCGGCGAGTGGAAAGGCTACACCGGCAAAGCGATCCAGCACGTGGTCAACATCGGTATCGGTGGCTCTGACCTGGGCCCTGTGATGATCACCGAAGCACTGCGTCCCTACAAAAACCACCTGCAGATGCACTTCGTCTCCAACGTCGATGGCACCCACATCGCCGAAACCCTGAAGAAGATCGATCCGGAAACCACCCTGTTCCTGGTGGCCTCCAAAACCTTCACCACTCAGGAGACCATGACCAACGCCCTGACCGCCCGCGACTGGTTCATCAACATCGCCGGTGACAAGGCCCACGTTGCCAAGCACTTTGCTGCCCTCTCCACCAACGGCAAGGCCGTGGCCGAGTTCGGTATCGACACCAACAACATGTTCGAGTTCTGGGACTGGGTTGGCGGCCGCTACTCCTCCTGGTCTGCCATCGGCATGCCCATCGCCCTGTCTGTCGGTTTCGAGAACTTTGAAGCCCTGCTGCAAGGCGCCTTCGAGATGGATATGCACTTCGCCACTGCCTCCTATGAGCAGAACGTGCCGGTGCTGCTGGCGCTGATTGGCCTGTGGTACAACAACTTCTACGGTGCCGAGTCCGAAGCCATCCTGCCGTACGATCAGTACATGCACCGCTTCCCTGCCTACTTCCAGCAGGGCAACATGGAATCCAACGGCAAGTACGTGGATCGCAACGGCAAGCCGGTTGACTACCAGACCGGCCCCATCATCTGGGGTGAGCCGGGCACCAACGGCCAGCACGCTTTCTACCAGCTGATCCATCAGGGCACCAAGCTGATCCCCTGTGACTTCCTGGCGCCGGCCATCAGCCACAACCCGATCGGTGATCACCACCCGAAACTGCTGGCCAACTTCTTCGCCCAGACCGAGGCACTGGCCTTCGGCAAGAGCAAGGAAGAGGTTGAAGCCGAGTTCCTGGCTGCAGGCAAAACCCTGGAGCAGGTCAAGGATCTGGTGCCGTTCAAGGTGTTCGAAGGCAACCGCCCGACCAACTCCATCCTGTTCAAGAGCCTGACCCCGAAAACCCTGGGTGCCCTGATCGCCATGTACGAGCACAAGATTTTCGTACAGGGCGCAATCTGGAACATCTTCTCCTTCGACCAGTGGGGTGTGGAGCTGGGCAAACAGCTGGCCAACAAGATCCTGCCGGAGCTGGGCAACAACGAGGCTGTCACCAGCCACGACTGCTCCACCAACGGTCTGATCAACACCTGGAAAGCGTGGAAAGCCTGATTTATCAGACCTTTCTGAATGCAAAAGCCCCGCTCGATGAGCGGGGCTTTTTTATGATTGTCAGGCTGATTTTTCTGGCTGGCCGGTCGGGTGTCCAGTCCGACCGGCGACGGGGATCGTCATCCCCGCCCCTTCATCATCCAGCCCGATGCAGGCTTAACCGCCAACAGCGATGCGTTTCATGTCCTTCATGTAGCCACGCAGTACCTGACCGATTTTTTCGATCGGATGGTTGCGGGTCGCTTCGTTGGCCGCCAGCAGCGCCAGGTTATCCACGCTCTGCCCTTCCGCCTTGCTGGCACCCAGATCACCCGCCTTCAGGGTCGGCATGAAGTGCTCGCGCAGCAAGGGCACGGCGGCGTTGGCGAACAGGTAGTTGCCGTACTCGGCGGTGTCGGAGATGACCACGTTCATCTCGTACAGACGCTTGCGGGCAACTGTGTTGGCGATCAGCGGCAACTCGTGAAGGGATTCGTAGTAGGCGGACTCCTCGTAGATACCGGAAGCCACCATGGTCTCGAACGCCAGCTCGACACCCGCCTTGACCATGGCCACCATCACCACGCCATTGTCGAAGTACTCCTGCTCGGCAATCTTGCCTGCAAACGCCGGGGCGTTTTCGAAGGCGGATTTACCGGTCTCTTCACGCCAGGTGAACAGCTTGACGTCATCTTCGGCCCAATCGGCCATCATGCCGCGGGAGAACTCACCGGCGATGATGTCGTCCATATGCTTCTCGAACAGCGGGCGCATCAGGGTCTTGAGCTGCTCGGAGAGCTCGAAAGCGCGCAGCTTGGCCGGGTTGGAGAGGCGGTCCATCATCAGGCTGATGCCACCCTGTTTCAGGGCTTCGGTGATGGTCTCCCAGCCGAACTGGATCAACTTGCCGGCGTAGGCCGGGTCGGTGCCTTCGGCAACAAGTTTGTCGTAGCAGAGCAGGGAACCTGCTTGCAGCATGCCGCAGAGGATGGTCTGCTCGCCCATCAGGTCAGATTTCACTTCCGCTACGAAGGAGGACTCCAGCACGCCGGCACGGTCGCCACCGGTGGCAGAGGCCCACGCCTTGGCGATGGCCATGCCTTCGCCCTTGGGATCGTTCTCCGGGTGAACGGCGATCAGGGTCGGTACACCGAAGCCGCGCTTGTACTCTTCACGTACCTCGGTGCCCGGGCACTTGGGCGCCACCATCACGACGGTGATATCGGAGCGGATCTGCTGACCCTCTTCCACCACGTTGAAGCCGTGGGAGTAACCCAGCGCGGCGCCCTGCTTCATCAGCGGCATCACGGTTTTGACCACGTCGGAGTGTTGCTTGTCCGGAGTCAGGTTCAGCACCAGATCGGCAGTCGGGATCAGCTCTTCATAGGTACCGACCGCGAAGCCGTTGTCGGTGGCTTTCTGCCAGGAGGCACGCTTCTCGGTGATGGCGGCCTTGCGCAGGGCGTAGGAGATATCCAGCCCGGAGTCGCGCATGTTCAGACCCTGGTTCAGCCCCTGGGCACCACAGCCCACAATCACCACCTTCTTGCCCTTCAGCACGTTGCAGCCGTCCGCGAACTCTTCGCGCTGCATGAAACGACACTTGCCCAGTTGGGCCAACTGCTGACGCAGGTTCAAGGTGTTGAAATAGTTAGCCATGGTGATTGCTCCGTTCGATTGATTCCATGCCGAGTAGCGGCGTTGTCTGAACCACTATAGCGCGGGACACTTATTGCCTGAACTGATATATTCGAAATAGTACGTTGCAATAATTGAAAGATGATTCTTGGCAATTGCGCCCCATGCACGCCCCGTTTCGGCAATATTGCCGCTGAATTGTGCGGGGATGCGATTGCCGGAACCGGACGATACAACATGAATTTATGCCCTGACTGCAGCAGGAAGTGATCAATGGACCTTCGCAATCTCGAGCTGTTTCTCCACCTCGCCGACTCCCTCCACTTCGGCAAGAGTGCCGATGCCATGGCGGTCAGCCCCTCCACCCTGAGTCGCGCCATCCAGCGACTGGAACAGGAGACCGGCTGTATCCTGTTCGAGCGAGATAACCGCTCGGTACGGCTCACCCCCGCCGGCGAGAAGCTGCGGGAGTTTGGCGGCGGCCTGTTGCAGGAGTGGCGTCAGCTCAAGCAGGAGCTCAAACGCAGCGATGAACCACTGCAGGGACGGCTGCGCGTGTTCTGCTCGGTCACTGCCAGCTACTTTCTGCTGCCCGAGGTGCTGGAGCGCTTTCGCCGCCGCTACCCCCAGCTGGAGATCAAGCTGGAGACCGGCGACCCGGCGCTGGCGGTGGACAAGATCCTGGCCGACGAGGCCGATCTCGCTATCGCCGCCCGCCCCGATGCCCTGCCGGCCAAACTCGAATTTGCCAGCCTGCAGCTGGTGCCGCTGGTCTTCATCGCGCCGCGCAATGCCCCGCAGCTGAACCAGTGGTTCCGTCAAGGGGAGCCGGATTGGGAGCAGCTGCCAGTCATCCTCTCCGAGCAGGGACTGGCCCGTAAACGCAGCGATCAGTGGTTTCGCAACAAGGGGATAGCCCCCAACATCTATGCCGAAGTGGCGGGGAACGAGGGGATTGTCGCCATGGTGGCGCTCGGCTGTGGCGTGGGGCTGGTACCGGCGGCGGTGATCGACCACAGCCCGCTCGGCGACAAGGTACGGATCATCGACCTCAAGCCCGCCTTCAAGCCATTTGATGTGGGGATCGGGGTACTCAAGAAGCGGCTGGAGGAGCCATTGATCCGCGCCTTCTGGGATACCGCGCAGAATCAGGGTTCACTGCGCTGACACCGGTTTATAGATGAGTGCCGGATCAGCCATCATGACGCGACTGGGCAACGGCAGGTCGGGATTGTGCAGCTCGAGGCGCACCCGCTCATCCAGTTTTAGCCGCCGAATGGTGCTGCCAAATCCCTCTTCAAAAACCCGATCAAAAGCGCCCGATTGCCGTGCCCGCTGCAGGCCGAGCTCGATACGCTGCGCCAGCTCCGGATAGTTGGGCGAGACAAAGAAGAGCAGCGCTAGCGGATAGCGAAATACCAGACGAGGCTCGATGGCCAGATCCGGGTGCTGCCTGAGTTCATCCTCGATCTCGATGACCGAGCGCAGGAAGCAGTCAAAACGCTTCTTGCGCAGCATGTTGAAAAGCGCCTCATAAAGATTGCCCACCGTCACCTTTAGGCCGTTGGCCTTGAGCAACTGGGTATCGGGCCAGGATCTGTGCTGACCGATGGAGAGTCCGGCGCGATGCCAGTCCACCAACGAGCCGATCGCAGCAAAACGCCCCTCGTCACCCTGCCGAACAAGACACACCCGCCACCCCAGCAGCCCCTTGGCCAGCGGAATGTGGACCGCCAACAGCTCTCGTTCCCGTTCACCATCCGGGGCAAAGACGCCAATCTGAACCAGCTCGCCACTACGCAACTCCTTCACAGCCCGCCCCTGCTCCATCTGGGGGCTGGGGACCAGCTGGTAGGGGCCATACTCCGGTACGGTGAGATCGAGAGAGAGCCGCAGCAACTGGACGACGGCGGGGTTGGGGTGATCCAGCAACAGATTCCAGGCGCGGATAGGCTGCTCGGCTGCCGATACGCCAACCGCCCACAATCCCATACACCACCACCAGACTCTGATCATCCCGTGCACCATCCGCTCCTCATGCACCTCATTCTCCTCGCCATACTATAACGCCAGCCAGCGGCTCAACGGTGCCCTCTCTGAAAGATGTGTGAGCGCTCTCGTGTCAAAAGTGACAATAGGCAAACCATGCAGCTCATCGCAGACTAGGCATTCATCAACAAACACCAAGGCGCAGGGAGGAGAGCCATGAAACAGCATCTGGTAGAGATCAAGGGTTCTACCCTGTTTGACGAGTATCTGCAAAGTATGGGGGTGCCCAGCACGGCGCTGGATAGGGAGCAGGATATCTATCTGCAGGAACGCTACCTGGGAGCCATTCGTCGGGTACAGGGCGAACTGCGCTTTTATCTGCGTGCCAATGCCCTGAACAAACGGTGATCGGGAGCCGGTCACAGAACCCGCAGCAAAGGCGTATTAGACTGGTATCTTCCCCCTTTTGTCGGGAGTGCCCATGAAAGCAAGCGGTCTGGATCGGCTGTTCAAACCCCAATCAATCGCCGTGATCGGCGCCTCGACCGACCCGCTCAAGGCGGGTCATGTGATCGTGCGTCACCTGCTGGCAGGCCAATTCAAAGGGCCCATCCTCCCGGTCACTCCGCGCAACAAGGCCATCGCCGGCGTGCTGGCCTATCCCGATATTGCCAGCCTGCCGCTGATCCCAGATCTCGCCATCATCTGCACCAGACGGGAACGAGTCTTGCCACTATTGGAAGCGCTCGGCCATAAGGGCTCTGGTGCAGCCATCATACTGGCCGCCGACTTTTCCCCCGAGGAGCGGCTGGAGCTGAAACGGGTCTGCCAACAATACGGCATTCGCCTGCTCGGCCCCAACAGCATGGGAATGCTGCTACCCGGCCAAGGGATCAACGCCAGCTTTTCACCCATTGCCGCCAAGCCGGGGCAGGTCGCCTTTCTCTCGCAATCCGCCGCCGTCAGCACCACCATTCTGGATTGGGCCAAGCAGCATGAACTGGGCTTTTCCGCCTTTATCTCACTTGGCGATCACTGCGATATCGACTTCGGCCAGCTGCTGGATCAGCTCTCCCGCGACAGCGTCACCCGTGCCATCTTGATCTATATGGACAAGCTGCACGACGCCCGCCACTTTCTCTCGGCTGCGCGGGCAGCCTCGCGCAACAAGCCGATCCTGGTGCTGAAAAGCGGGCGCCACGAACCGGCCCACGGTCTCGACAACGTCTATGATGCCGCCATCCGCCGCGCCGGCATGTTGCGGGTACGGGATACCCACGAACTGTTTGCCGCGGTAGAAACCTTGAGCCACTCCATGACCCTCAAGGGAGAGCGGCTCGCCATCATCTCCAACGGCCGCGGGCTGGCCAATATGGCGGTGGATGTGCTGCTGGAGCGGGGCGGCAAGCTGGCTCGCCCGCCGCTCGATATTGGCAGCGATGCTACCATCACCACCTATCAGGAGGCGCTGGACAACGTGTTGCAGGAAGATGGCATCGACGCCATCCTGATCATCCACGCACCCTCGCTCACAGCACCGAATGCACCGCTGGCCAGCCATCTTATCGCCCATCTGAAACAGCATCCCAGAGCGCGCCGTTTCAATATCCTCACCAACTGGGCGGGCGAATACTCGGCGCAGGAGGGTCGCAAACTCTTTACCGAGGCAGGTTTCCCGACCTATCGCACGCCGGAAAGTGCCATGGCCGCCTTCATGCACATGGTGGAATACCGCCGCAACCAGAAGCAATTGATGGAGACACCGGCATCACTGCATGGCAACCAGCTCAATGTCGAGCTCTGCCAACATCTGGTCCGTCAGGCGCAGGAGCGCAAGCAGCTGAGGCTGGATACCCATCTGGTGCATCCAATTTTGCAGGCTGCCGGCCTCTCGACCCTGCCAACCTGGATCGTCACCGATGCCATCGAGGCGACCCTGACCGCCGAGCAGATCGGCTATCCGGTGGCAGTGAAACTGCGCTCACCCGACATCCAACACAAGTCTGCCGTACACGGGGTGGTGCTCAATCTGCGCACCTCGGCAGAAGTGGCGCAAGCCGCAGATGCCATTCTGGATCGGGTCAGACAACACGATCCGGGCGCCCGCATCGAAGGCTTGCTGGTGCAACGCATGGCCCGCCGCAGCGGCGGCCTGGAGCTGCGGGTGCGGATCCAGCAAGACGCCATCTTTGGCCCCGTCATCCTGCTGGGTGAGTCGGGCGCCGAACCGCAGGAGATGGTAGCAGCCTTGCCACCGCTCAATCAGGCACTGGCACGTTATCAGATCATCGGTGCCCTCAAGAGCCGCAAGATCCGCGAACAGGCGACGCCGGAACGACTGGATATTGATGCCTTGGGCCAAGTGCTTTGCCAGCTCTCCGAGCTATTGCTCGCCTTTCCGGAGATTCAGGAGCTGGACCTGCACCCGCTGCAAGCATGCGGCGCCGAGATGGTGGTACTGGATGCCAGCCTCACGCTGGCTGACCCCGCCATCACAACCAGCAACCGACTGGCGATCCGCCCCTATCCTACCGAACTGGAGGAAGGTGCCTGGCTTAAGGATCAGCGCCATATCCTGCTGCGCCCGATCCGGCCGGAAGATGAACCGGCTCACAAGCAGTTCGTGCTGCAGGTCTCCGATGAAGACAGATACAAACGCTTCTTTGCCGATGTGGGCGAGCTGGGGCATGAAGAGCTGGCTCGCATGACCCAGATCGATTACGACCGGGAGATGGCCTTCGTAGCGGTGGGGCAAGGTGGCGAGCTGCAGGATCAGATCCTCGGCGTGGTACGCGCTATTTCGACCCCGGACCAGAGCGATGCCGAGTTTGCCATTCTGGTGCGATCGGACTTGAAAGGGGTGGGGCTCGGCAAATTGATGATGGAGAAGATCATCCGCTACGCCAAAGAACAGGGGATTGGCCAGCTATCCGGCATGACCATGCCCAGCAATCGTGGCATGGTCAACCTCGCCAAGCGACTTGGCTTCAAGATCGACGTGCAGATGGAAGAGGGGGTGGTCAATATGGAACTTCCCTGTAGTCAGCAGGCAGCAGAAGGCTGATTTGACCATCTGTAGAGCTGTTCAAATGGCTGTGAATGAAACTGATAAGGCTCAGATATAGCCAGAAAATGGTGGAAATAAACGGCTATCTGGCTCTCTTTTGGCAGGTAAAAACCAAACGTTGGCTGTTTAACACGCTAAAAATACAAAACCCCGGTTATGAAGCCGGGCTTTGTGTCGATTCTGGTGTGCAAATCTGTGGGTCTTATGGACAAAATCGCCCATAGCAAAAAGGCCTTCCCAATCGGGAAGGCCTTCAAATTATTGGCGGAGCGGACGGGACTCGAACCCGCGACCCCCGGCGTGACAGGCCGGTATTCTAACCGACTGAACTACCGCTCC
>NZ_JAAKTL010000030.1:0-38216 GCF_049174415.1 Aeromonas sp. 601039
CGTATATTGCCCCCTATCCTGGCCAACCAGATTCCGGTTGGTGGAGAGGTGGTGGAGCGGCTCTCTATCCGCAAGATTGAAATTCAGGAGTAAGTGATGCCGATCCGTATATTGCCCCCTATCCTGGCCAACCAGATTCCGGTTGGTGGAGAGGTGGTGGAACGGCTCTCTATCCGCAAGATAGAAATTCAGGAGTAAATGATGCCGATCCGTATTTTGCCACCCATTCTGGCCAACCAGATTGCAGCCGGAGAGGTGGTGGAGCGGCCCTCTTCTGTGGTGAAAGAGCTGGTGGAAAACAGCCTGGATGCGGGTGCCGATCGGGTCGAGATCGACATCGACAAGGGGGGAGCCAAGCTGATCCGCATCCGTGACAACGGCTGTGGCGTCGCCAAAGACGAGCTGGTGCTGGCGCTGTCGCGTCACGCCACCTCCAAGGTGGCCACGCTGGATGATCTGGAAGGGATCAACAGCCTCGGCTTTCGTGGCGAGGCGCTCGCCTCCATCAGCTCGGTCTCCCGTCTCACCTTCACCTCCCGTACTGCAGATCAGTCCGAAGCCTGGCAAGCCCAGGCGGAAGGGCGCGAAATGAGCGTCACCATCAAGCCGGCGGCCCATCCGGTGGGCACCACGGTGGAGGTAGTGGATCTCTTCTTCAATACCCCCGCGCGGCGCAAGTTCATGCGCAGCGAAAAGACCGAGTTTGCCCATATCGACGAGCTGGTGCGCCGCATCGCGCTCTCCCGCTTCGATGCCACCCTGATCCTACGCCACAATGGCAAGGTGGTGCGCCAGTACAAGACCGCCAATACCGTGCCGGAGCAGGAGCGACGTCTCGCCGCCGTTTGCGGCACCCCCTTCATGCACCATGCGCTGGCGGTGGAGAGCGAACACAGCGATGTGCGTTTGTGGGGCTGGCTGGCGACTCCGGAGGGAGCAAGACCGCAGAACGACCTGCAATACACCTATGTCAACGGCCGGATGATGCGCGACAAGCTCATCAACCACGCCATTCGTCAGGCCTATGATGAGTTGCTGCCTCCCGACCGCTTCGCCGCTTATGTGCTCTATATCGAGCTGGATCCCCGTCAGGTGGATGTCAACGTCCACCCGGCCAAGCATGAGGTGCGCTTCCATCAGGCGCGACTGATCCACGACTTTATCTTTCAGGCGCTGTTTACTGCGCTGCGCCGCGAAGGGGTGAGCACCGCTCATCAGGACACTCCGCTGGCCGAAACCCTGGTCGAGTTGCCGGTCAGTCCGCAGATTGAATACCCCGGTCAGGTGCCACGTCCCGAATGGTACGGTGCCGAGCACAGCTACCGGGCTCCTGCACTGGTACGGGAGGGGGGCGGTGGGGCTGGCCGAGCCAGCAATTATCAACCGCCCGAGCTCCCAAGCCGGGAGGCGATGCGCGGCATGGGCGCTCTGCTCACTACGCTGCCTATCGCAACTGCGGCTGAGGCTGCTCCCGCACAGTCCACCGACACAGTGCCGTCACCTAAACAGGGGGGATGTCGCGCCCTGACACTGGTGGAGCAGGCCTACCTGTTGATCGAGCGGGATAATCAGTTGGCGCTGCTCTCGCTGGTACGCGCCGAGCGGGTGCTGCTACGCCACTGGCTGCTGGAGACCTGGGGCCAGGGACTGGCGGCCCAGCCACTGTTGCTGCCGGTCTCCTTCAAGCTGCCGAAGAATTTGATCGCGCTGGTGACCGAGCAGGAACGTTTGCTGAAACGGATGGGGCTGGAGTTGAAAAGCGGGGGGCGCGACACCATGATCCTGACTCGGGTGCCGGCTCTGCTGCGCCAGACCGATCTGGTTCGTCTGTTACCCGAATTGCTGCAAATTATCGAGGGCGGATCTGACAGTGATGCTGGTCAGCAGGCTGAAGTATTATGCCAATGGCTGGTGGAGCAGGGGATAAGCCGCGAGAAGATATACGATTTTTCAACTGCCAGTCGTCTGCTGACGGAACTTGTGACCGATTTCAGTGACCAACTGGCAGACATTCGCATGGTGCGCCCGCTTTCGCTGGCGACCGTGCTGGAGGAGTTTGAACATGGCGAGTGACTTGCCGACCGCAATTTTTCTGATGGGGCCGACGGCCTCCGGCAAGACGGATCTCGCCATTGAACTGTGCCAGGCGCTGCCCTGCGACATCATCAGCGTCGATTCGGCGCTGATCTATCGCGGCATGGATATAGGTACGGCCAAGCCGACCGCCGATGAACTGGCACGTGCCCCGCACCGGCTGATCGACATTCTTGATCCCGCAGTGAGCTATTCGGCAGCCGATTTTTGCAAGGATGCCCTGCGGGAGATGAAAGAGATCGCCGACCGTGGCCGCATTCCGTTGCTGGTAGGCGGCACCATGCTCTATTTCAAGGCGTTGCTGGAGGGATTGTCCCCGCTGCCCTCTGCCGATCCCGCCATTCGTGCCGGGATTGAGGAAGAGGCTGCCCGCCTCGGTTGGCAGGCGCTGCACGATGAGCTGGTGCGCATCGACCCGGTGGCCGGTGCGCGGATCCACCCCAATGACCCGCAGCGACTCTCCCGGGCGCTGGAGGTCTACCGCATCAGCGGCAAGACCCTTACCGAGCTGACGCAGGTGCAGGGGGAGGGCTTGCCCTATCGGGTGCAGCAGTTTGCCATCGCCCCGAGCGATCGCGCCGTGCTGCATCAGCGGATCGAACAGCGCTTTGACAAGATGCTGCAAGGTGGCTTTGAACAGGAGGTTCGTGCGCTGATGGCGCGCGGCGATCTGACCCCGGATCTCCCCTCCATTCGCTGTGTGGGTTATCGCCAAATGTGGGACTACCTGTGCGGTGAAGTGGGGTATGATGAGATGCGTTATCGTGGCATTGTTGCCACACGCCAATTGGCAAAACGACAGATGACCTGGTTGCGCGGCTGGCCCGACGTGACCTGGTTGGAATCTGGTGAGTCTGGCAATCTTGACCTCGTGCTTGCTCGCGCTGGTGCGGCTTGACACTCCCTGTATAATCAGGTTGTTATATTGATATTCGGTGTTTAAAAACAACAAACTATAAGGAAAAGAAAAATGGCTAAGGGGCAATCTCTCCAAGACCCGTTTTTGAATGCGCTGCGCCGTGAGCGGATTCCTGTTTCTATCTATTTGGTGAACGGCATCAAACTGCAAGGTCAGATCGAGTCTTTTGACCAGTTTGTTATCCTGCTGAAAAACACCGTGAGCCAGATGGTTTACAAGCACGCCATCTCGACTGTCGTACCGGCCCGTGCCGTCAATCATCACCAGCCCACTCCGGGTGGCGCGGCTGATGAACAGGGTGATGCCGAGGCGTGATATCCCTGGGCGAGTCGACTCGCCAACTCAGATTCATCATGATTCCTGTTAAGGAGCAAGCGCTTGTTTGACCGTTATGAAGCTGGCGAACAGGCCGTTCTGGTGCATGTCAACTTCAGTGATGAGGGTGAGCGGGAGGATCTGGAAGAGCTCAAGATGTTGGTGAGTTCTGCCGGTGTAAATGCGCTGGCGGTCATCACCACCAGTCGTAGTGCGCCCAGTGCCAAATTTTTTGTCGGCAGCGGCAAGGCTGAAGAGATCGCGTCCCAGGTCCAGATGCTGGATGCGGATGTGGTGATCTTCAACCATGCCCTGACTCCTGCCCAGGAACGAAATCTGGAACGTCTGTTCCAGTGCCGGGTGGTGGACAGAACCGGTCTGATCCTCGACATCTTCGCCCAGCGCGCCCGAACCCATGAAGGTAAACTGCAGGTCGAACTGGCCCAGTTACGCCACCTTTCCACTCGCCTGGTGCGAGGCTGGACCCACCTTGAGCGTCAAAAGGGCGGGATCGGTCTGCGTGGTCCGGGTGAAACCCAGCTTGAAACTGACCGACGTCTGCTGCGGGAACGCATCAAGGCGATTTTGCGCCGGCTCGACAAGGTAGCAAAGCAGCGGGAGCAGGGACGTCGTGCCCGCAACCGCAACGAAGTACCGACAGTTTCTCTGGTTGGTTACACAAACGCCGGAAAATCCACTTTGTTCAACCAACTTACAGCTGCCAGCGTGTATGCTGCCGACCAGTTGTTCGCAACACTGGACCCGACCCTGCGAAAACTGGTGATCCGGGATGTGGGTGATGTGATTTTGGCTGACACGGTTGGATTTATTCGGCACTTGCCTCATGATCTGGTCGCGGCTTTCAAAGCGACCCTGCAGGAGACCCGCGAAGCGGATCTGCTGCTGCATGTGGTGGACTGTGCCGATGAGCAGATGCAGGAGAATATCGACTCCGTGCAGCAGGTGCTGGCCGAAATTGAAGCTGACGACAGGCCTCAGCTGATGATCTGCAACAAGATCGACAAGCTGGCGGATCGTCCTGCTGGTCTGGAGCGAGATGACGAGGGGCGCCCATTGCGCGTCTGGCTGTCGGCTCAGACTGGTGAAGGTTGTGAGCATCTGTTTACGGCGCTGACTGAACTGCTGGCCGGCTCCATGGTGCACCACACCCTGCAGTTGCCACCCTCGGCAGCAAGATTGCGCAGTGCGCTTTATCAGTTGAAGGGCATTGAGCAGGAAGGCTTTAGCGAGGAGGGAGATTTCGTGCTGGAAGTCCGCTTGCAAGTGGCCGACTGGAACCGCCTCGTAAAGCAGGAAGGTGAGAGTTTACAACGCTTTATCAGACATTGATGTTCTGATAGAGGTGATATCCATCCGCAAGTATTAATGGAGACGCTGATGGCTTGGAATGAGCCTGGTAACAACGGCAAAGACCGTGACCCTTGGGGGAACAACGGCAAGAATCAGGGGCCCCCTGATCTGGACGAAATGCTGCGCAAGATGAGCCGTCGCTTCGGGGGCCTGTTTGGTGGTGGCACATCCGGTGGTGATGTCGGTCGCTTTGGTATCTCCATCGCACTGGTGATCGCTGTGGTGGTGTGGGTTGTCAGCGGCTTCTACACCATTCGTGAAGCGGAACGTGGTGCAGTGCTGCGGTTTGGCAAGTTTTCCCATATTGTCGAGCCGGGTCTGCGCTGGAATCCCACCTTTATCGACAAGGTGATCCCTGTGGATGTCGAGTCCGTGCGCTCGCTGCCTGCTTCCGGTTTCATGCTGACTCAGGATGAAAACGTGGTGCGGGTCGAGATGGACGTGCAGTACCGTGTCGTCAACCCCGAGCAGTATCTGTTTAGCGTAACGAATGCTGACGAGAGCCTGAGTCAGGCCACCGACAGTGCCCTGCGTTATGTTGTGGGCCACACCAAGATGGACGACGTGCTGACCACCGGCCGTGAGAAGGTGCGTCAGGAGACCTGGCAGGTGATTGATGGCATCATCGAGCCTTACCAGATGGGTCTGCAGATCGTCGACGTCAACTTCTTGCCGGCTCGTCCGCCGGAAGAGGTGAAGGATGCGTTTGATGACGCCATTGCCGCTCAGGAAGATGAGCAACGCTTCATCCGCGAGGCCGAAGCCTATGCCCGTGAAGTCGAGCCGAAGGCCCGTGGTCAGGTCAAGCGTCTGGAGCAGGAAGCGGAAGCCTACAAGTCCCAGATTGTGCTGAAAGCCCAGGGTGAAGTGGCCCGCTTCAACGAGCTGCTGCCCCAGTATCAAGCTGCGCCCGATCTGACACGCAATCGTATCTACCTGGAGACCATGGAAGAGCTCTATCAGCAGGCCAATAAAGTGGTGGTCGACATGCCGGCTGGCAACAACAGCATGATCTATCTGCCGCTCGACAAGTTGGCTGGCAAGCAGGCGAGCGTCCAGCAGGGGCGTCCAGCTGCTGCGCCGACCATCGAGTCCACGCCAGCTTCCAACGAGGGCGCCAACTCCACTCCGACGCCGCTGCGTAGCGGTGACCGCTTCAGCTCAGGGAGAAACTGATAGATGAAAAAGCTAGCTATTGGTGTAATCGCTGTCGCGGCCATGGTCTGCTTCTCCTCTGTCTTTATCGTTGATGAAGGCCAGAAGGGGATTGTGGTGCAGTTCGGCAAGGTGAAGCGGGTTGACTCCGGTGAACCCCGCCTCTATGAACCGGGCCTGCACTTCAAGGTGCCGCTCATCGACCAGGTTCGCAAAATGGATGCACGCATCCAGACCATCGACAGCCAGGCTGACCGTTTTGTCACCTCCGAGAAGAAAGACCTGATCATCGATTCCTATGTGAAATGGAAGATCGAGGACTTCTCCAAGTACTACTTGGCAACCGGTGGTGGCAACAAGTTGCAGGCCGAGGATCTGCTCAAGCGCAAAATCAACAACGGTCTGCGCTCCGAGATCGGTAATCGTACCATCAAGGATATCGTCTCCGGTGAACGCAGTACCGTGATGGAAGATGCTCTGATGAAGATGGCGCGCTCCTCCGAGCTCGGCATCAAGGTGGTGGATGTGCGGATCAAGCAGATCAACCTGCCGGTGGAAGTGTCCAACTCCATTTACCAGCGGATGCGGGCCGAGCGTACTGCCGTGGCCCGTGAGCATCGCTCCCAGGGGCGTGAGCAGGCCGAGATCCTGCGGGCCGATATCGATCGCAAAGTGACCGTGATGATCGCTGATGCAGAGAGTAACGCTCGTCAACTGCGCGGTGAAGGGGATGCGGAAGCCGCCAAAATCTATGCTGACAGCTACAAGAAAGACCCCGAGTTTTTCAGCTTCGTGCGCAGTATGGAGGCCTATCGCAAGAGCTTCGCCGGTGGCAATGACCTGATGGTGCTCAAGCCGGATAGCGAGTTTTTCCGTTACTTCAAGTCTCCTGAAGGCACCAAGCAGTAAGTGTCGGGAGTTGTTTTGCCAGGGGCCTGCTTTGTCAGGCCCTTTTATTTGTCTGCCAAACAAACGGGGTCAATGGTTTTTGACGGGAGAGGGGCAGAATGATGACATCCATACTGACGGGGCTGGGTCTGCTGTTGCTGTTTGAAGGGTTGGGGCCGTTTCTGATGCCAAGAGTGTGGCAGCAGATGCTGCGGCTGTTGAGCGAACAACCGGCGGAGCAGCTACGCCGTATCGGCGGCTCGCTGTTGGTGGCTGGCAGCGTGATCCTCTGGATGGTGAGTCGCTGAGTCTGGCGAAATGCACTGCTCAGCAGATAGCAGACAATAAAAAAGAGGCCGAAGGCCTCTTTTTTCATGCATGTCGTTTACTCAGGCACTGCGCTGCACCGCCATGTGGGCCAGTGTTTCCAGCGCCTGTTTGTGCGGGGAGTCAGGCAGGATGGCGAGCGCGGCAATGGCCTTGTCCGCCTCTTCCCTTGCGCGCATGCGGGAGTACTCCAGCGCACCGGTGCGGTCGAGAATGGCCAGGATCTGGTCGAGATGCTCCATGCCGTTGCGGTGCTCGATGGCATCACGCACCAGTTGGCGCTCTTCCGCACTACCCACTTCCATGGCGCGCAGCAGCGGCAGGGTCGGTTTGCCTTCGGCCAGATCGTCGCCGACGTTCTTGCCCATCTCTTCGCTCTGGGAGCAGTAGTCCATCACGTCATCAATGATCTGGAACGCGGTGCCCAGATACTTGCCGTAATCGGTCATGGCCTGTTCGACGGGCTCCGGCTGATGGGTCAGCACGGCGGCGAGTCGGGTAGCGGCCTCGAACAGCTTGGCGGTCTTGCAGTAGATGACCGTCATGTAGCTCTCTTCGGTGGTATCCGGGTCGTTGCAGTTCATCAGCTGCAACACTTCCCCTTCGGCGATGGTGTTGGTTGCATCCGAGAGGATCTCCATCACCCGCAGGTTGGAGAGTTCGGCCATCATCTGGAAGGAGCGGCTATAGAGGTAGTCACCGACCAGCACGCTGGCAGCATTGCCAAACATGGCGTTGGCGGTCTCCCGGCCGCGGCGCAGGTCGGATTCGTCGACCACGTCGTCGTGCAGCAGGGTAGAGGTGTGAATGAATTCGATGATGGCGGCCAGTTTCAGGTGATCCTCACCCTCATAGCCCAGCGCACGCGCAGCCATCACGGTCAGCATGGGGCGCATCCGTTTCCCGCCGGCGCTGACAATGTAGAAACCCAGCTGATTAATCAGACTAACGTCGGACTGGAGTCGGGCCAGGATCAGTTCATTGACCGCCGTCATGTCGGCGGCACAGAGCGCACGGATAGTCTGTTGGTCCATAAGTCTCGTAACGTGACAGCAGCAATAACTGCGATTTTAGTAATGGCAGGGATTCTACACGATTTCACAATGGGTTACAGTTAGGCGTTTATCCACGGCGGCAGATATGCGCACAAAATAAACTTTTTGCTAAATTGGCCTTGCCTGAGCAGATCGATTTGCGTAGAATGCCCGCCCATTGTTATAGGTTTTTGCGCATGTCTAGCCTTGAGCAAAAGACATGCCTTTACGGAGTTAATCAAATGTACGCGGTATTCCAAAGCGGCGGAAAACAACACCGTGTGGCCGAAGGTCAAATCGTTCGTCTGGAAAAGCTGAACGTTGAGACTGGCGCTACCATCGACTTCAACGAAGTGCTGATGGTTGCTGCAGGCGACACTTTTAAAGTAGGTGCTCCTTTCGTTGAAGGTGGCAAGGTTGTAGCTGAAGTTGTGGCTCACGGCCGTGGCGAGAAAGTGACTATCGTCAAGTTCCGTCGTCGTAAGCACCACCGTAAGCAAGCGGGCCACCGTCAGTGGTTCACTGAAGTCAAAATCACTGGCATCAGCGCTTAATTAGAGGAGTCCGATAGATGGCACACAAAAAAGCTGGCGGTTCATCCCGCAACGGTCGCGATTCTGAAGCTAAACGCCTGGGCGTGAAGCGTTTCGGCGGCGAAACAGTTCTGGCTGGCAGCATCATCGTTCGTCAGCGCGGTACCAAGTTCCACGCTGGTGAGAACGTTGGTCTGGGCAAGGACCACACCCTGTTCGCTACCGCGAACGGCAAGGTGCAGTTCGAAGTTAAAGGTCCGCTGAATCGTAAGTACGTTAGCATCGTTGCTGAGTAATTACGGACCGCAAGGATCCGAAGCCCCGCCAACAGGCGGGGCTTTTGTTTTTCCGAAATAATGACGAAAAAACGGAACGCAGATGACCCGGGTACCGAGATTGCCCGGAGAGGCAAGATGCGTATCGCCCGCAGGGGTCTGTACCACTATAATTGCGTATCGGTTTTTCGAATTAAGGTGACGGTTACCTATGAAGTTTGTTGATGAAGTCCAGATTCGAGTCGATGCCGGTGACGGTGGTAACGGTTGTGTAAGTTTTCGCCGTGAAAAATATATTCCCAACGGTGGTCCGGATGGTGGTGACGGTGGTGACGGTGGTGACGTCTATCTGGTTGCCGATGAGAACCTCAACACCCTGATCGACTACCGTTTTGAGCGTTTCCATGCTGCCGAGCGTGGCGAGAATGGCCAGAGTGCCAACTGTACCGGTCGTCGTGGCAAGGACAAGATCCTGCGCGTGCCGGTCGGTACCCGTGCAACCGATGACGATACCGGCGAGTTGCTGGGCGACTTGACTCACCACGAGCAGAAGTTGCTGGTTGCCAAGGGCGGTTTCCACGGTTTGGGCAATACCCGCTTCAAGAGTTCGGTCAACCGGGCTCCACGCCAGAAGAGCAACGGCACACCGGGCGAAGTGCGTACCCTGAAGCTGGAGCTGCTGTTGCTGGCTGACGTCGGTATGCTGGGTCTGCCCAACGCCGGTAAATCTACCTTTATTCGCGCCGTTTCTGCCGCCCGCCCGAAAGTCGCTGATTATCCCTTTACCACCCTGGTGCCGAACCTCGGTGTGGTGCGTGGTGAGAACTCCCGCTCCTTCGTGATCGCCGATATTCCGGGCCTGATTGAGGGGGCAGCCGAAGGCGCAGGTCTTGGTATCCGTTTCCTCAAGCACCTCGAACGCTGCCGCGTGTTGATCCATCTGGTGGATATTTGCCCCATTGATGGCTCCGATCCGGCTGAAAATGCCGTGACCATCGTGCGTGAGCTGGAGAAGTACAGCCCGGAACTGGCTGGCAAGCCGCGCTGGCTGGTGTTCAACAAGATGGATCTGATCCTGGAAGAAGAGGCTCAGGAAGTGATGGATCGCGTGAAAGCCGCCCTCAACCACGAAGGGCCGGTCTACGCCATCACTGCCATCAGCAAGGAAGGGACCAAGAAGGTCTGCTACGACATCCTGGATCTGCTGGATACCATGCCCCGTCAGCTGGAGCAGGATGCCAAAGAGGCGATCGAGAAAGTGGAGTTCAAGTGGGACGACTACCACAAGAACCAGCTGGCTAAAGCCGAAGCGGAAGCGCTTGCCGCCTCCATGGCCTTTGACGAAAGTCTCGACGATGATGATTGGGATGACGAAGATGATGATGGTGTGGAAGTGATCTACGTCCGTGACTGATACCCTTGTCTGTCCATTTCATTGATAACCGGAGCCTGAACAGGCTCCGGTTTTTTTATGCCTGTCGAGTAGTGGCTCATTAGGTATGTTTGTGATGCCACTTATTGCCTGCCGTTGATAACTGTTTATACTGCCCATCAAAATTAACAGTAATGAAACAATCATCTGGCGATGTCGATTGAATCGATATGCGTTTCTGTATCTGATTGTTTTGATGGAAGGTTTACCTGTAAAAATTTTTATGCGCAGATTTATGCATTATGGGCTTGTTTGTGCATTTTTTTGGAGTATTCTTGCGCCCGTTTTGCCGGTTAATGCATGAATACGCAGGTAGGCCGGGCTATGGAAAAGTAACATTAGGGCAGTCTTATCATGCTGGAAAAGAGTCTTGAAGCATCTGCGGTTAATACCCGCCGTAACTTGTTGATGTTTCTAATACCGTCACTGATCGGTATCTTGCTGTTCATGACGCCGGTCGTCTATGACGGTAACGTCACCATCCCCGTCGCAGTGCTGGCCAAGCTGGTGCAGCGGGTTTTTGCCGATTATCTGGTTGCCATGGTCAGTGCGGTGATCACTACCACCATGCTGATGACTATCATCACCTGGTTGTTCAAACCGGCGATTCTGGTGCGTAGACCATTCCTCAACAGCCTGTTCAACGTCTCTCCTTTCTGGGCCTGCGTGCGGGTGGTGGGTGGTATTTTCGTGCTGCTGACCTTCTTCCAGGTGGGACCAGAGGTGCTTTATTCAGGCGCAACCGGCGGCCTGGTGCTCAACGATCTGCTGCCGGTGCTGTTTTCAGTCTTCATTTTTGCCGGCCTGCTGCTGCCGTTGCTGCTCGATTTCGGGCTGCTGGAGTTTGTCGGCACTATGATGACTCGCATCATGCGTCCGGTATTCCGGTTGCCGGGTCGCTCTGCCGTAGACTGCTTTGCCTCCTGGCTGGGGGATGGCAGTGTCGGCATCCTGCTGACCAGCAAGCAGTACGAAGGGAAGTTCTATACCCAGCGGGAAGCGGCCGTTATTGGCACCACCTTCTCCGCCGTCTCCATCACCTTCTGTCTGGTAGTGATCTCCCAGGTGAAGCTGGAACACATGTTCGTTCCCTTCTATCTGACTGTCTGTCTGGCTGGGGTGGTTGCCGCTATCGTGGTGCCACGTCTGCCGCCGCTATCCTGGAAGAAGGATATCTATATCGATGGCGCTCCCCTGTGTCGCAAGCAGGAGGCGGTGCCCCACCAGCACAGTGTGATGAGTTATGGTCTCGAACGTGCATTGACCAAGGCAGAGCAGATGACCGGTCTCGGTGCCGTCGCCCGGGAAGGGGTGAAAAATGCGCTCGACATGCTGTTTGGCGTGTTGCCTGTGGTCATGGCGATCGGTACCTGTGCCCTGATGCTGGCCGAACACACCCCCATCTTCAACTGGCTTGGCGCCCCCTTCGTCCCCTTGCTGGAACTGCTGCAACTGCCGGAGGCGGAAGCCGCATCCAAGACTATCATGGTCGGTTTTGCCGATATGTTTATTCCGGCTGTGCTGGCTTCGACCATCGATAGCGAGATGACCCGCTTCGTCATTGCCGCCATGTCGGTGACCCAGCTGATCTATATGTCCGAAGTGGGGGCCCTGCTGCTTGGCAGCAAGATCCCGGTCAAACTGTGGGAGTTGTTTGTGATCTTCCTGATGCGCACCCTGGTTACCCTGCCGGTGATTGCCGGGGTGGCACACCTGCTGTTTTAAGGGCGCAGCGCAGTGAAAAACGGTCAACCTCGGTTGACCGTTTTCTTTTTCGCAGTAACGGGAGAGAGTACCCCTTCGGTTGGCTCAGCCTGTAGTGACGGGACACTGTATGGTCAACGAGTGGACCGTGTTGGCGATGCTATAGGGCTTGGCCGCCTTGTAGACCTTCTTATCTTCGTCGTAGCTTCCCCCCAGATACTGGGTGCTGTAGAGCGTCTGCTGGTGACGATCGGTCTCCTTGTAACCTTGCGGGCAGGTCTGGTTGGCCTGCTGGAAGCAGGCTTTCATGCTGCTGCACTCGATGTAGAAGCCGCGCTGGCTGGGATCGGCAAGGTGCACCGGGGTAACGGTAGGTGCGGGGGGAGACAACAGGGCGCAACCGGAGAGCGTCAGTGCGCCCAGCAGAACGAGATGTTTTGACATAGATAACCTGAACAGTGTGGTGTGACAAAGAGTGAGGGGGAGTCTATTGCTCCCCCTTCGCTATAGGGGCACCGTTATAACCAGCCCGGGGCGTTCAGGCCAGCCCGCAAATGTAAGAAGATATGACCCAGCTAGGCCTGTGCGGCCAGCAGTGCGGTTTCATCCACCTGATCCAGTTGGGCGGTCTCGAGGAAGCGTCTGGCGTAATCGCGCCAGATACCGCTGCTGACAAACAGAACGAACAGATCCGGGTCGATATGCTGTTCACGTACCATGCTCTGCATGATGGCAAGAGCCTGGGAGACCGTCTTGCCAGATTTGTAGGGGCGATCACTGGCGGTCAGAGCCTCGAAAATATCGGCGATAGCCATGATGCGGGCCGGTACGCTCATCTGTGATCCGGTCAGCTGGCGTGGGTAACCCTTGCCATCCATCCGCTCGTGATGGCCGCCGGCAATCTCCGGCACGCAGCGCAGATGACGGGGGAAGGGGAGGTGCTCCAGCATGCGTATGGTCTGGATGATGTGCTCGTTGATCTTGTAGCGCTCCTCCTCGGTGAGGGTTCCCCTGCTGATGGCAAGGTTGTATCTCTCCCCCCGGTTGTAGAGATGGTGCGGTACCTTGACCTTGAAGCCCCAGGGATTGTGCTCGTCGAACCGATCTCCATCCGGACGAGGCACAAGGTGCCAGCACTTGTCGGCCAGCAGTGGCTCGAGGCAGGGCAACTCGGGAGATGGTTCTTTCTGACGCAGCTTGATCTCCTCCCGGCTGATGCCGAGCCGATCGTCCAGGGTGCGCAGCCAGGTGCGGCTGGCGATGGCGTCGAGCCGTTCAATCTTCTCGGGGGCCATCCACTCGCCACCCAGATTGCACTCGGCGATGAAGGCAAACTCCTGATCCAGCTCGGCCCAGCGCGGGGCTGCCTCTTCCCGGCAGGCACTTCTGATCTCTGATGACAAGCGGGCAGCGAGGCTCTCGATATAGACATCCCGCTTGAGTACTTCAAAACGGGTGCGGATCTCGTGGATCCGGTCGTAGAGGGTCTCCAGTTTGGTGGCCTTGTCGACCACGAACTCCGGGGTGGTCACCTTGCCACAGTCATGTAGCCAGCTGGCGATATGGATGGCTTCCCACTCCTCCTCGTTGAGAGTGAAATCGGCAAAGGGGCCCTGTCGCTGGGCGCAGGCCGCCTCGGTCAGCATCCGGGTCAGCTCCGGCACCCGCTGGCAGTGACCGCCGGTGTAGGGGCTCTTGGCGTCGATGGCGCCGGCCATCAGCTCGATAAACGATTCGAGCAGCTGTTTCTGCTCTTCCAGCAAGCGCTGGTTCTCGATGGCGGAGGCGGAAGTGCCCGCCAGCGCTTCGATGAGGCTGATGCGCGATGCCAGCTCCTGTTCGCTGCAGCGTGGCAGGATCAGCAGGAGGTATCCGATCAGCTCCTGACGATGGTTGCAGAGCGGCTCAGCCACCAGCTGGCATGGGTCGGGAAAGGAACCCCAACTGTCCAGGTGTTGCCTCCATGTCGCCTCATCCAGGCTGAGGGAGATGCGCTGAGAAGTGGCCATGCCGGATAGCAATGGTTGTGGCCATGGAACCTGCCCAAGGGGCAGCTCGGTTTGCTGCCAGCGGGCCTGGACCGGCTGCATCTTTTGCTGTTGGGCCAGGTAGAGGCACCCCCCTTTTGCCTGTACCGCGGCGATGGTTTCATGCAGGATGCGGCTTAGCAGGGAGTCGAAGCGGTGCTCTGCAGCCAGTGCTCTACCCATGTTCATGAAGTTGCCGAGGGTTTGGCGCATGCCGGACATGGTGCGGGCAAGGTCATCTATCTCCCGGATGGCCGATTCTGGAACCTGCCCCTCGCCAAAGTCGAAACGCTGGATCCGCTCGGCCTCGCGGGTCAGGGCCCGCAGCGGGGTAGCGGTACGGCGGGAGACCATCCAGATTACTGGCAGCAGCAACAACAGGCTGGTCAGCGCCCATGCCATATTGATCAGTGCTTCATTGCGTGCCTGCTGATAGAGCAGATCTGCCGAGACCAGCAGGGCGATGTAAAAAGGGGTGTCCTTGCCGAGGGGGGAGATATTGACCAGCCACTCTTGTTTTTCCCCTGTGGTCAGGGTCAGCTCCCGGGGAGAACCATCCAGCAGCACAGGCGTCCTCTCTAGCCTAGTTTTCAGCTCGGCCATGACTGGGCTGCCCAGAGCCGTGATCGCTGGCAGCTGGGTTAGCTGATCATAGGCTGGCAGATGTACAGGATCGGCCGCCAGTAGGGTCGCGGAGCGATCGAACAACACTACCTGGCTTTGGAGCGGCAACTGCAGCTCGCCAATCAAGGCCGAGAGCCCCTCGACACTGGCATCCAGCCCGATCACGGCTCGTTGGCTATGGCTGGTGACAGCCAGCGTCATGCCTGGCTCCCTGGTGGTAAAAAAGAGATAGGGGGTGGTGGCGACAATCTTTGATGAACCGCGAGCCAGCCGGTACCAGTCGCGGCTGCGGGGATCGAATCGATAATCCGCCATGGCTCGCCGTGCCAAAAGTTGCAGCTGCTCGTCAAAATAGAGGAACTCTCCCCGCCCGCTACTCAGGCTCTGAACCAGCAACTGGCTGCCTTCAGGCACAGCCTGCAACTGGACCCGGGCCCGTTCCGTGAGTTTTCGTACCAGAAAGAAATCGCCACTCTCATAGCCGATGTAGACGGCACCATAGCTGTCGCGATTGGCCAAGATCTCTGCCAACTGCGGCAGATACTCCAGTCGGCTTGCCAGATCACTCATGTCGGCCAGTCGGCTGCTGGCTAGCAGGCTGAGGGACATGCGGGCTGGCTGCTCGTTCAATTGCAGAGCGAGGGCCAGCTGTTCCCGGTACTGTTTGAAGTTGTGGCGCTCATGTTCCAGCATCTGGCGAGAGCCCTGCTGGAACTGCAGCAGAATCAGCAGCATGCCCAGCACACTGAACAGCAGGGTAAATAGGGTGGCAATGTGAACATAGAAGGGCTTGCGCCCGGATCTGGCAGTGATCATGGACATTTCCTTGTCACAGTGATGCTTGCGGAGACGATCTGTCAGCAGTGTGTCAATACGATAACAGAAATGACAATACTGGCCTGATATCTGTGCTTTTCCATGGTTGCCCACTGCCAGGCAGAGCTTGGCAGGAGATAGTGATTCATTCAGGTATCCCGTGCTACATTGCCTCACTTGTTACTGGTCTGTAAATCCATGGAGTGACTCATGCCTGCCATCCCCTATTCCGTGCTCGATCTGGTGCCTGTTGCCGAAGGTTCCGTACCTGCCGAGTCATTTCGCCGTTCGCGGGATCTAGCCCGCCATGCCGAGGGCTGGGGTTACCAGCGCTACTGGCTGGCCGAACACCACAACATGCCGGGCATTGCCAGTGCCGCCACCTCGGTGCTGATCGGTCATCTGGCCGAAGCCACCACCACTTTGCGGATCGGCGCGGGTGGCATCATGCTGCCGAACCACTCGCCGCTGGTGATTGCCGAGCAGTTTGGCACCTTGGCTTCTCTCTATCCCGACCGCATCGACCTTGGCCTTGGCCGCGCCCCCGGGACCGATCAGCGCACCATGCGGGCGCTGCGGCGTATGCGCAGTGGCGAGGTGGATGATTTTCCGGCCGATGTGCGCGAGCTGATGAGCTACTTTGGCGACGAGATCGGCGCGGTGCAGGCGGTGCCCGGTCAGGGGCTGCATCTGCCCATCTGGCTGCTGGGCTCCAGCCTCTACAGCGCGCAACTTGCAGCGGCGATGGGCTTGCCGTTCGGGTTTGCCTCCCATTTTGCTCCCGCCATGTTGCTGCAGGCGCTGGAGATCTACCGTAGCCAGTATCGCCCCTCCGCTCGCTGGCCCAAGCCCCATGCGGTGGTCTGCATCAACATGATTGCCGCCGACAGCGAGCGGGAGGCCCGCTTCCAGTTCACTACCGTGCAGCAGCAGTTCTTGCGCCTTCATCGCGGTGATGCGGGCAAGCTGCCCGCGCCGATCGTCCAGCTTGGCGATGAGTGGTCTCCCCGTGAGCTGATGGCGATGGAACAGACCCTTGCCCGCTCTCTGGTGGGAGACCCTGAGCAGGTTCGTCACGGCCTCAAGGCGCTGCTGGCGGAAACCCGTGCCGATGAGTTGATGTTCAATGGCCCCATCGTCGATCATCAGGCCCGACTGCGCTCCTTTGAAATTGCCGCCGAGCTGATGCAGAGCCTGTGATTACACATCCTGGCACATCTGCCTGTGTGCCAGAGCTTGACCTTATATCTCTTTATGTTTATTCAACTAATTGATTTTAAAGAGTTGTCAGGTTGATGTCGTCCATCTGTCGTGTCACCTTTCGCGGCGCAAGCCCTATGCTGGCCCTGTCAATTACCACAAGGAGTTCGAGATGATCGTCAGGAAGTTGAGATTGCAACGGGGTTGGTCTCAGGATCAGTTGGCAACGTTGACTGGTTTGAGTGTCCGCACTATCCAGCGGATCGAGCAGGGGCAGCAACCCGGACTGGAATCTCTCAAGGCCCTGGCCGCCGTCTTTGAACTCGATGTGGCTCAACTGGATGGATCAGAGCAACAGGAGCGCGAGATGAGAGGACGTGACACTATGGGTCAGGATGCGGTGCAGGTATCGGCAGAGGAGCGGGTGGCAATGCGCTATGTGGAGGAGCTCAAGGGCTTCTATCACCATGTCGCTAGCTACGTGGTGGTGATCTGCGGGCTGTTTGTCATCAATTGCCTGAGCAATCCGGAGTACATCTGGGCCTGGTGGCCAACCCTGGGCTGGGGATTGGGGCTTGCCTCCCATGCTGTTCGGGTGTTTCAGCCCTTCAAGCTGTTTGGCCCCGAGTGGGAGCGGCGCCAGATCGAGAAGCGGCTGGGGCGCAAGTTGTAACTTCGTTCGCCGGAAAACAGGGAGCCTAAAACAGCAAGCCCGGCAGATTACCGGGCTTTGTGATTGGAGCGGGTTGTGGCCATCCGTGCGGCAGCGACCGCCAGATTGCTGCGTCCCCCTAGCTGGCGTGAACCGGGCAAGGGGTGGCGATCAGGGCATCATCCTCGTAGCGCCACAGGGTGAGGCTATTGCCCCAGACACAGCCGGTATCGAGCGCCTTGATGTCGCTCTTGCCGGTGTTGCCCATCAGCGCCGCCCAGTGGCCGAACACCAGAATGGGGTCATCCACGTGATGCTCGCGCTGCTCGAACCAGGGCCGCAGCCCAGGGGTCGACTCCTTGGGGCCCTTCTTGCATTTGAAGTCGAGTCGGCCATCGAAGTAGCAGAAGCGCATCCGGGTGAAGGTGTTGATGATGTAGCGGTAGCGGTCGATCCCGACCAGATCATCTTTCCAGCCATCGGGCTGGTCGCCGTACATGTTGTGCAGCAGCCAGCTGTACTGGTCACCGCGCAGTAGGCTCTCTACCTCGCGGGCGCAGTTGCGCGCGGTGCGGACATCCCATGCGGGGGAGATCCCGGCATGCACCATCATGATGGGCAGATCCGGATGTTCGGCCAGTAGCGGGCGGTGGCGCAGCCACTCCAGCAGTTCATCCCGATCAGGGGCATCCATCAGGCTTTGCAGCTTGTCTTTCTTCTTGAGTGGTGCAACGCCATCGGCGACCGCCAGCAGGTGCAGGTCGTGGTTGCCGAGCACGGTAACGGCGCGGTTGCCCAGCCCTTTGACAAAACGCAGGGTATTGAGGGAGTCCGGGCCGCGGGCGACCAGATCGCCGCAGAGCCAGAGCACGTCATTTTCGGGATCGAACGCGGCAAGATCCAGCAGACGGCGCAAGTCGTCGTAACAGCCCTGGATGTCACCGACAAAACAGTTCGCCATGAAACCTCAGTTGATAATATTGGGGATGGCCAGCGTGAAGGGGGCGATGGGCGCCTCAAACTGCTGACCAGAGCCATCTTGCAGGGTATAGCTCCCTTCCATCACCCCAAGCGGGGTCGCCAGCGGCACGCCGCTCTGGTAGCGGTAGGTCTCACCTTCGGCAATGACGGGTTGTTCCCCGACCACGCCCGGGCCTGCCACTTCCAGCATCTTGCCATTGGCATCGGTGATGAGCCAGCGCCGATGCAGCAGTTGCACCGGGCCGGGCCCCAGATTCTCAATCTCGATCAGATAGTGAAACTGGTAAGGGTCTCTGGAGCCCGCCACATACAGGGGGTATGGGCGGATCTCGATGTGCGGGAGTGCCACAGGATCAGGCCTGTTGCTGATCCGCCAGCCAGTTGGCGATCATGACAAACTGCTCGAGGGAGAGATTCTCCGGGCGCAGGTTGCCATCGATGCCAAGCTCGGTCAGCTGGGCGTCGGTGATGAAGTTGGAGAAGCTGTTGCGGATGGTCTTGCGACGCTGGCCAAAGCCTTCGGTACAGACGCGATTCAGACAACGAATGTCTTTCGCGACTATGGTCGGATTCTTGTGCGGGATCAGGCGAACTACGGCAGAGTCCACTTTCGGCGCCGGTTTGAAGGCGCCCGGGCCCACTTCCAGCACAGGCACCACCTGACAGTAGTACTGGGTCATCACGCTCAGCCGGCCATAAGCCTTGCTGCCCGGGCCTGCTGCCAGACGCAACACCACTTCCTTTTGCAGCATGAAGTGCATGTCTTCTACCCGATCAGCGAACTCGCACAGGTGGAAGATGAGCGGGGTGGAGATGTTGTAGGGCAGGTTGCCGAAGATACGCAGCGGCCCCTTGCCTTCACCCATCAGGGTGCCGAAGTCGAAACGCATGGCGTCCGCTTCGATGACGGTCAGCTTGTCTTTGAGGGTCGGGTGCTCGCGCAGGCGAGCTGCCAAGTCCCGGTCAAGCTCGACCACGGTCATTTTGTCCATCTGGGCGGCAACCGGCTCGGTCAGCGCGGCCAGACCCGGACCGATCTCCACCAGATTCTGACCCGGCTGCGGGTTGATGGCTGCGACGATCTGATCGATCACATACCGGTCGTGCAAGAAGTTCTGACCGAAACGCTTACGGGCCGTGTGGCCCATGTGCACCTTACTGCTCATATCTTTTTTTCTCTACCATCTTGATGGCGTGGTTAATCGCGGTGACAAGGCTGCCCGGATCGGCTAGGCCCTTGCCTGCCAGATCCAGCGCGGTGCCGTGATCCACCGAAGTGCGGATGAAGGGAAGCCCCAGGGTGATATTGACCGAACTGCCGAAGCCCTTGTATTTGAGCACAGGCAGCCCCTGGTCGTGGTACATGGCGAGTACCGCATCCGCATCCTTGAGGTATTTCTCCTGGAACAGGGTGTCGGCCGGCAATGGGCCGACCAGATCGATCCCTTCCTGGCGCAGGGTGACCAGGGCGGGTTCGATCACGTCAATCTCTTCACGTCCGAGATGGCCACCTTCCCCGGCGTGGGGGTTGAGGCCGCAGACGTAAATACGGGGTTTGGCGATACCAAACTTGGTGGCGAGATCCTCGTTGAGGATCCGGATCACCTTGCCGAGGCGATCTTCGGTGATGGCCATCGCTACATAGGCCAGCGGAATATGGGTAGTCGCCAGTGCGACCCGCAGCCCCTCGGTTGCCAGCATCATTACCACATCGGCAGTGTTGGATTGTTGGGCAAAGAACTCGGTGTGGCCGCTGAACGAGACCCCGGCCTGGTTGATGATCCCCTTGTGCACCGGCCCGGTCACCACGGCGGCAAATTCGCCGCTCATGTTGCCATCGCAGGCACGCTGCAGGGTCGCTAGCACATAGGCGCCATTGCCTTCGTTCAGCTCGCCCGGCACCACGGGGGCGCCGAGAGAGACAGAACATACCGTCAGGGTGCCGGCTCGCTGCGGTTGTGCCGGTTGACTGGCATCATAGGGCTCAAGCTCGATGGGCAGCCCCAGCAGGGCCGCTCGCTCGCGCAGCAGCGCCGGATCGGCGATCACCACCAACTGGTGGGGCCAATCCTGCTGGGCTATCTGCAGCACCAGATCCGGGCCGATCCCGGCCGGTTCGCCCGGGGTAACGGCAAGGCGACGGCAGCTCATCAGCTCGCAGATCCTTCGACACGGATGTAAGCCTCATCACGCAGCTCGTCCAACCAGGCCTGGGACTCTTCCACGAAGCGGCGATTGTAGATCAGCTGATAGGCACGCTGTTCCAGAGCCTTGTCAGTGGCATCCTGGCTGCGACGATCTTCCACTTGGACGATGTGCCAGCCGTGGCTGGTGCGGAAGGGGGCGCTGATCTGGCCTGGTTGCAGCCGGTTAACCATGTCGCGAAACTCTGGTACATAGACGTTGGGATCAGACCAGCCCAGTTCGCCACCCTGCACCGCAGAGCCCGGATCTTCGGAATACTTCTCCGCCATGCTGGCGAAGCTTGCCTTGCCGCTCTTGATGTCGTGCAGAATGCCATCCAGCATCCCCTTGGCTTTCTCTTCGCTCAGGATGATGGAGGGCTTGATCAGGATGTGACGGGCCTTCACCTCGGTCTGCATCACTTGCTGCTGACCCTTGGTGTCGAACACCTTGACGATGTGCAGACCGGCGCCGGAGCGCAGCGGGCCCACGATATCGCCCTTCTTGGTACCCTGTACCGCTTCGGCCATCAGGGTCGGCATCTCTTGCGGGCTCATCCAGCCCCAGTCACCCCCTTCCAGCGCCTTGGGGCCGTTACTCTCGGCAATGGCCAGTTTGCGGAAGTCGGCACCCTGCTTGAGGGCGGCCAGAATGCGCTCGATCTTGCTCTTGGCGGCATCCAGCTGGGCGGCGGTGGGGTTGTCCGGCAGGGCAATCTGGATATGGCCGACGTGGTATTCGTTCTGCTGTTGACCCTGTTTCTTCAGGATCTCCACCACCTGCTTCACCTCCTGCTCGGAGATGTTGATACGGCGGCGCACCTGATTGCGGCGCACCTCGTTCATCAGGATCTCGCGGCGAACCTCTTCCCGATACTGGGCATAGGTCATCCCTTCACGGGCGAGCTGGGCGCGCAGCTGATCCAGGGTCATCTTGTTGTCGGCGGCGATGCCCTGAATAGCCTGTTCCAGCTGGGTATCACTGATCTTCAGCCCCTGGCGATCCGCCAGTTGCAGCTGCAGGCTCTCCTGGATCAGACGGTCGAGTGCCTGTTTGCGCAGAGTGGCATCGTCAGGCAGAGACTGGCCGCTCTCCTGGGCGGAGAGTTTTACCTTGTTGACCAGTGCGTCCTGTTGACTGGACAGCACTACGTCCTTGTTGACCACGGCCAGCACTTTGTCCATCAGCTCGGGCGCAGCCAGTGCGGCCTGGCTCATGGCGCCGAACATTCCCGCGGTCAGCAGGGCAATCAGGGTCTTTTTCATATCCATCTCTCAAGGCTGGACCAGCATCATTGCTGGTCTTTCAGATTAAACGGGCGAACATAGGGCAACAGCTCGGTATCCAGTGTGACACTGCGGCCACCGGTACCCACGCTGCCAAGTCCCTTCATTTCAAACTGCAGACCAATGACTTTTTCCGAAGTGGGCTTCAGAGTGATGTTGTCCGGCTGGTTGTGCCACTCCAGGCTCATGTTGATGCTCCAGCAGCAGGAGTCGTATTTGACACCGATCTTGCGGTCAATGTTCACATCCTGCTTGATATCGCGATAGTAACCGCCATACATCTGCCACTGATCGGCGATCGGCGCCATCATCACCAGACCAGCCTGGCTGAGGTCTTCGGCCAGAGCAGGATTGCTCGGGTAGCGATAGTCCCGGTTGCCGTCCTGGATATAGCGGTAGTTGACCTGGGTGGTCAGCTTGCCGGTCCGGTATTCGACTGCACCGTTGCCGGCAGTAAATTCCCCCTCGGAGGTATCGTACTGGGTGCCGGCATGGGCGAACCACTCATCGGTGATCCGGGCATCCCCCTCGAACGAGAGCAGGGAGCGGGCGTTGGTGTTTTCCTGATCGGACGGGTAGAGGCGCACCTTGGGAGGTGTCATCTCGAAGGCCTGGGCTACCGCCAGACGTAACCGCTCATCCCCCACATTGTCATAGACCCGGCTGGTCAGGCCAACGGTGACCCGGTTGGCATCGCTGATGCGGTCGAGACCGGCGTAGCGGCGATCGCTGAACAGGCTGTAGTAGTCCTGACGGGTGGTGGTGGAGTCGTAAATCCCTATTTCGTCCTGATTCTTGTAAGGGATATAGAGGTACTGGAACTCAGGCTCCAGGGTCTGGGTGCCCTTGCCATCATACCAGTCTACCGGACGATCGAAGTTGACGCCCCCCTTGAGGCGGAAGGACGGCAAGGTGCGGGTAATGGTGCCGTCTTTCAGGGTCAGCTGCTGGCTATCTGCGTCTGTAAATTTACTGCGATCCTGGCTAATCAGGTCTTTGGGGATCTCCTGGTTGTAGGAGGTAAACATCAGTTTGTACTGGCTTATAAGGTAGTAACCCGGCGCATCGACCAGGGGGATGGTCAGGGTGGGAGCCAGATGCAGACGGGTAGCGGTATAACGCTCACCGGCCTGCTGGGCAGTGGCGCTGCCGCTGTCATAGCCAAACTTGGTCAGCTCGCTGTTCCAGGCCAGATCGAACCATTTCCCCTGCTGGAAGTAGTTGTAGTTGATGCGTGGCAGCATCTCGTGGGGCAGCAGCGCGTAGGGACTCAGGATCTGATAGCGACGCACCTCGGAGGTGAGGTTCCAGTTCTGCTGGTAGTAACCGGCGGTAAAGGATTGCTGCAACTGGCTGTCGACCTGGGTGCCCACTTGCGGGCTGAAGTCGTTGAAGTAGTTGTAATCCTTGTCCCGTACCTGGGTGTAGTCGATGCCTAAACGCAGGGAGCCATCCATCAGGGTGGATCCGTGACGAATATTCATCAGGTAACGATGACCATCTGAGAGGTACGGAGTCCCTGTCGACGGGTTGGTAAAGCTCGGGTTGCCAGCATCATACTGCTTGTCATCCCTGAGGCTTTCAAAATAGAGGGTACCGGTATGGGCTGGGTCCGGCATGTAGCGAAACTCTACCTGTTCCATCAGGCCGCGTTTGTCCATAAAGCGGGAGGTGATGGTGGCATCGTAGTTGGGGGCAATGTTCCAGTAGAAGGGCTGGGTGATCTCCATGCCGTTGCCGGAACTCTGTTTGTAACCCGGGTAGAGCAGACCTGTCTTCCGTTCATCCTTGATGGGGAAGTTGATATAGGGGAAGTAGAACACCGGGTAGTCATAGAGCCAGAGGCTGGCGTTCCAGGCTTCGCCGAACACCTCTTTCTGGTCGATGTCGATGCTGCCCGCCTTGAGGGTCCACACTTCCTGACCGGGGGGGCAGGTAGTGTACTGGGCTCCCTCCATGGTGATGTTCTGGTTGTTGTTGGTCATCACCACGCGTTTGGCAAAGCCGCGCACCGGTGAGCCATGCACCTGATACTTGCCCTCCTCCAGCTCGGAGTTTTTGGTATCCAGGTTGGATTTGAGGGTCTTGTCGCTGGTGACGGTCACCTGACCGTCGTTGTAATAGATGTTGCCGATGGCGATGACATCCCGGCTCTTCTGATCGAGCTGTGCATAATCGGAGTCAAACTTGCGAACACCCTGACGAACCTTGACGTCCCCTTCATAGACGGCGGTGCCGCCCTGTTTGGCCTCGAGACGGTCAGCATCAACCTCGACCGGCTGCGCATTGGCATCCTGATCCGATGAAGGCTTTTCTATCTTGGGAACATAGTCATAGCAGAGACTATCAAGAATGCCGGTGGCTGGCGGCGCTTCGAACGGGGCCGCCTGCACCATCATAGGGGTGAGTGCGGGGGCCAGGCTGATAGTCAGGGCGATGGGATAGCGGTACCCCAGTGTCCATTTGGTCATGTGAAAGACTCGTGCAATCCGTGATAGATACGGTTGATCCAAGGCATGCATTTTACGACAGGTTTCATCGAGTTGACATTGCATGTCATTGCTTTATGTTAGCCGGCAATGATAAAGCATTATTGCGGCCAGGGCTAACAGCCAAGTGCTGCTTTCCACCTTGGTCCTCTACTTATGCACGATCGCGATTCCCTGCTATTGCAGTGGGCACGCCGTATTTCCGGTGATGCCAATCTTCAGTTGACCCTCATTTCCGGTGATGCCAGCTTCCGTCGCTACTATCGCGGTGGTGGTCTGGTTTGGGTGGATGCCAATCCGAAAACCGAAAAAAATCATGAGTTTGTTCGTAACGCGACCGCCTTGCAGGCGCGTCAGCTGTTGGCGCCAGAGGTCACGGCGGTGGACTACGAACAGGGTCTGCTGGCGGTGAGTGACCTGGGCGATACTCAGCTGATCAGCTGCCTGAACGAACACAACGTACTGGCCTGGTATGGCAAGGCGATTGATTTGCTGCCCCGCCTGGGGGCGGTTGAACTGGCGCTTGAACCCTTCGATGCGGCATTTATGGCGCGGGAGAACAGCATTTTCCCCGAGTGGCTGCTTGGCCATCATCTGCAACTGAGCCTGAGCCATGAAGAGCAGCAACTGCTGGACGAGACCTTCGCTTGCCTCACTGCCTGCAATCTGGCCCAGCCGCAGGGGGTGATGCATAGAGATTTCCACAGTCGCAACCTGATGGTATGTGGCGGAGATACCCCCGAGAGCAGCCGGCTGGCCATCATCGATTTTCAGGACATGGTGATCGGGCCCCTGAGCTATGACCTGGTCTCCCTGCTCAAAGATTGCTACGTGCGCTGGCCGGATGAGGTGATCGATGAAGGGATGCGCCACGGTTTTGCCACCCTGCAACAGGCGGGGCTGCTTGGTGAACTCGATTATGCCAGTTTCCGCCGTGGTGCCGACCTGACCGGCATGCAGCGCCACCTGAAAGCGGCGGGGATCTTCACCCGGCTCTATCATCGCGACGGCAAGTCCGGTTATCTCAAGGATATTCCCCGCACCCTCGGCTATGTGGTGAATGTCTGTCGCACTCACGGTGGCGCCTATCCGGTACTGGCCCGTTTTGGTCAGTGGCTGGAGCAGGTGGTGTTGCCAGGGATCGCCAACGCTGGAGTGAAACCATGAAAGCGATGATCCTGGCCGCTGGCCGTGGCGAGCGGATGCGCCCGCTGACCGACCTGTTGCCCAAGCCGCTGCTGGCGGTGGGGGGCAAACCGCTCATCGTCCACCATATCGAAAAGTTGAAGTCAGCTGGCGTGACCGAGCTGGTGATCAACCACGCCTGGCTCGGCCACAAGCTGGTCGAGAGCCTTGGTGATGGCAGTGCGCTTGGTGTGACCATCCACTGGTCGGCCGAGGAGAGCGCGCTGGAGACCGCGGGCGGCATCGTGCAGGCGCTGCCACTGCTGGGCTCTGAACCCTTTTTGGTGATCAACGGCGATACCTGGCTCGATCTCGATTATCGCACTCTGGTCAGCCAGCCCCTTGGCGATGACTTGGCCCACCTCTGGCTGGTGCCCAACCCGCCCCAACACCCGAGCGGGGACTTTGCCCTGCAAGCCGGGCGAGTGATGGATACGCCAGCGTTTACCTTCAGTGGGGTCGGGCTATATGATCCGGCGGCCTTTGCCGGTCTCGCTGGCGGCGCCCGCAAGCTGGCGCCGCTGCTGCGTGACTGGATGGCGCAAGGGCGGGTGGGCGGCAGCCTGCTCGCTGGCGAGTGGCGTGATATCGGCACGGTCGACCGACTGCGCGAGCTGGATGACCAGCTCCAGGCCCGCACTCATTAACTTCAAGAGGTCTTGAACCATGCGTATTTGGGGTAAGGTGCTGGGCGCCTTCTTCGGTTTTCTGCTCGGCAATATTATCGGCGCCCTGATTGGCCTGTGGATAGGCCACCGTTTCGACCGTGGCATGGGGCTGCAGGGGGCGTTTCGTCGCGGCCCGAGTCAGGCGCAGCAAGCCGTCTTCTTCCACGCCACCTTCTCGGTGATGGGCCACATTGCCAAGTCCAGCGGTCAGGTGACCGAGCAGGAGATCCGGGTTGCCTCCAACCTGATGGATCGGATGCGGCTGGTCGGTGATCAGCGTGCCCGGGCTCAAGAGTCGTTTCGTCTCGGTAAAGAGGCCGACTTCCCGTTGCGCGAGACCCTGGCCGAGTTCCGCCGCGCCAGTCTGGGGCAGCGCGACATTCTGCGCTTCTTCCTCGAAGTGCAGTTGCAGGCGGCCTTTGCCGACGGGCGGGTAGAGGAGGGCGAGCGCGCCATTCTTCACACCATCGCCGACGAGCTGGGTTTCAGTCGCATCGAGCTGGCCCGCATTCTGGCGATGGCCGAGGCACAGATGAACTTCTTCAATCAGGCCCATGGCCAGTATCAGAGTGGCCATTCCGGTGGTCAGCAGTATCGGCAGGAGCCGCCTTCTGCGGATCGCCTCAAGAATGCCTACCAGCTGCTGGGGGTAAGCGAGAGCGACAGCGATCAGGATATCAAGCGTGCTTACCGCAAGGAGATGAGCAAGCATCACCCGGACAAGCTGGCCGCCAAAGGGCTGCCGCCGGAGATGATGGAGATGGCCAAGGAAAAGACCCAGGAGATCCAGCAAGCCTGGGAGTGGATCCGCGAGGCGCGCGGTATCCGTTAAGCGCCAAAGTCAGGCTGGAACAGACAATAAAAAGCCCCGCAGCAGTGCGGGGCTTTGTTTTGCCGTGTGGCGTAGGCCGGGTTATTTGGCCGGAATCGCTTCCAGCACGTGCACCAGCAGTTGCCAGAAACGCTCGACCGCCGGGATATGCACCTTCTCGTCAGGGGAGTGGGCCCCGCGGATGGTCGGGCCGAAGGAGACCATGTCCCACTCCGGATAGGCGCTCTTGAACAGACCGCACTCGAGACCAGCGTGGATCACCATCACGTTGGGCATAGTGCCAAACAGAGTCTGGTAGCTGTTGCGTACCAGCGCCATGACGGGGGAGTCCACGTTTGGCGCCCAACCAGGATAGGCTCCGGTGAATTCGCAGCTGGCACCCGCCAGGGTGAACAGGGAGCGGGTCATCTGCTCGATGCTCTCGCGACCGGAGTCAATCAGGGAGCGGATCAGGCACTGGACGTACACTTCGCCATCCTGAGTCTTGATGACCCCCAGGTTGGTCGAGGTTTCGGTCACGCCGGGCATGGCATCGCTCATGCGCATCACGCCGTTCGGGCAGGCCATCAGGGCATCCAGCAGGCGCTGCTGCAGGGAGACGCTCATCAGCTTGGCCGGTTTGGCGGCGTTGTTGACCAGCACGGTCAGGTTCGGCTCGGTGGCGGCCAGTTCGGTCTGGTAGATCCCGGTGTAGCGGTCAACCAGCGCCTTGAACTCGTTCACGCTGGCAGCGGGCACCAGCAGGGTGGCACGGGCTTCGCGCGGGATGGCGTTGCGCAGAGTGCCGCCGTGGATCTCGGCCAGACGAACACCCAGCGGCTCGGCTGCTTTGAGCAGACGTACCAGCAGCTTGTTAGCGTTGCCACGGCCGCGATGGATATCGCAACCGGAGTGGCCGCCACGCAGCCCTTTGACTGCCAGTTCGAGGGCTTCGCCTTCAATGGCGTCAACCAGCTCGAGCGGGAAGTGGATATTGGCATCCACACCGCCAGCGCAGCCCATGTAGACCTCGCCATCCTCTTCGGAGTCGGTGTTGAGCAGAATTTCGCCCTCCAGCCAGCCCGCTTCCAGACCGAAGGCGCCGGTCATGCCGGTCTCTTCGTCTGTGGTCAGCAGCACTTCCAGCGGGCCGTGCTTGATGGTCTTGTCAGCCAGCACAGCCAAGCAACCGGCCATGCCGATGCCGTTGTCGGCACCCAGAGTGGTACCACGGGCCGTGACCCACTCGCCATCGACATAGGCATCGATGGGATCGGTCGCGAAGTCGTGTTTGGTGTCGGCGTTGGCCTGCGGCACCATGTCGATGTGGGCTTGCAGTACCACGGCTTTGCGGTTTTCCATCCCCGGGGTGGCCGGTTTCTTGATGATGATGTTGCCGACCTTGTCCTGCTTGACCGCCAGACCTTCCCCTTGGGCCCATTGGATGATCCAGGCGCTCAGTTTGGCTTCATGTTTGGAAGGGTGGGGGATGGAGCAGATCTGTTCGAAGAAATGCCAAATCAGTTTGGGAGAGAGAGAGCTAAGCTGTGCCACGTCGGGACTCCTTACCAGCACGGAATTAACAGGGCCCCATCAGCGGGCCGGGGAAGAGGATAACGATAATACAGTCAATCACACAAAAATGTGAGCAATCAGCGCAAATCGCAGGCAGCTTGTGCTGGCTGATGGCAATCAGGCAGTACGATCGTCAGGTTCGGACGACGCTGACCGATAGAAAAGAAATTGTGTGACCGATCTCACAAAAATATTGAATTTAATGCACCGACTGGTAAATTAGCTCCCGTGGTTCGCCACCCGTCAGGATGACGATGAAAGCCTCCAGGGAACCGAAGCAAAGCAAGTGCGCCTCCATGGAACCGAGTGTTCGTTCAAGGATTTGAGCCCGCATAAAGGTACGTAACTTGTTAAGCAATCAGGAGTTTCAATATGCCAGGCAGCAACTCAACCTATTGGTTTGCCCCCTCTTTGTATACCCAGGGTTTCAGCTACCCTAACCCCTTCGTCACTCGTCGCTAAGACGAGCTGCCCAACCAGGCAGAGGCGAGAAAGCAGCAGGTGCGTGAGGTAAATCCTCCCCCTGCTATTTTTTTATCTGCGATTTGCCGCACAGCTCATTAGGACTCGGCAGCAGGGACGGCAGGTTAGTCGTTTGGCGCTCTAGATGTGCCGAATGGAGAGGGTGATACCGATTTTTCCTGTTTTTGGCATACGTTTGCCAGGCATTTTCTCTGCAAACGGTGCTATCATATCGGCCCAACAGCCTGTCCGCGGTTTGGACACATCATCTAACCGATCGCCGGATAAGCCCATCTTGCTTCCATTGTTATCAGATTTGCTGCCGAGGCTTAGCCCTGAGGCAGCCGAAGTGCAATCTGAATTCAGTCGGGCAAGGGCCGCCATTTACTGGCATCCGCAGGGATAATTGCGGGTGTTTTTTATTTTAAGTGATTGTTTTTAAATAACTATTCGAGATCGATAACATGCCGAAAAAGTTCTATGTGTCGTGGGACAACCTGCAACGTGAAGCTCGCCGTCTGGCCCGTCGTCAGCTGCCTGTCAGCCAGTGGAAAGGTATCATCGCGGTCAGCCGTGGTGGCTTGGTGCCCGCAGCCCTGATGGCCCGTGAACTTGGCATTCGTAATGTGGAAACCCTCTGCATCTCCAGCTATGACCATGACAGCCAGCGCGAGCTGGTGGTCGTGAAGGCTGCCACCACCGCCGGTGACGGCGAAGGCTGGCTGGTGGTGGAAGATCTGGTGGACACCGGCACTACCGCCAAGGCGATCCGCGAGCTCTACCCGAAAGCCAAGTTCATCGCGATTTTTGCCAAGCCGATGGGCGAAGCGCTGCTGGACGATTTCGAAGTGGCGATCCCGCAGGATACCTGGATCGAACAGCCATGGGATATGGCACTGGAGTTCGCCACACCGATCTGCGACGAAAAGTAACGGGATCGGGATGTGACGCTCGCTGCGTCCATTGGTCGCAACCGGCAATAATGGTTTCACAGGGCTCCAATTTGGAGCCCTGTTTTTTTGTGTATCAATCTGTTGCAGGGTGGCTGATGGGCAGTAAAAGTGGTTAAGATGAGCTATTGCCTGATATGAATGGGACACTATCTTGGACTTGAACGAAGACCTAAACCTGACCGAACAGCTCTTTACCCGCGTCAAGAAGGTATTGGAAACATCCGAGATCTCCAACTCCAGTGCGGCTGATCTGGCGCAAGCCGAGTCAGACGAGATGTTTATCGACGGATCCATGTCAAAGAGCTGGTATCGCCTGCTGCGCCGCCCCTCCTGGACCTGGCAGGGTGCTGATCCCATCGAAGTGGAGCAGACCTTGGCCCGTATCGCCATGGCGACCGGCGAGCGCACCCACGATTGCTATCTCGATACCATCAAGGGCTATGTGCCCGGCAACTGGATCTACGAGTGGAGCCAGGTGGCTGGCAACTATTTCAAGCAGGGCCGCGAACTGCGCGAGAAGGGTGATCCTTCTGGCGCCCTGAAGCAACTGCTCAAGGCGGTGCGCTACTACTCCATCGCCAGCTATCCCCATCTCAAGGATGACGAGCTGGCGGATCAGGCCCAGCTGCTCGGTAACATGGCCTATCGCGAGGCGGGTCGCCTGTTCAAGGTGCCGCTCAAAGAGATCCAGGTGCCTTTTCGCGGCAAGCATATTCAGGGCTATCTCCACCTGCCGACGACCGAAAAACCGGTGCCGCTGGTGATCATCAGCGGCGGGATCGACTCCCTGCAGCTCGATTTCCTCAACTTCTATCTCAAACGGCTCGAGCCCAACGGTATTGGCATGCTCTCCCTCGATATGCCCGGGGTCGGCTATGCCGAGCATTGGCCGCTGGTGCAGGATACCAGCCGCCTTCATCAGGCGGTGCTCCATTACCTCTCCGAAGTGGCTTGGGTCGATCATCAGCGTATCGCCATGGTGGGGATGCGTCTGGCGGGCAATATCGCAGCCAGACTGGCCTTTATCGAACCGTTCAAGCTGCGCACCGTGGTCTGTGTCGGCGCTGGTGTCAATCAGGTGTTTACCAATCAGGAGCTGTTTGCCAAGTGTCCGCGCATGATGCGGGACAGTCTGGCCAACCGGTTGGGGGCTGATGCGGCGCAGTGGGATGGCATGCGTACCAAGTGCCAGGTATTTTCACTTAAAACACAAGGATTACTGGGGACTCGCACCTCAGTGCCGATATTGAGTATTGGACACAAGCGAGATTTTATTTGTCCCGAGCAGGATGTACGGGCATTGGCGGCGGCCAGTCGTAACGGCAAGGCCATCGTATTCGACAAACAGCCTTTGCTGGAGGTGTATGACAAGGCACTAGACGAAATCGTCGAGTGGCTGAAACAGCATTTGTGTACCTGACATTGCGCTAAAGAACTGACGCCATCCCGAGGTGGCGCGGCTTGTTTAACAGGGAGGTTAACATGTCTGAAAGAGTGACCTACAAGCGACTGCTGAGGCAGTTTGCTGCCATTGGCCCCTATTTGCGCGAAGATCTCTGCGAAGAGGGGCGTTATCGTTTCGACTGCCTGTCGGTCTGTGTCAGCGCCAAGCCGGCGCCGGACAAACGGGAGTTCTGGGGCTGGTGGCTGGTGCTGGAGCAGGACGATCACCATTTCCGTTACCACTATCAGCTCGGTTTCTACAATGCTGATGGCGAGTGGCTGGACAAGCCGATCCCCAAGAAGCACCAGGTAGAAGTGGAGCGGACCCTCAACCGTTTCTACAAGCTCATCAGCGACAAACTGACGGCTCTGGAGTGTCAGTTAGCGCCAGCGGATCAGGTCACCAATGAGTTGACCGTGACCGCCGCTTGATCCCTGATGCCCGGCAAGCAGCATCCCGCTGTTTGCCGGGCCATCAGTCAGCCATCTTCCCTTCCGACCGCAATCATCCGGGCCTTTGCTTCATCTCCTCACCCCTGCGTTAATTGCCTTGCAGGGCTCCATGGCCGTGGGTATAAAGATATTCCTTACTTTTTTAGCCTTTATGCTCCCATGGAAAACAGAACCATAGTCGTCAAGTTGGGCACCAGCGTGCTCACAGGGGGGTCTTCCCAGCTCAATCGTGCCCATATGGTCGAGCTGGTCAGACAGTGTGCGGCCTTGCACCGTCACGGCCATCGGGTCGTGGTCGTCACCTCGGGGGCCATCGCCGCCGGCCGTGAGCATCTGGGGCACCCGCCACTGGCGCCAACTTTGCCCAACAAGCAGATGCTGGCGGCGGTCGGTCAGACCCAACTCATTCGGGTGTGGCAGGATCTGTTCAACCTCTATGGCTTGCATATCGGCCAGATGCTGCTGACTCGCGCCGATCTGGAAGATCGGGAGCGCTATCTCAATGCCCGCGACACCATGCGCACCCTGCTCGATCACCGCATTATTCCGGTCATTAACGAAAACGACGCGGTGGCGACCGCCGAGATCAAGGTCGGCGACAACGACAACCTCTCCGCACGGGCCGCCATCCTGGCCGATGCCGACCTGCTGATCCTGCTCACCGACCAGAAGGGGCTGTTTACTGCCGATCCGCGCACCAATCCGGATGCCCAGCTGATCGAAGAGGTGCAGACCATCGACGATACCCTGCGCTCGCTGGCGGGTGACAGCGTCAGTGGCCTCGGTACCGGCGGCATGGCCACCAAGCTGCAGGCGGCCGATGTGGCGCGCCGCGCCGGCGTCAATGTGGTGATCGCGACCGGCCAGATGCCGGAGGTGATCGGCCGTCTCGCCAAGGGTGAGCGTATCGGTACCCTGTTCCCGGCGCTGGCCTCCCCGCTGGAAGGGCGCAAGAGCTGGATCCTGGCAGGCCCACCCCCTCACGGCGAAGTGCATGTGGATCAGGGGGCTGTCGCCGCCATGAAGGATAAAGGCTCCAGCCTGCTGCCCAAGGGGATCGTCGCGGTCAGGGGCGACTTTATTCGGGGCGATGTGGTGCGCATTCTTGATCCCAAAGGCGCCGAGCTGGCCCGCGGCATCTGCCGTTACGACCATCTGGAGCTGGATAAGCTGCGCGGTGTCCACTCTGATCAGATTGAACAGGTGTTGGGCTATGGCTACGGCTCTGTGGCTATCCATCGAGACGACATGGTGCTGCTCTAATCAGGGCGGCACGGCATGAACAAAGGGAAATGAGATGAGTCTGGAGAAAATGGGGCAGGCGGCCCGTGAAGCCGCCTATCAGCTGGCTACCGTCAGCACGGCGCAGAAGAACCGGGCGCTGGCCGCCATCGCCGACGAGCTGGAGGCGCGCAGTGAACAGATCCTCGCTGCCAACGCGAAAGATATCGCCGCCGGCCGTGAGGCGGGCCTGTCAGAGGCGATGCTGGATCGCCTGCTGCTTAATCCGGCCCGGCTGGCCGGCATCGTGGCGGATGTGCGCAAGGTCATCACGCTGGATGATCCGGTCGGCGCCGAAATGGATAGCCGGGTGCTGGAGAATGGCCTGCGCCTCTCCCGTCGTCGGGTGCCCATCGGGGTTATCGGCGTCATCTACGAGGCGCGCCCCAACGTCACCATCGACATCGCCAGCCTCTGCCTCAAGACCGGCAACGCCAGCATCCTGCGTGGCGGTCGCGAGACCTTCTACTCCAATCTGGAGCTGGTGCGGGTTATCCAGCATGCGCTGGCGGCCTCCGGCCTGCCCGAGGCGGCAGTACAGTACATCGACAACCCGGATCGGGCGCTGGTGGCCGAGCTGCTGCGCCTCGATCGCTATGTGGACATGATCATCCCCCGCGGTGGTGCCGGCCTGCACAAGATGTGCAAGGAGAACAGCTCCATTCCGGTCATCATCGGCGGCTTTGGCATCAGCCATATCTTCGTCGACGAGAGCGCCGATCTGGTGCGCTCTCTGGCGGTCATCGACAACGCCAAGGTGCAGCGCCCCTCCGCCTGCAACGCCCTCGATACCCTGCTGGTACACGAGAAAGTCGCTTCGACTTTCCTGCCGCAGCTGGTAGCTCTGATGAACGAGCGCAAGGTGACGCTGGTGGCCGCGGCCAACGCCATGACGCTGCTGGCGGGCGCCGACAACCTGTGCGAGGCGGGGCCGGAGGATTTCGATACCGAGTGGCTGGGGCTGACTCTGGGAGTCAGGCTGGTAGCGGATGTGAACGAGGCGCTGGCCCATATGCGCGAGCACAACGCCGGTCACTCCGATGCCATCCTGACCAACGATCTGGCCAACGCCGAGCGTTTCGTCAACGGGGCCGGTTCGGCGGCTGTCTATGTCAACGCCTCGACCCGCTTCACCGATGGCGGCCAGTTTGGGCTGGGGGCCGAGGTGGCGGTGTCGACCCAGATGCTGCATGCCCGTGGCCCCATGGGGCTGACCGAGCTCACCAGCTACAAGTGGGTGGGGCAGGCCGATTACCTCAGCCGCGCCTGATAACCGGTTGTTTCAGATATAAAAATGCCGACCCCTGGGTCGGCATTTTATTTGGCGGATATCGGGAAGATATCAGGCGCTCGGGTTACTCCCCCTGATAGAGCACCTTGTCACCGGATTTGAGCACATAGCCCTTCCAGGGGAAGAGGGTGTAGCCGCTACCCTGCCACGACCAGTTGCCTTCCATGCCCTGACGGGCAAGCTGGTGCTGCTCGCCGGTCGGCAGGGTCAGTTCGGCCTTGCTCTGATCGGTATTGAACAGCACGAAGGCGCTGCTGGTCTGGCTGGCATCGGTCGGATTGAGCCGGATGCCCTGCTCGAACAGGCGCACGCACTTGCCAGTCAGCGCTGACCACTGATAGCCCGCACTGCCGATGCAGCCGTGGCTGTCGCGATCGCTGCCAACCAGATGTTGTTCCGGTGTACTGCATGCCGCCAGCAGCAGAGAGGCGGCCATCAGAGTCAAGGTGCGCATGGTTACTCCTGAAGATCCCGTTCGATGACGATGTTGGAGAATCCCAACTCTTTGAAGTAGTTCTCCTGATAATCTTTCACGCTCTTTTTGTCACGGCGGCAAACCTGAGCCAGCTGGGCCTCCATGGCGTGAAAACTGGTGAGATCCAGCCCTTCGGCAGCGGCGATGGCGTCGTAGATGCTGCGGAACTTGTCGTTCGCGTAGCCGATCTCTTTGGCCTGTTTTTTATAGGTGTACGTAATCTTAAAGGCCATCTTGCCCTTCCTTCTTCGATTTGGCTTGCTTGCGCTGGACGTAGAGGTAGAGGCTTTCGACCTTCTCCCGAGCCCAGGGGGTCTTGCGCAAGAACTTCAGGCTGGACTTGATGCTGGGATTATCGGTGAAGCAGCGGATATTGATCTGCTGCCCCAGCTCTTCCCAGCCGTAGTGTTCGACCAGCGCGGTGACGATGGCTTCCAGCGTCAGCCCGTGCAGCGGGTTGTTCTTTTGCGAGGCGTTCGGTTGCTCGCTCATGCCTGCTCCGCCAGCTTGGCAAAGGGCTGACCCATACGGGTGGTGACGCCATTGGCCAGATGGGGCTCGAAACCGGCCAGCATGCCCGGGCCAAACAGGCAGACCACGGTGCTGCCCAGCTTGAACAGGCCCATCTCGGCACCTTTTTGCAGGGTAATGGCCTCGTCGCCGGTATAGTCCCAGCGCACCACCTTCTTCTCTTTGGTCGGCGCAATGTTGCCGGCCCAGATGGTCTCGATGCTGGCAACGATAGTGGCACCGACCAGCACCAGCGCCATCGGGCCGTGCGGAGTGCGGAAGGTGGCGACCACACGCTCGTTGCGGGCAAACAGGTTGGGCACGTTCTCGGCGGTGAGCGGGTTGACGGAGAAGAGATCCCCCGGCACGAACACCATGCTCTCCAGCACACCGTCCAGCGGCATATGGATGCGGTGGTAATCCTTGGGCGCCAGATAGATGGTGGCGAAGTCGCCATCCTTGAACGGCGCAACCAGATCCTCATAGCCGCCCAGCAGCTCGCGGGCGCTGTAGTCGTGGCCCTTGGCCTGGATGATGCGACCTTGCTGGATCGGACCGAGCTGGCTGACGGTACCATCGACCGGCAGGGCCAGGGTCATGGCATCTTCTACCACGGGGCGGATACCGGGCTTGAGCTCGCGGGTGAAGAACTCGTTGAAGCTCTTGTAGTGGGCCGGGCTCTCGTGCAGCGCCTCGCTCATGTCGACCTGATACTGCTTGATAAAAGCCTCGATCACTTTGGTGGTGATATTGCCCGCTTCGGCGGCGGCAAACTTGCCGATCAGACGGGAGAGGGCATGCTTGGGCAGACAGTATTGACCGGCAATTTTCAGGTTGTCAGTAATGCTCATGTTCATCATCAACGTAGGTTTATTAGGGTCACAGGCGCGCTTGCTGGCGACCGTGACGGGCTTCCTGCATGGTTTCCAGGATGCGGTGATAGTTGTGGAAGCGATCGGCACTGATAGCGCCCGCGTCGACCGCGGCGCGCAGGGCACAGCCGGGATCGTCCTTGTGGGTACAGTCGCGGAACTTGCAGCCACCCAGATAGTCGCGAAACTCGACGAAGCACCAGGTGATGCGGTCGGCTTCCAGATGCCAGAGGGCGAACTCGCGGATCCCGGGGGAGTCGATGAGATCGCCGCCGCTCGGGAAGTGGTAGAGCCGCGCCGTGGTGGTGGTGTGCTGGCCGAGCCCCGAGTTTTCTGAGATCTCGCCGGTCAGTACATCCAGCCCCGGCATCAGGGCGTTGGTGAGCGACGACTTGCCCACCCCGGACTGGCCGACGAAGATGCTGATCTTGTCGGTCAGAGCAGCTTTAAGCTCATCCAGCCCTTCGCCGCTCTCGCAGCTCACCAGCAGCACCTCGTAATTGAGTTTGCGGTAGGTTTCGAGCTGGCTTTCGATGCGCGCTCTGGCGGCATCATCGAGCATATCGACCTTGTTCAGTACGATGAGGGGGCGGATCTCCACATCCTCGGCGGCCACCAGATAGCGGTCGACGATGTTGGTGGAGAACTCGGGCATCACCGCCGAGACGATGATGATCTGGTCGATGTTGGCGGCGATGGGTTTGACCCCGTCGTAGAAGTCCGGCCGGGTCAGTACCGAGTGGCGCGGATGCACCGCCTCGATGACGCCCGCTGTCGCGGCATTGAGGCCGGGACGCCACACTACCTTGTCGCCACAGACCAGACTGCTGATGCTGCTGCGCCGCAGGTTGCTGCGGTGGATGGTGCCATCGACCGCTTCCACGTCTGCGTGCTGACCAAAACGGCTGATCACCACCCCTTCGATGGCGGGGCCAAACAGGGTGTCATCCACCACTGTGGTGTGATCTTTTTGCAGCCGCCGTTCGCGGTTGGCCTGGACGCGCCTTTGTTGACCCAGATTGAGTTTTGCTTTCTTTGCCACTCGATTCGCCAGTTTATGAACAGATCCAAAGCCAGTATGATACATGCAAATTGGCAAAATTCCGCCATTCCTCCCAATAGAGAGAGCAATCATGACAGTCAGCGCGCAGAACCTGGTATGGATCGACATGGAGATGACGGGTCTCGACCCCGAAGAGAACGTGGTACTGGAGATTGCCACCATAGTCACCGACAAGGATCTGAACGTACTGGCCGAAGGGCCGGTCATCGCCATTCATCAGAGTGATGAAGAGCTGGCCAAGATGGACGACTGGAACGTCAACACCCACACCAAGAGCGGTCTGGTGGCCCGGGTCAAGGCGAGTCAGCACGACGAGGCGAAAGCCATTGCCGAGACCCTCGAGTTCATTCGCCAGTGGGTGCCGGAGCGCACCAGCCCGCTGTGCGGCAACAGCATCGGTCAGGATCGCCGCTTCATGGTCAAGCACATGGCCGAGCTGGAAGCCTTCTTCCACTACCGCAACGTTGACGTCAGTACCATCAAGGAGTTGGTACGCCGCTGGCAGCCGGAACTGCTGGATCAGTTCAAGAAGAGCGGCACCCACCAGGCGCTGGACGATATCCGCGAATCCATCGCCGAGCTGCAGTTTTATCGCAGCCACGTCTTCAAGATCTGATTCCCCGGCAAGGGTTTGTCATACTCTGGCTGCTAAAATCGACAGTTCGGCCAGCTTTTGAGCGAACGCGCGCAACCAGACAAAAAAGCCCTTGCAATTGGAATGACTGCTCTTATAATTCGGCTCCCGTACAGTAGCGCAAGCAACCAAATGCTGTACGGCCTGTTTTAAGGTAGTTGCGGGAATAGCTCAGTTGGTAGAGCACGACCTTGCCAAGGTCGGGGTCGCGAGTTCGAGTCTCGTTTCCCGCTC
>NZ_JAAKTL010000031.1:0-36180 GCF_049174415.1 Aeromonas sp. 601039
GAGGTTACCGACTTGGCTTTCTGCGTTGCCGCTTGCCCTGTCGATGGAGGCGCATTATAGGGAACAGATTCTTTCTGACAACCCCTTATCGGCAATAAAATTGCAAAAAAGGGCACTTTTTTAGTTATTCATCTCCAATCACAGCTTTTATACAAACTTATCCACAGAAGCAGCCTGCAGATTGCTAGAATGGCCGAAAACAAGGAGGCCAAGATGGACTTGCGACTGAGACCCTACAAGGGAAAACGCCCGCAATTGGGCAAATGGGTATATGTAGGGCGATATCAGCTGGCTGACGATGTTCACGCCAAGTGATCCAACCATTAACCACTCAGCAGTGGTTTGGGAACAGCGCTTACTTCTATAGAAGAACATATAGGTGAATGATGAGTTGAGGCAGTTGAGGCAGTTGAGGCAGTTGAGGCAGTTGAGGCAGTTGAGGCAGTTGAGGCAGTTGAGGCAGTTGAGGCAGTATCAAAATCTCTTAAAAGAAAAGCCGGGACAAGCCCGGCTTTTTCTTTATCACTCAGCAGCTGCTTCAGCAGCGGCCGGGCGGTCTACCAGCTCAATATAAGCCATAGGGGCGTTGTCGCCAGCACGGAAACCGCATTTCAGAATGCGAGTATAACCGCCGGCGCGCTCCAGGTAGCGCGGGCCCAGTTCATTGAACAGCTTAGCCACGATCGCGTTATCGCGAGTGCGGGCAAATGCCAGACGACGATTAGCAACGCTATCAGTCTTGGCAAGGGTGATCAGCGGTTCAACTACACGACGCAGCTCTTTTGCCTTAGGCAGAGTCGTCTTGATGATCTCATGACGAACCAGGGAGCTGGCCATGTTGCGGAACATAGCCTGACGATGGCTGCTGTTCCGGTTCAGTTGACGACCACTCAAACGATGGCGCATGACCTTATCCTTCTAACTAAATCTGTGAAACCCGTAATCTGGATTACTCGTCAGCGATGCTGGCGGGCGGCCAGTTCTCAAGGCGCATGCCAAGAGACAGACCACGGGAGGCCAACACGTCCTTGATCTCAGTCAGGGACTTCTTACCGAGGTTAGGAGTTTTAAGCAACTCAACTTCGGTACGCTGTACCAGATCACCAATATAGTGGATAGCTTCTGCCTTCAGACAGTTCGCAGAACGAACTGTCAGCTCCAAATCATCGACAGGACGCAGCAGAATCGGATCAAACTCGGGTTTCTCTTCTTTCTTCTCGGGCACGCTGACATCGCGCAGATCCACGAAGGCTTCCAGTTGCTCAGCCAAGATAGTGGCAGAACGACGGATGGCTTCTTCAGGATCCAGAGTACCATTGGTCTCCATGTCGATAACCAGCTTGTCCAAGTCGGTACGCTGTTCCACACGTGCTGCCTCAACATTGTAGGCAATACGAACGATGGGGCTGAACGCAGAGTCCAGCAGCAGGCGACCAATAGGACGCTCTTCATCATCGTTGTGAACACGAGCAGAAGCAGGCACATAACCACGACCGCGCTGAACTTTCAGGCGCATGCTGATTTCAGCATTGGCACCAGTCAGGTGGCAGATTACGTGCTCCGGGTTTACGATCTCGACTTCATCACCGTGAGTGATATCACCTGCGGTAACGGGGCCTGTTCCAGACTTGGTCAGGGACAGAGTTACCTCGTCCTTGCCTTCCAGCTTCACAGCGATACCTTTCAGGTTGAGCAGGATTTCAAGAATGTCTTCCTGTACACCTTCTTTGCTGCTGTACTCATGCAGTACACCGTCAATTTCGACTTCAGTAACTGCACAACCGGGCATAGAAGACAGCAAAATACGACGCAGGGCGTTACCCAGCGTGTGACCAAAGCCACGCTCAAGTGGCTCAAGAGTCACTTTCGCATGAGTCGGGCTAACTTGCTCGATGTCAACTAGCCGCGGTTTAAGAAAATCTGTTACAGAACCCAGCATTGTGTCCTCTCTTTAGAAGCTAGCTTTACTTGGAGTAAAGCTCGACGATCAGCTGTTCGTTAATGTCGGCAGACAGGTCGGAACGCTCCGGCAGGCGCTTGAAGGCACCTTCCATTTTAGCGGCATCAACCTCTACCCAAGTCGGCTTCTCGCGCTGACCAGCAACCTCAAGGGCAGCTTTGATACGCGCTTGCTTCTTAGCCTTCTCACGAACGCAGATCACGTCCTCAGGGGAAACCTGGAAAGAAGGAATGTTCACAACGCGGCCGTTTACCATGATGGCCTTATGGCTCACCAGCTGACGAGATTCAGCGCGGGTAGCACCGAAGCCCATGCGGTATACGACGTTGTCCAGACGACCTTCCAGCAGCTGCAACAGGTTTTCACCGGTGTTACCCTTTTGACGGGCAGCGTCGCGGTAGTAGTTGCGGAACTGTTTTTCCAATACGCCGTAAATACGACGAACTTTTTGTTTCTCGCGCAGTTGTACACCGTAGTCGGACAGGCGGGGCTTACGAGCGCCGTGCTGACCAGGAGCGGTGTCAATCTTGCACTTAGAATCAATCGCGCGAACACCAGACTTCAGGAAGAGGTCTGTGCCCTCACGACGGCTAAGCTTAAGCTTAGGACCGATATATCTTGCCATCTTCTTTCTCCAACAATCCTAGACCAAGTAGCTACCAGCGTTACACGCGGCGCTTCTTGGGAGGACGACAACCGTTGTGCGGGATCGGAGTCACATCAGTAATGTTAGTGATGCGGAAACCAGCCGCGTTCAGGGCGCGGATGGAAGACTCACGACCGGGACCCGGACCTTTGACCATGACTTCCAGGTTCTTGACGCCATATTCTTTGGCCATCTCACCAGCGCGTTCAGCAGCTACCTGAGCAGCGAACGGGGTGGACTTACGAGAACCACGGAAACCGGAACCACCAGAAGTAGCCCAAGACAGAGCGTTGCCCTGACGGTCAGTAATGGTCACGATTGTGTTGTTGAAAGATGCATGAACGTGCGCAATACCGTCGCTCACTTGCTTTTTAACGCGCTTGCGAGCACGAGTCGGAGTTTTAGCCATTTTCTACCTTCCCGTTACTTCTTGATAGCCTTGCGCGGACCCTTACGGGTACGAGCGTTGGTCTTGGTACGTTGACCACGAACAGGCAGGCTACGACGGTGACGCAAACCACGGTAGCAGCCCAGATCCATCAAACGCTTGATGTTCATGGAAATCTGACGACGCAGGTCACCTTCAACGGTGAATTTACCTACTTGTTCACGCAGACTCTCGATCTGAGCTTCGTCCAGGTCTTTAATTTTCACATTCTCAGCGATACCGGCTGCGGCACAAATGGCCTTGGAGCGGGTACGACCGACGCCATAAATCGCAGTCAAAGCAATGACTGCATGCTTATGGTCAGGAATGTTAATGCCAGCGATACGGGCCACTATTCACTCCTACATATAGTAGATTACGACCACCACAAAGCCCGTGAGCGGATACGTGGCGGTCAACCAATACACAACAAAAGTTGGCTGGCTATATTAGCCAGCACAACTATTTGTTGCAAGTACTAACCGTAAAAAATTAGCCTTGGCGCTGTTTATGCTTTGGCTCGCTGCAAATCACACGCACCACACCGTGACGCTTGATGATTTTGCAGTTACGGCAGATTGCCTTAACGGAAGCACGAACTTTCATTGCTTAACTCCGTAACTACGCCGACCTTTAGCGGCCGTAGCCCTTCAGGTTGGCCTTCCTCAGGACGTCACCATATTGATGAGACATCATATGGGTTTGTACCTGAGCCATGAAGTCCATGATAACCACCACAATAATCAGCAGCGAAGTGCCACCGAAGTAGAACTGTACGTTCCAGGCAGTCATCAGGAACTGGGGTACCAGACAGATAAAGGTTATATAGAGCGCACCTGCCAATGTCAGGCGAGTCATAACCTTATCGATATAACGTGCTGTCTGCTCGCCCGGGCGGATCCCCGGGATAAAGGCTCCACTCTTCTTCAGGTTATCTGCTGTCTCGCGGGGGTTGAACACCAGCGCGGTATAGAAGAAACAGAAAAAGATAATGGCTGCTGCATACAGCATCTCGTAAAGCGGCTGACCCGGCTGCAGGACCATAGAGACCTGTTGCAGGATATCAGCGACTTTACCCTCACCCTGACCAAACCAGGAGGTAATGGTCCCCGGGAAGAGGATGATGCTGGATGCGAAAATCGCAGGAATCACACCAGCCATATTCACTTTCAACGGCAGGTGTGTGCTTTGCGCGGCAAATACCTGGCGGCCTTGTTGACGCTTGGCATAGTTAACGACAATACGCCGCTGACCACGCTCCACGAACACCACAAAGTAAGTCACTGCGAAAACAATCAAGCCCAGCAACAACAACAGCAGGATGTGCAATTCCCCTTGACGTGCCTGTTCGGCCGTAGCGCCAATGGCATGCGGCAGACCAGCAACGATACCTGTGAAAATAATCAACGAGATACCATTACCAATCCCACGCTCGGTAATCTGCTCACCCAACCACATCAAGAACATGGTACCGGTGACCAGACTCACAACCGCTGTGAAATAGAAGCCCAAACCCGGATGAGTCACGAGTCCTTGCATCATATTCGGCAGACCGGTTGCAATACCAATGGCCTGGAAAGTTCCCAAAACCAGCGTGCCCCAACGGGTATATTGGCTAATCTTGCGACGGCCGGATTCACCCTCTTTCTTGAGTTCAGCAAGAGCAGGATGAACCACTGTCAGCAGCTGGATAATGATCGACGCCGAAATGTACGGCATGATCCCCAACGCAAGAATAGAAGCACGCGATAGTGCACCACCACTGAACATGTTGAACATCTCAATGATGGTGCCCTTCTGTTGCTGGAACAACTCGGCCAGTACGGCGGCGTCAATACCAGGAATCGGCACATAAGAGCCTGCACGGAAAACGATAATCGCCCCGAGAACGAAGAGCAGACGGCTCTTCAGTTCACTCAGACCACCCTGTGCTTTAACATCCAATCCTGGTTTCTTAGCCATTGTACTGATTATTCCTCGATTTTACCGCCAGCGGCCTCGATGGCTGCACGTGCACCTTTGGTGACGGACAGACCACGAACGGTCACAGCACGGTCAATGTTGCCAGACAGAACAACTTTAGCGAACACGATGTTCTTGGTCAGAACGCCGGCTTGCTTCAGAGTGCTCACGTCGACTACATCACCTTCTACCAGGGCGATTTCGTTCAGGCGCACTTCGGCAGATACCAAAGATTTGCGAGAGAAGAAACCGAACTTCGGCAGACGGATTTTCAAAGGCATCTGGCCGCCTTCGAAACCGTTGCGGACTTTACCGCCACCGGAACGAGAGGTTTGACCTTTAACACCACGACCACCGGTCTTGCCCAGACCAGAACCGATACCACGGCCCGGACGGTGCTTAACGCGCTTGGAACCAGCGGCCGGAGACAGAGTATTCAGACGCATGCTTAGCCCTCCACCTTAACCATGTAATAAACCTGGTTGATCATACCGCGTACGCAAGGAGTATCTTCCAGCTCAACGGTGTGACCAATGCGACGCAGACCCAGACCACGCAGAGTCGCCTTGTGCTTTGGCAGACGGCCGATAGAGCTGCGAGTTTGAGTTACTTTTACAGTGTTAGCCATGTCGCATTACCCCAGAATTTCTTCAACGCGCAGACCACGCTTGGCAGCGATCTGTTCCGGTGACTGACCGTGAACCAGAGCGTCTACAGTTGCGCGAACAACGTTGATTGGGTTGGTGGAACCGTAGGTCTTAGCCAGCACGTTGTGGATACCAGCAACTTCCAGAACGGCACGCATGGCGCCGCCTGCGATGATACCAGTACCTTGAGAGGCCGGCTTCATGAACACGGTGGAACCGGAGTGAACACCTTTCACCGGGTGGTGCAGGGTGCCGTTGTTCAGTTCAACCTTGTTCAGGTTACGCTTGGCCTGTTCCATTGCTTTTTGAATAGCAGCCGGAACTTCACGGGCTTTACCGTAACCGTAACCTACACGGCCGTTACCATCACCCACCACGGTCAACGCGGTGAAGGACATGATACGACCACCTTTAACAGTTTTCGAAACACGGTTTACTGCAATGAGCTTTTCTTGCAGTTCGCCGGCTTGAGATTCGACTTTAGCCATCTTCGACTCCTAGCTTAGAACTGAAGACCAGCGTCACGTGCGGCAGCTGCCAGGGCAGCGATGCGACCGTGATACTTGAAACCGGAACGATCGAAAGATACGTTCTGAACGCCTTTGGCAATAGCACGCTCAGCGATAGCTTTACCTACAGCGGTAGCCGCATCTGCGTTACCGGTGTATTTCAGAGCTTCACTGATGGCTTTCTCTACTGTGGAAGCAGAGGCCAGAACTTCGGAACCGTTGGCTGCAATAACCTGCGCATAGATATGACGCGGGGTACGGTGAACAACCAGACGGGTAGCTCCCAGTTCCTGCATCTTTTTCCGAGCACGAGTAGCACGACGGAGACGAGCTGCTTTCTTGTCCATAGTGTTACCTTACTTCTTCTTAGCTTCTTTAGTACGCACTTGCTCGTTGGCATAGCGTACACCCTTGCCCTTGTAGGGCTCCGGAGCGCGGTAAGCACGGATATCGGCGGCGACTTGGCCAACCAGCTGCTTGTCGACACCACGCAGAACGATTTCTGTGGCAGTCGGGCACTCAGCGGTCACACCAGCCGGCAGCGCATGCTCTACCGGGTGAGAGAAGCCCAGAGCCAGCGCAACAGCATTGCCCTTGATGGAGGCTTTATAACCTACACCAACCAGCTGCAGCTTGCGCTCGAAGCCTTGGGTAACACCGATTACCATGTTGTTGACCAATGCACGGGCAGTACCGGCCTGAGCGTCAGCACCAGCGATGCTGCCGCGCGGGGCGAACTTCAGTACATTGTCTTCTTTGGTCACTTCTACACCGGCGTGAATAGAGCGAACCAGAGAACCTTTACCACCTTTGATGGTCAGTTCCTGGCCGTTCAGAGTCACCTCTACGCCAGCAGGAATAGTGACGGGTGCCTTAGCAACACGAGACATTTCCTACCTCCTATTAAGCGACGTAGCAGATGATCTCACCGCCCATGCTTGCTTTGCGAGCAGCACGGTCAGTCATCACACCTTTAGACGTGGACACGATAGCAACACCGAGACCGCCCATAACTTTCGGCAGATCAGTAGTGCGCTTGTAAATACGCAGGCCTGGACGGCTTACGCGTTGGATCAGTTCTACAACTGGCTTGCCCTGGAAATATTTCAGTTCAATTTCCAGTTCCGGCTTCACGTCACCAGCTACGGAGTAGCCAGCGATGTAACCTTCTTCTTTCAGCACTTTGGCGATAGCCACTTTCAGCTTGGAAGAAGGCATGGAAACCGCAACTTTGCTCGCCGCCTGACCGTTACGGATGCGGGTCAGCATATCCGCGATCGGATCTTGCATGCTCATAAGTCTAACTCCCGAGATTCGTTACCAAGAAGCCTTCTTCAGGCCCGGAATTTCGCCCTTCATGGCATGCTCACGCACCTTGATGCGAGACAGGCCAAACTTGCGCAGGAAACCGTGCGGACGACCAGTAATATTGCAACGGTTACGCTGGCGGGACGGACTGGAATCACGGGGCAGCTGTTGCAGTTGCAGTACAGCATCCCAACGCGCTTCTTCAGAAGCGTTCATGTCAACGATGATAGCTTTCAGCTCGGCACGCTTGGTCGCGTACTTGGCTACCAGCTTGGCACGCTTTGCTTCGCGCGCTTTCATGGATGTTTTAGCCATAACCCTAACCTTACTTGCGGAATGGGAAGTTAAAGGCAGCCAGCAGAGCACGGCCTTCTTCATCGGTATTCGCGGAAGTGGTGATGGTGATATCCAGACCACGGACGCGATCGACTTTGTCATAGTCGATTTCCGGGAAGATGATCTGCTCACGCACGCCCATGGAGTAGTTACCACGACCGTCGAACGCTTTAGCGTTCAGGCCACGGAAGTCACGGATACGCGGTACGGAGATGCAGATCAGCCGTTCCAGGAACTCCCACATACGCTCGCCACGCAGGGTTACTTTACAACCTATCGGGTAGCCTTCACGAATCTTGAAGCCCGCAACAGATTTGCGAGCTTTGGTGATCAGCGGCTTCTGACCGGAAATGGCAGCCATATCGGCAGCAGCATTTTCCAGCAATTTCTTGTCAGAGATCGCTTCACCAACACCCATGTTCAGGGTGATTTTCTCGATCCGAGGGACTTGCATGATAGTCTTGTAACCGAACTGCTTGGACAGTTCATTTACTACATCGGATTTGTAGTAATCATGCAGTTTCGCCATCGTTAAACTCCAATTACTTCACAAGTTCGCCGGTGGATTTGAAGAAACGGACTTTTTTGCCGTCTTCAATCCGGAAACCAACGCGGTCAGCTTTGCCAGTGGCAGAGTTGAACAGCGCTACGTTTGATACATCGATGGGGGCTTCTTTGGTGACGATACCGCCAGCCTGACCCAGTGCGGGTACCGGCTTCTGGTGTTTCTTCACCTGGTTGATGCCTTCCACGATTACCTTACCTTTTGCAATCAGGACTTGAGTGACTTTGCCACGCTTGCCCTTGTCTTTGCCGGTAAGAACAATCACTTCGTCTTCGCGACGGATTTTAGCTGCCATCGTTCGACTCCTTACAGTACTTCGGGTGCCAGGGACACAATCTTCATGAACTTCTCATTACGCAGTTCACGGGTCACCGGGCCAAAAATACGAGTACCGATTGGCTGTTGGTTGTTGTTAAGCAACACAGCCGCATTGTTGTCGAAACGGATGACAGAGCCGTCCGGACGACGAACGCCTTTACGGGTGCGTACGACCACCGCGTTATACACATCACCTTTCTTCACTTTACCGCGAGGAATGGCTTCCTTGATGGAAACCTTGATGATGTCGCCGATGCCGGCGTAACGGCGGTGCGAGCCACCCAGAACCTTAATACACATTACACTGCGAGCGCCGGAGTTGTCGGCAACACCCAGCATACTTTGCATCTGGATCATCTTAGTGCTCCGCTTTGTTTACTTCTTATCCCTAATGGGATCTGGCTGCCTTCAAAAGGCGCGAAACTATAACACAGGATTTTCAGAAAAGGTAGCCTAAAAAACAAACGGCCCCTGAAAGGGGCCGCTTGGACTACAAAGTACCGATTAGGCCTTTTCTACAACGGCAACCAGGGTCCAGGACTTGGTCTTGGACAGCGGGCGGCATTCGCGGATTTCCACGAGGTCGCCAGCTTTGCACTCGTTGTTTTCGTCATGTACGTGCAGCTTGGTAGTGCGCTTGATGATCTTACCGTAGATCGGGTGCTTTACCTTGCGCTCGATAGCAACAGTGATGGACTTGTCCATCTTGTCGCTGATTACACGACCTTGCAGAGTACGGATCTTGTCAGTCATTACGCACCTGCCTTCTCAGTCAGTACAGTCTTGATACGTGCGACGTCACGACGCACTTGTTTCAGAGTGTGAGTCTGAGCCAGCTGGCCGGTGGACGCTTGCATGCGCATGTTGAATTGCTCACGCAGCAGGCCCAGCAGCTCCTGGTTCAGTTCTTCGACGCTCTTTTGACGCAGATCTTGGGCTTTCATCACATCACCGTCTTAATTACGAAAGTGGTCTGAACAGACAGCTTAGCTGCGGCCAGGGCAAACGCTTCACGCGCCAGAGCCTCAGGTACACCGTCCATCTCGTACAGAACCTTGCCAGGCTGGATCGGGCAAACCCAGTATTCCACGTTACCCTTACCTTTACCCATACGAACTTCGAGGGGCTTTTCGGTGATGGGCTTGTCCGGGAACACACGGATCCAGATCTTACCTTGACGCTTAACGTGACGGGTCATGGCACGACGGGCTGCTTCGATTTGACGAGCAGTCAGTTGACCACGGGATGTCGCCTTCAGGCCAAAGGTACCGAAGGATACTTCGTTACCAGAGGTGGCCAGACCGCGGTTACGACCCTTGTGGGTCTTGCGGAATTTAGTACGCTTAGGTTGCAACATTTACCGAATCTCCTTACTTAGCAGCGCGGCGCTTGTTGTCACGCTTGGGCTTTGCAGGAGCTTGCTCTTGAGCAGCGGCAGCGTTAACAGCAGCCAGACCGCCCAGAACTTCGCCCTTGAAGATCCAAACTTTAACGCCGATCACACCGTAAGTGGTGTGGGCTTCAGAAGTTGCGTAGTCGATGTCGGCACGCAGGGTGTGCAACGGCACACGACCTTCACGGTACCATTCGGTACGCGCGATTTCAGCGCCGCCCAGACGACCGGAAACTTCCACTTTGATGCCCTTGGCACCCAGGCGCATTGCGTTCTGTACGGCGCGCTTCATAGCACGACGGAACATTACACGACGCTCCAGCTGGGAAGTGATGCTGTCGGCAACGAGTTTGCCATCCAGCTCCGGCTTGCGGACTTCGGAAATGTTGATCTGAGCAGGCACGCCAGCAATAGTGGCTACAGCTTTGCGCAGCTTCTCAACGTCTTCGCCTTTCTTACCGATTACAACACCCGGACGAGCGGTGTGAATGGTCACACGGATGCTCTTGGCCGGACGCTCAATGGTGATCTTGGACAAGGACGCGTTTTTCAGTTCCTTGGTCAGGAACTGGCGTACTTGAAAATCGCTGTACAGGTTGTCAGCGAAGTCTTTGGTGTTCGCGAACCAGGTAGAATTCCAAGGCTTGGTAATACCCAGGCGAATGCCATTAGGATGTACTTTCTGACCCATTGCTTATCTCCCAGCCTTAGCGTCGGATACCACTACAGTGATGTGAGCGGTACGCTTGAGGATACGATCCGCACGACCTTTGGCACGCGGACGGATGCGCTTCATGGAGGGACCTTCGTCGACCATGATAGTAGCAACACGCAGCGCGTCGATATCGGCGCCTTCGTTGTGCTCAGCGTTTGCAATGGCAGATTCCAGCACTTTCTTAACCAGCACTGCAGCCTTTTTCGGGCTGAAGGTCAGGATATTCAGAGCCTTGTCTACGGACAGACCACGTACTTGATCGGCTACCAGACGAGCTTTCTGGGCAGAAGTACGGGCATAACGGTGTTTAGCGATAGCTTCCATCATTTATCCCTTAGCGCTTCTTAGCCTTCTTATCAGCAGCATGGCCGCGATAAGTACGAGTCGGTGCGAATTCACCCAGTTTGTGACCGATCATTTCTTCGGTAACGAAAACCGGAACGTGCTGACGACCATTATGGACAGCGATGGTCAAACCGATCATGTTCGGGATGATCATTGAACGACGGGACCAGGTTTTAACCGGCTTTTTATCCCCGCTTTCCACCGCTTTCTCTACCTTCTTCAGCAAGTGCAGGTCAATAAATGGACCCTTCTTGAGAGAACGTGGCATGGTGATTCCTCTATGTTAACAATTACTTGTTACGACGACGTACGATGTACTTGTCGGTACGCTTGTTCTTACGGGTCTTGAAGCCTTTAGCCTTCTGGCCCCATGGGGACACAGGCTGCATGCCCTTGTTACGACCCTCACCACCACCGTGCGGGTGGTCAACCGGGTTCATCGCCATACCGCGAACGGTCGGACGAATACCACGCCAGCGGTTTGCACCGGCTTTACCCAGTTGACGCAACATGTGCTCGGAGTTACCGACTTCACCGATGGTAGCGCGGCACTCGGCCAGAACTTTACGTACTTCGCCGGAACGCAGACGCAGAGTTACATAGTTACCTTCACGAGCCAGGATCTGGATGAAAGTACCAGCGGAACGAGCCAGCTGGGCACCTTTACCAGGCTTCATCTCTACAGCGTGAACGGTAGAACCAACCGGGATGTTGCGCATCGGCAGGGCGTTACCTACCTTGATGGCTGCATCAGCACCAGAAGCGATCGCGTCACCAGCTTTCAGGCCTTTCGGAGCCAGGATGTAACGACGCTCACCGTCTGCATACAACACCAGAGCGATGTTAGCGGTACGGTTCGGATCGTATTCCAGGCGCTCTACTTTAGCCGGGATACCGTCTTTGTCGCGCTTGAAGTCGACGATACGGTAGTGCTGCTTGTGACCACCACCGATATGACGGGTAGTGATACGGCCGTTGTTGTTACGACCACCGGACTTGCTTTTGCTGTCCAGCAGAGCGGCGAAGGGCTTGCCCTTGTACAGCTCTTGATTGACGATCTTGACGACGTGGCGGCGGCCCGGAGAAGTAGGCTTGCACTTAACGATTGCCATTTTTGAGAACTCCTCTTACTCGGCTGCGCCCATGAAGTCGATGTCCTGACCAGCTTTCAGGGTCACATAAGCCTTTTTCCAATCGGAACGACGGCCTACGCGTGCACCTGCGCGCTTGGTCTTACCCTTCATGTTCAGGGTACGGACGGTCTCAACTTCGACCTCGAACAGTTTCGCAACTGCAGCTTTGACTTCCGCCTTGGTAGCATCAACAGCAACTTTGAACACGATAGTGTTCTGCTTTTCTGCAACCATGGTGCTCTTTTCAGAGATGTGCGGAGCCTTCAGAACTTTCAGCAGACGCTCTTCACGGATCATGCCAGCATCTCCTCGATTTGCTTAACTGCGTCAGCAGTCATCAGAACCTTGTCGAAAGCGATCAGGCTGACCGGGTCGATACCGGCAACGTCACGCACGTCAACTTTGTACAGGTTGCGAGCAGCCAGGAACAGGTTCTCATCGACTTCAGCAGTCACGATCAGAACGTCAGTCAGTTCCATTTCTTTCAGCTTGGCGATCAGTTCTTTGGTCTTCGGAGCTTCGATGCCGAACTTCTCAACAACGATCAGGCGCTCTTGACGTACCAGCTCGGACAGAATGCTACGGATAGCGCCGCGGTACATCTTCTTGTTTACTTTCTGGCTGTGATCTTGCGGCTTAGCAGCAAAAGTCACACCACCGGAACGCCAGATGGGCGAACGGATGGAGCCAGCACGGGCACGACCAGTACCCTTCTGACGCCACGGCTTTTTGCCGCCACCAGACACTTCAGAGCGAGTCAGCTGCGCACGAGTACCCTGACGGGCACCAGCGGCATATGCAACGACGACCTGGTGAACCAGAGCTTCGTTGAATTCGCGCCCGAAGGTAGTCTCGGAAACTTCAAGAGCGCTCTTGGCGTCTTTCATTACCAATTCCATTACTATCTCCTCAGACGTTACGCTTTGACGGCAGGTTTGACGATCACGTTGCCGTTGGTTGCACCCGGTACTGCACCTTTGATGAGCAGCAGGTTGCGTTCAGCGTCAACACGAACCAGTTCCAGGTTCTGAGTCGTTACACGCTCAGCACCCATGTGACCAGCCATCTTTTTGCCCTTGAATACACGACCCGGAGTCTGGTTCTGACCGATAGAACCCGGAACGCGGTGAGACAAGGAGTTACCGTGGGTCATATCCTGGGTGCGGAAGTTGTGGCGCTTAACAGTACCAGCAAAGCCCTTACCTTTGGATGTGCCGGTAACGTCTACCAGCTTAACGTCAGCGAGAAGATCTACTTTCAGCTCGCTACCAACAGTGAAAGTTTCACCGTTGTTCAGGCGGAATTCCCACAGACCGCGACCGGCTTCTACACCAGCTTTGGCGAAGTGGCCAGCTTCCGGCTTGGTCACACGGCTGGCTTTCTTGGCGCCAGTGGTAACCTGAATAGCGTTGTAGCCGTCGGTTTCTACAGATTTGACCTGAGTTACACGGTTAGCTTCAACTTCGATAACAGTCACCGGGATAGAAACGCCATCTTCAGTGAAGATGCGAGTCATACCCACTTTGCGACCTACAAGACCGATTGTCATTGTTATCAACCTCTTTCCGTAATTAACCCAGGCTGATCTGGACGTCTACACCAGCTGCCAGATCCAGACGCATCAGGGCGTCTACGGTCTTGTCAGTCGGCTCAACGATGTCTACCAGACGCTTGTGAGTGCGGATCTCGTACTGATCACGCGCATCTTTGTTGACGTGCGGGGAGATCAGGACGGTGAAGCGCTCTTTGCGAGTCGGCAGCGGAATAGGACCGCGAACCTGCGCGCCAGTGCGCTTAGCAGTTTCAACGATTTCCGCAGTGGATTGATCAATCAGGCGATGATCAAAAGCCTTCAGGCGGATACGGATTCTTTGGTTCTGCATTGACAGAGCTCCAATAGATAAAAGAACATAAATCAACACCGCCCGACCGAGATTTCTCCCGCCAGAGGTGTGATTTTTCACGTTTCCCCCCATATCGGGAGGACTGTATGGCTGGCTCCTGTAAACAGGAAACTCAGCAGCAGACATATCGTCTGGCTTACCTCATGGGTAAGCGGAGGGGATTATACGGATTTTTCAAATTTGCGCAAGGGCGAGCGAACAGATTATGCGCAGTTTTATGTGACAGATGGATCTCGCCTGCGGCAACGCACTCTGCTGCCAACCCCCAGGTAACGACAATGTTACAAGCAGACTGGTAGACTGTGTGCTTGCCTCTGTCAGTGGAACAACATCCCATGCTCAAAGATCAAAAGAAAGCCTATCAGTATGGCCTTTGCGCCGTTGCCCTCTGGTCGACGGTCGCCACAGCCTTCAAAATCTCCCTCGCCTATTTCGAACCTGTGCAACTGTTGCTTGTGGCCGCCTTCACCTCGACTCTCACGCTGACAGCCGTCGTCGCCAAACAGGGCAAATTGCCGCTGCTGAGGAGCTACATCAAGGCCCGCCCTTTCTACTACCTGACTCTGGGCGTGCTGAATCCCTTTCTCTATTACCTGTTGCTGTTCAAAGCCTATGATCTGCTGCCTGCCCAGCAGGCACAGACCCTCAACTACACCTGGGCCATTACCCTCAGTCTGCTGGCCGTCCCCTTCCTCGGCCAGAAGCTGCGTCGGCGTGATGGCGTCGCTATCGTGCTGGGGTATTTTGGCGCGCTGGTGATCGCCACCAGAGGGGATGTATTCGGCCTCCAGTTCGACAGCCCCCTCGGCGTGACGCTGGCGCTGGTCTCGACCCTCATCTGGGCCAGCTACTGGATCCTCAACACCCGCAATCAGGGCGATCCCATTGTCAGCCTGTTGATCGGCTTTATGATCAGCCTGCCTTTTATCGTCGTGGCGACCTGGTTGCTCTCCGATTTTGCCATGACCGCCTGGCAGGGATGGGCTGGTGCCATCTATGTGGGACTGTTCGAAATGGGCTTCGGTTTCGTGCTCTGGCTGATGGCGCTGCGCCATGCCACCAACACGGCCCCCATCAGCAACCTCATCTTTATCTCGCCGTTTGCCTCACTGGTGCTGCTCAACCTGTTGATCGGCGAAGCCATCCATCCAGCCACCCCCATCGGGTTAGCGCTCATCGTTGCCGCCCTGTTGATCCAGCAGCTCAAGTACGGCAAACGCTATCGTGCATCAGTCGAAACAAAGAGCTGACCATGCAGAAGGGCGTATCCACGGATACGCCCTTCTCTCAATCCATCCACTCCTGTGGCTGATGTTTCGGCAGCCGCATCTCGACCAGCAGGCCGCCGAGATCCGAACTTCCCAACCGGATAGTGCCGTGGTGCTGGGCGACTATCTTGGCCACGATGGCCAACCCCAAGCCACTGCCGCCAACGGTCCGCGCCACATTACCCTGAGTAAACGGCTTGAGCACCCGGGAGTAGTCCTGCTCCGGAATGCCGGGACCATCATCGGAAAGGCGCAGGCGCACCCAGTGCCCATCGTCCTTGAGCTCGGCATGCAAGCGGCTCGCCCCATAACGCAGTGAGTTGCTTGAGAGGTTGTTCAACACCCGCCGGATGCTGACCGGATTGCAGGCCACCCGCACCGCCTCTTGCGGCAGCGCCAGATCGACCTCCAGCCCCTGCTCCGAGTAGATCAGCAGGGTATCATGCACCAACTGGGTCAGATCGACAGGTACCGGAGCCTGCCCCTCATCCGGACGGATGTAGTCGATGAACTGATCGATGATGGCATTGGACTCATCAATGTCGGCGTTGATGCTCTCCTTGAGATATTCGTCACCGGAGGACATCATTTCGGTAGCCAAACGGATGCGAGTCAGCGGAGTACGCAGGTCGTGGGAAACCCCCGCCATCATCAGGTTACGCTCTTCGATTAGGCTCTTGATGGAGTGCGACATATGGTTGAAGGTGCGAGTCAGACGGCGTACCTCTCGTGACCCCTGCTCCCCCAGTGCCTCCGGGAAATGGCCTCTGGCCACTGCAACCGCGCCAGCCTCGAGATCCTCGAGCGGGCGCACCAGCTGGCGGGCAAAGCGCCAGGCCGCAAACAGGGTGATCACCAACAGTACACTTAGATAGATGATGAGGGGTTCAATATCGTCATCTTCAATCTCGGTCAGCGGGATCCGTACCCAGATTTTGCTGGCCTGCGGTGGCTGGATCCAGATGATGTAGTGATCCTGGATCTCGACCCGCACCTTGGCCGGACCGCCCAGTTCGCGGCTGATGTTCTCCTCCAGATAGGGGTACGGCTTGGCATCGTTGAAGCCATGCTGCACCGCCTCTCTCTGGGTATAGATGTCGGTACCGGTCGTCACATAGACCAGCGCCTCGGCATCTTCGCTCAGCGCCAGTTGTTCAGTGTTGACCGGAAAGATCAGCTTGACCTGATTGGCCAGCAAGTGACTGATCTGCTTGACGGTTGGCGCCAGCAGATAGTTATAGAAGGTGACGTAGGAGACAGCTTGATAGACCACCAGAACGGCGGCCAGAAACCAGAGCATGCGGGAAAACATGCTGCCGACCTTTTTCATGCACCGTCACCATCTGGCACGAACACATACCCCAGACCCCAGACAGTCTGCAGGTAGCGGGGCTGGGCCGGATCCTGTTCCAGCAGGCGGCGCAGGCGGGAAACCTGCACGTCGATGCTGCGCTCGGTGGCGGTGTATTCACGGCCACGGGCCAGATTCATCAGCTTGTCGCGGGAGAGCGGCTCGCGCGGATGGCTGACCAGCACTTTGAGCACCGCAAATTCACCACTGGTGAGCGCCATCGGCTCGCCATCCCGACTCAGCTCGCGGGTCGCCAGATTGAGTTGAAAAGCTCCGAAGTTGACCACCTTTTCTGCAGCAGAGGGAGCCCCCGGCAGCTCGACGGTATGGCGGCGCAGCACGGCACGGATCCGCGCCAGCAGTTCGCGTGGGTTAAACGGCTTGGGCAGATAGTCATCAGCCCCCATCTCGAGCCCGACGATGCGATCCACTTCATCCCCTTTGGCGGTGAGCATCAGCACCGGGATCTGGTTGCCAGCCTCGCGCAGACGGCGGCAGATGGAGAGCCCATCCTCCCCCGGCAGCATCAGGTCGAGCACCATCAGGCTGAAGTTTTCACGAGTCAGCAAGCGATCGGCCTGCTCGCCATTGGCCACGCCGCGCACTACGAATCCCTGCTCGGTGAGATAGCGTTCCAACAGGGAACGTAATTTCAGGTCATCGTCCACGACTAGGACCTTGTATTGCTGCTGACTCATTGCTTTGCCTCTTCATTCTTTAGCTGCCCCCAATACTAGGGGGCGATATAGCGGGAGCAAAGCACAAATATGTTACCGGTTATTACCCATCCCGAGAGCGTGACGGCCATCAAGTCACCGCGCTGGCCATCCACTCCCTGAATGGCGCCAGCCGAGCCATCACGATTTCCCTCGACAGCAAGAGGACAAAAGCTAATATTCCCGAGCAGTTAGCGATGAATACCCCTCTTTGACCAGGTCCGCATCACCATGAAGACAAAGCTGATCACCCGCGAAGGCTACAACAAGCTGAAAGAAGAGCTCGATTTCCTCTGGCGTCAGGAGCGCCCCGAGGTCACCAGGAAGGTGGCATGGGCCGCCAGCCTGGGGGATCGCAGCGAAAATGCCGACTACCAGTACAACAAGAAGCGGCTGCGGGAGATAGACCGGCGGGTGCGCTACCTGCGCAAATGCCTCGAAGAGCTGGGGATCGTCGACTATGCCCCCGCGCAGGAGGGCAAGGTCTTCTTCGGCGCCTGGGTCGAGGTGGAAAACGATGAGGGCGAGACCAAGCGCTTTCGCATCGTCGGCTATGACGAGATCTTCGAGCGCAAGGATTACATCTCCATCGACTCCCCCATGGCCCGCGCCCTGCTCAAGAAAGAGGTCGGTGATGAAGCCATCGTCCGTACGCCAGTTGGTGACGTCTGCTGGTATATCAACGAGATCAGCTACCCCAAATAGCCGGACTACTGGTGAGCTGCTTGCCACAGGCACATCCTGAGTCACAGGTGCAATGGCAAGATATGCGCTCTCCCCTGCGACTTATCAGTCTGACGGGTGCAGACCCCGGCGCAGGGTGGCATCCCGCAACACGACCCCATATAGTGCTCACACTTGGCGCCTGATGGCGCGGACTCGACCACAGAGGCCCTCAACAACATCATGATGCAAACCATAGAGAGACAGATTGCCGGTGAGCTCAATGCTCGCCCGGAGCAGGTGCAGGCCGCAGTGCGCCTGCTGGATGAAGGCTCGACCGTGCCCTTTATCGCCCGTTACCGTAAAGAGGTGACCGGCGGTCTGGACGATAGCCAGTTGCGCACCCTAGAGAGCCGCCTCGGCTATCTGCGTGAACTGGAAGATCGCCGTCAGGTGATCATTCGCTCCATCGAAGAGCAGGGCAAGCTGACCCCCGAGCTGATGCGCGAATTGAATGGTGCCGACAGCAAGACCCGGCTGGAAGATCTCTACCTCCCCTACAAGCCCAAACGCCGCACCAAGGGGCAGATGGCGATCGAAGCCGGGTTGGAGCCGCTGGCCAACCTGCTGCTCAGCGACCCGATGCAGGATCCCGAGCAAGCTGCAGCCACCTTTCTCAATCCCGAACAGGGCATTGCCGACAGCAAGGCTGCCCTCGACGGCGCCCGCTATATTCTGATGGAGCGCTTCGCCGAGCAGGCCGACCTGCTGGAGAAGCTGCGCGACTACCTGTGGCAAAATGCCACCCTGCGCGCCCGCGTGGTGGCAGGCAAGGAGCAGGAAGGGGCCAAGTTCAAGGACTATTTCGAACACGACGAACCCCTGCACAAGGCCCCCTCCCACCGGGTGCTGGCCATGCTGCGCGGCCGCAATGAGGGGATCCTCAATCTGGCGCTGGTCACCGGTGACGACGAGAGTGCCAGCCCCTGCGAAGGGATCATTGCCCACCACCTCAAGCTCAATCTGCAGAACCGCCCGGCCGACAAATGGCTGCAGGGGGTAGTGAGCTGGACCTGGAAGATCAAGTTGTCGCTTCAAATGGAGACCGAGCTGATCGGTCGCATCCGCGAGTCGGCAGAGGAGGAGGCGATCAAGGTGTTCGCCATGAACCTCAAGGATCTGCTGATGGCGGCCCCAGCGGGCATGCGCTGCACCATGGGGCTGGATCCGGGCATCCGCACCGGGGTCAAGGTTGCCGTGGTGGATGCCACCGGCAAACTGGTCGATCACGCCACCATCTATCCGTTCGAACCAAAACGCCAGATTGATCAGAGCCTCAAGACCCTGAGCGAGCTGTGCCAGAAACACAAGGTCGAGCTCATCAGCATCGGCAACGGTACCGCTTCGCGGGAGACCGACCGCCTGGTCAGCGACCTGTTCGAGCGCTACCCCGCCGCCAAGGCGCAGAAGATAGTGGTGAGCGAAGCGGGGGCCTCGGTCTACTCCGCCTCCGAGCTCGCCTCTCAGGAGTTCCCGGATCTCGACGTCTCGATCCGTGGCGCCGTCTCCATCGCCCGCCGCCTGCAAGACCCGCTGGCCGAGCTGGTCAAAATCGACCCCAAGAGCATCGGGGTGGGCCAGTATCAACACGACGTCGGCCAGAGCCAGCTGGCCCGCCGGCTGGATGCCGTGGTCGAGGATTGCGTGAACGCGGTCGGTGTGGATGTGAACACCGCCTCGGTCGCCCTGCTCAACCGGGTTTCCGGCCTATCCCAGACGTTGGCCCAGAACATCGTCGCCTACCGTGATGAGCACGGCGCCTTCAAGAGCCGTCAGCAATTGCTGAAAGTGAGCCGACTCGGCCCCAAAGCCTTCGAACAGTGCGCCGGCTTCCTGCGCATTCGCGGCGGCAGCAATCCCCTCGACAGCTCGGCGGTACATCCGGAATCCTATCCGGTGGTGGAGCGGATCCTCGCCAAGCTGGAGCAGACAGTTGAGAGCCTGCTCGGCAACAGCAGCCTGCTGCGCAGCCTGAAACCGGCCGATTACACCGATGAGCAATTTGGCGTACCTACCATCACCGACATCATCGGCGAACTGGACAAGCCGGGCCGCGACCCGCGCCCCGAGTTCAAAACCGCGACCTTCAAGGAAGGGGTGGAGCAGATCAGCGACCTGATGCCAGAGATGGTACTGGAAGGGGTGGTCACCAACGTCACCAACTTCGGCGCCTTCGTCGATATCGGTGTTCATCAGGACGGTCTGGTGCACATCTCCTCCCTGACCGACCGTTTCGTCAAGGATCCCCGTGAGGTGGTCAAGGCGGGCGACATTGTGCGGGTCAAGGTGCTGGAAGTGGACGCCCCGCGCAAGCGGATCAGCCTCACCATGCGCCTCGACGAGAAAGCGGGGCAAGCTTCCCGCAAGCCGGCTGAAGCGCGCAACAGCAGTGCCGGCAACACCAAGCCAAGAAATGAGCCGCGGCAAAGCGCCCCTATGGGTGGCGCCATGGGCAACGCCTTCGCGACGGCGCTCTCCAAAGCGAAAAAGTAACGAAACCGTCCGGAACGCCTCTGAATGCAAAAAGCCCCTCAAGGGGCTTTTTTACACGCGAAGCTCAGGATCACTGCGTCAGGGCAGCAAGAATGCTCTCGGGCTCTCCATGCTGGGCCAGCACCTCCCGCAGTCGGTTGAATGCCTTGCAGGCCTCTTGCGGATACTTGCCGTAAGAGACGACGCCGGTGTGGCTCCAGCCTGCCGCCAACATAACTTTCTTCTTGAAACTGGTTCCTTCAGTTCCCCCTCCTCCGAGCTGCATCAGAAACTGCTCCATCTGCAGGTGGGGGGGCGGTACACGGGAGAAGGTGGTGAAATCTTCCGCTTTGACTTCATCGAAATGCATGACAGCTCCTGTGAAATTGGAATGGGCCTGATCTTCAGATTAGTTGCAAAACAGGCAAAGCAGCTGAAAGTTTGGCGAGGGTGATTCAGATATGCAGACTGAGGGACTGGGTAGAGGCCGGGCTGACAGCCTGTTGATAGTGGCTCGCGATGACGCTGTTGCGCTTGTCCATATAGGCGCTCAGCACACCGCCCGATTTCGCGCTCTGCTCGGCCATCAGCTCTTTGCGCGCCTTGGCCTCACTCGCGGCGGCGCTGCGCGCAACGGCCAAATCCTGCGCAGAAGGCTCGGCAGGCGCCAGCGCTGCAGAGCGGATCTGCTGCATCTTGGCGATGGTAGCGGCAGGGTCACCGGGTACGACACTGGTATCGATCTGGACTTCGCCACCCGTCGCATAACGCTTGCCATCCGGCCCTTGCGTAAACTGATAGGTGGGCGAGCTGGCGTACTCTCCACCCGCAGACTGGTGCGCCTGCTCGTGAGTACGCACCTCCTTGTCACGCTCGACAAGATCCTGAACCTGCTGCTCCTGCCGCTGTTGCTGCTCCTGCTGTTTGGGATCTTGCTGCTTGCGCTGACCCTCTTCACCAGTTGCCTCAACAAAGCGATTGTCTGGCAGTGTCGTCGGGGCTAATTGCCCGGTTTCACGGCTGTTCTGGGAGGTCTGATTGCTGGAGGCCTGACCGGCTTTGGATTTCTCTTTCTGGGAGCCGACTTCGGATGCGGCAACAGAGGCTTGGCCCGCTCGGGCCTGCGGGATCAGTTCTGCCCGGCGATTATCCGTCCTCGCCGCTTCCACCTGGGGTTGCAGCTGTGTCGGGATAAGAGGAGGCAGACTGACATTGATGTTCATCTCACACCCGGATGTCGATCAGGGTTCCCATCATCTCGCTGGCGGTCTGCACTACCTTGGCGGAAGCGCCAGCCTGCTGCTCGGCTACCTTGAGATTGACAAGCTCATCGGCCACTTGCACCTGATCCCCGCTGGGGGTGTTGAGGCGGGCGATCTGATTGGATGCCTTGTCGGCAATCTGCTCGGCTCGCTGAAATCCCTGTACCCCGCTGTTGAAAGCAGAATCAATACGCATGGTGTTACTCCTCTGGTCACAGCTTAATTATCCGCCAGACCAGAGGATTAATGAAGCTTACCGGCTGTTTTTTAGCCAACAAAATCTCGAACGATTTCAATGAATTCGTCAGGATGGGAGATAAAAGGTGCGTGTGAGGCCTTATTGAGAGTCACGCTGCGGCTGGCAGGGTAGAGATCGTCCAGCAGGGGAATGGCCGCCTTGGGCACCAATGAATCCAGTCGGCCATAGATCCGCAACCAGGGCAGATCCAGCTCCCGCAGCGGTTCGCGCAGGTCAATATCGGCCAACAGCATCAGCCCGGCCTCGAGTGCGGCAAACTGGGGTGTCGGGCGCTCGGCCAGCCAGTGGCGCAACTGACGGATATCGTCCCGGGCGTGTTCACTACCCATGGCCTGGATCGCCAGAAAGCGCTCTATGGTCTGGCGAAAATCCCCCGCCAGCATCTGGTTGAAGCCGGTCAGCACCTTGGGGGCGATCCCCGGCCACTCATCACGGGCCATGAAACAGGGGGAGCTGGCCACGGTGATCAGGGTGTGCAGCCGATCGGGATGCGTCAGCGCCAACTGGCTTGCCACCAGACCGCCGAGCGACCAGCCAAGCAGATGATACTTCTGCGGCAAGATGGCGGCCACCTGCTCGGCAAGCCAGGGCAGGCTGTAATCCACCTCGTCTGCCAGCGGGCTGTTGCCAAAGCCGGGCAAATCCACCAGATGAACCCTGTAGTGGAGCGCCAATTGCTGGGCAACACCATGCCAGACCGCGCCGTTCATCCCCCAACCGTGCAACAGCACCAGATCGGGCCCCTGGCCAAACTGCTCTACCGATATGCTCATCTAGACTCAAGATCCCTGTTCATGCTCTTGGGGTCAGCATGTTAAAGCGACTGCTCGCTAAAGCAAGCCCGCTGCTCGGCAGCCACGGTGACTGGCAAGGGAGTTGCCTGCTCTGCCATCAGCCTTGCGACAACGAGCCCCTGCTCTGCAGCTGGTGTCGGCAGGCGTTGCATCAATCAGAGCCAAGATGCCGCCTCTGCGCCGCACCGCTGGCTGACTATATAGAAGAGAGCATACCGGTCTGTGGTCGCTGCCAGCGCAGACCTCCCCCCTGGGAGCGGTTGCAGGTGATCGGCGACTACCAGGCTCCCTACCCCATGCTGATCCCCCGGCTCAAATATTCCGGCCAGATCCTGCTGGCGCCGCTACTGGCACGCCTCTTGGCCGATCATCTGGATGGCTGCGAGCCGCCGGAGGCGATCATTCCGGTTCCCCTGCACTGGTGGCGGCAGTGGCGGCGCGGGTTCAATCAGGCGGAGGAGATCGCGCAAGCCCTTGGCGAGTTCACCGACATTCCCTGCGACAACACCCTGTTGCAGCGCATCAAGGCGACCCCGCAACAAACAACCCTGAGCGCCGGGCAGCGGCGGCGCAATCTGCGCGGGGCATTCCGGATCCGCTCCCACAAATACCGTCATGTCGCCCTGCTCGATGATGTCGTGACCACAGGCGCCACCGCTGGTCAGCTCAGCCGCTTGCTCCATGAGAGCGGCATCACAAAGGTAGAAGTGTGGGCAATCTGTCGTACCCTGCGGCACAGCAAGTAGCCATCGGCATGCTACCCAAGCATTAATAACCGCGTTATCATGAATACCCTAGTCGTACACTCAGGTTTATGAGGATAGTGATGATCAGCATTTCCGACGCCGCCCAGGCCCATTTCCGTAAACTGCTGGAAAAACAGCCTGATGGCACCAATATCCGGGTGTTTGTGGTCAATCCGGGAACCCAGAATGCCGAGTGTGGCGTATCGTATTGCCCGCCCGATGCCGTGGACCCGGAAGATCAACACCTGCCCTTCAGCGGCTTCGACTGCATGGTCGATCCCCTGAGCGCCCCCTTCCTGGTGGATGCCACCATCGACTTCGTGACCGATCAGATGGGCTCCCAGCTCACCCTGAAAGCACCGAACGCCAAGATGCGTAAAGTGGCCGATGACGCGCCGCTGATCGAGCGCATCGAGTACGTGTTGATGTCCGAAGTGAACCCCATGCTGGCCGGTCACGGTGGCAAAGTCACCCTGGTCGAGCTGACTGAAGACAAACTGGCCATCCTGCAGTTTGGCGGCGGTTGCAACGGTTGCTCCATGGTCGATTACACCCTGAAAGAGGGGATCGAGAAGCAGCTGCTGGAGAAGTTCCCGGGTGAGCTCAACGGTGTGAAAGACGCCACCGAGCACCAGCGCGGCGACCACTCCTACTACTGATTTGTAGCCCTTGCAGCAAAGAAAAGGCCCCGCCAGATGGCGGGGCCTTTTGCATGGACAATCGGCAGATTACTCGTCCTTCTTGTCTCGCGACAGCAGGGCGATGGCCGCCTCTTTCGGGTTCTTACCCTCGTAGAGCACCTTGAAGATCTGCTCGCAGATGGGCATCTCGACGCCGCAGCGGGCCGCCAGCAGATGCACCTCTTTGGTATTGCGATACCCCTCCACCACCTGACCGATCTCGGTCATGGCGGTGTTCACATCCTTGCCAGCCCCGAGGGCCAGCCCGAAGCGACGGTTGCGCGACTGGTTGTCGGTACAGGTGAGCACCAGATCCCCGAGCCCCGCCATCCCCATAAAGGTTTTGGCATCGGCACCCAGCGCCGCGCCCAGACGCTGCATCTCCACCAGACCCCGGGTGATGAGCGCGGTTCTGGCATTGGCGCCAAACCCGAGCCCGTCGGAGAGACCGGCACCGATTGCGATGACGTTCTTCACCGCCCCCCCCAGCTGCAGACCGACGAAGTCCGGATTGGTATAGACCCGGAACGAGCGGCCACAGTGCAGCAGATGGGAGAGATCGTCGGCGAACTCGTCGTGAGTCGAGGCGACCGAGATGGCGGTCGGCAAACCGGCTGCCAGCTCCTTGGCGAAGGTGGGACCAGAGATCACCGCCAGCGGTATCTCGTCACCCAGCACTTCACGGGCCACGTCCTGCAGCAGACGGCCACTGTCCGGCTCCAGACCCTTGGTGGCCCAAGCGATACGGGTATTGGGGCGCAGGAAGGGTTTGATCCGGGTCAGCACATCGCCAAATACATGGCTCGGCACGACCAGCAGCAGCACGGGGGCAGCTTGTACCGCACGTTGCAGATCCGCAGTCAGCTGCAAATCGGCAGGAAAAGGGACATCAGGCAAAAATGCCTTGTTGCAGCGGTCTTGTTCCAGCTCGGCGACATGGGCGGGGTCGTGACCCCACAGCAGGGTCGGATGACCATTGCGCGCCAGAGAAATGGCAAGGGCGGAGCCATAAGACCCCGCCCCCAAGACCGAGATAGCGATCTGGTCAGCCATTATCAGGCTTCCGCAGTCGCCTGCTGGGCCTGTGCTTGCGCCATGTGCTGGGCAAACAGGGCATCGAAGTTGACCGGTGCCAGGTTCAGCTGCGGGAAGGAACCCTTGCTCACCATGTTGGCCACGGCTTCGCGGGCATACGGGAACAGGATGTTCGGGCAGAAGGCAGCCAGGCAGTGAGCCAGTTGCGGCTCCGGCAGGTTACCGATGGTGAAGATACCGGCTTGCTGTACTTCGCACAGGAAGGCAGTTTCGGTTTCCAGTTTGCAAGTTACGGTCAGGGTCAGGACAACCTCGTACACGTTCTCAGCCAGGATGTTGGTCTTGGTGTCCATATCCAGCTTGACGTCCGGCTGCCACTCTTTCTGGAAGATGTGCGGGGTGTTCGGCGCTTCGAAAGAGACATCCTTGGTGTAAACACGCTGGATGTGGAATTCCGGTTGTACTTCCTGGTTGTTGATCTCGTCAGCCATTTCGTTTGATTCCTTGTTATATGGATAAGTGGGCTCAGGCCCTGCTTAAATCAGCGTTTCTTGGTTACCGGCAGATTTTCTGCACGCCATTGGGCCATGCCACCGCCGAGCACATAAACCTGCTTGAAGCCAGCTTTGCTCAGCTGACGGCCCGCGCCGCCCGCAGTCATTCCCGACTCGCACACCACTATGATGGGGGCATCTTTATGCTTTTCAACCGGGCCCAGATTATTGCTCTGGATCTGGGTCAGCGGCAGGTGCTGGGCACCGGCCAGATGGCCCTTGGCGTACTCTTCCTGACTGCGAATATCCACCACGGTGGCATTCTCGCGGTTGATCAGCAGGGTCGCGGTGTGGTTGTTGACGGTTTTTACCGGGGACAAACGGGCACGCACAGTGGTGTAAACCAGGGTGCCAGCCAGACCCAACCAGGCTGCGGTCAGCAGCGGGTTACGGGCCGCAAAATCCAAATACTCTTGCATCTTCTACTATCCAGGGACCAAGACAAGGGCCCGAGTATACATGGGGGTATTGATAAGATCAGCCATCTTGGCGGCAAAGCGCGAGCAGGCTCCCATCATCATTGGGCAGCGAGCATGGCAGGAAGGGCGTGGCTTGCGGGGCCGCGGGAGCGCCCCTTGGCTATCAGGTGACTATTTCGGCAGATGTAGTAATATTACGCTAGTTTCATTTCCCGCATTTTTTCCAATCCGAGAGGACATAGTCTTATGTCAACAGCTAAGAAACCTTTGGTTCTGGTCATCATGGACGGTTGGGGCTACAGCACCAAGCAAGAGCACAACGCCGTCGCTGCCGCCAAGACTCCCAACCTCGATCGTCTGGCCCGTGACTACACCAGCACCCTGATCTCCGGCTCCGGCCTGGACGTCGGTCTGCCGGATGGCCAGATGGGCAACTCTGAAGTAGGCCACGTCAACATCGGTGCCGGTCGCATCGTCTATCAGGAGCTGACCCGCATCTCCAAAGACATCCAGGACGGCGAATTCTTCCAGAACGTCGAGCTGGCCAAGGCTGTTGACGCTGCCGTGACCAACGGCAAAGCCGTTCACATCATGGGCCTGATGTCCCCGGGTGGCGTACACAGCCACGAAGAGCACATCATGGGCATGATCGAAATGGCTGCCAAGCGTGGCGCCGAGAAGATCTACCTGCACGCCTTCCTGGATGGCCGTGACGTTCCGCCGCGCTCCGCCCAGTCCTCCATCGAGCTGTTTGATGCCCTGTTCGCCAAGCTCGGCAAGGGTCGTTTCGCCTCCATGATCGGCCGTTACTTCGCCATGGACCGTGACAACCGCTGGGATCGCGTGCAGCAAGCCTATGACCTGATGACCCAGGGCAAGGGCGAGTTCACCGCCGAGAGCGCCACCGAAGCGCTGGCTGCCGCCTATGCCCGCGACGAGAACGACGAGTTCGTCAAAGCCACCCGCATCGGCGAAGCTGCCCCGATGGAAGATGGTGATGCGCTGATTTTCATGAACTTCCGTGCCGACCGTGCCCGTGAAATCACCCGCGCCTTCGTTGACACAGACTTCACCGGCTTCGCCCGTGCAGTCGAGCCGAAACTGAACTTCGTGATGCTGACCGAATACGCGGCCGACATCAAAACGGCTTGTGCCTACCCGCCGACCGCTCTGGTCAACACCCTGGGTGAGTGGCTGGCCAAGCAGGGCAAGACCCAGCTGCGCATCTCCGAAACCGAGAAGTATGCTCACGTTACCTTCTTCTTCAACGGTGGCGAAGAGTCCTGCTTCACCGGCGAAGATCGCGAGATCGTGGCCAGCCCGAAAGTGGCGACCTATGACCTACAGCCGGAGATGAGCTCCGAAGAGCTGACCGACAAGCTGGTTGCGGCCATCAAGAGCGGCAAGTACGACGTCATCATCTGTAACTACCCGAATGGCGACATGGTTGGTCACACCGGTGTGTTTGATGCCGCAGTCAAAGCGTGTGAAGCAGTTGACCACTGCATCGGTCGCGTCACCGACGCCCTGGCCGAAGTGGGTGGTGAGTGTCTGATCACAGCCGACCACGGCAACGCCGAGAAGATGCTGGACGAAGAGACTGGTCAGGCCCACACCGCCCACACCAATCTGCCGGTTCCGCTTATCTATTTCGGCCGCAAAGCCGAGGTGGTTGAAGGTGGCAAACTGTCCGATCTGGCCCCCACCATGCTGACCCTTATGGGTCTGCCGGTGCCGCCGGAAATGACTGGCAAGCCCCTGATGATTCTGAAATAATCCTTCCCCATGCGGGGATGCGAAGTTATTTCACAGAAAACCAGTCGCGTCGGCCTGTTGGCCGGCGCGCTGTTTTTTTGCCTGTCGATTGGCGCCAGCACACCGGCTTTGGCCGCCAATCAGCAGCTGGGGACCATGCAGTCCCAGATCAAAGAGCAACAGAAGACCATCAAGCTCAGCAAGCAGGAGCTTGCCAAGCTCAATACCCAGCTCAAGGCTGACGAGCAGGCCATCTCGGCCGCCGCCGCCAAACTCAACCAGACCAGGCAGCAGTTGAAGCAGAACCAGCAGACGCTGGCGACCCTGCAAAAAGACAAGCTGGCGCTGGAAGTTCAAGCCAAACATCAGAAGCAGTTGCTGGCCAAGCAGGCGGAGAGCGCCTTTCAAGCGGGCAACCACGACTACCTCAAACTGCTGCTCAATCAGCAGGATCCGGCCAAACTGAGCCGCTCCCTCGACTACTACGACTACCTAAACAAGGCCCGTATCGAGGCCATCGACGCCCTGCGCGCCACCCGCGACAAGCTGGCGAAAAACCAGCAGGCCACCAAAGAGACCGAGACCAGACTGCAGACCCTGCTTGCCGAACAGCAGGAGCATCACCAGGCCCTGCTGGCCAGCCAGCAGAGCCGGGCCAAGGTGCGCAACCAGTTGCAGCAGTCGGTACAGGATGACGAGCAGAAGCTCACCAAGCTGGTCAAGGCGGAGAAAGCGCTGAAAGCCCGGCTGGAAGAGTTACGTCGCAAGCGGGAAGAGCAGGAGCGCCGTGAACGGGCCGAGCGCGAACGGCTGGCCAAGCTGAAAGCGGAGCAGGAGCGTCAGCGCAAGCTGGCCGAACAGCGCCGCGCCGAGCAACAACGACTCGCCGCCCAGCAGAATAAAACCGTCAAACCGGCAGAACCTGCCGAAGAGGTAGCCAGCAGCAAACCGGAGCGCGGCTCGGGCATCAGCAGTGCTGGCCACTATAGCGGCCTCAAGACCAATGGCAGCCTGCGCTGGCCGGTGCAGGGACCGATCCTCATCTCCTACGGTTCGCCGCGCACCGCCCAGCTCAAGTGGAAAGGCACCCTGATCGGCGCCAGCGAAGGAACCCAGGTCAAGGCGGTTGCACCGGGACAAGTGGTCTACGCCGACTGGCTCGACGGCTTCGGTATGCTGCTGGTGATCGACCACGGTAAAGGCTATATGAGCCTCTACGGTCACAATCAGTCGCTGCTGCGTCAGGTTGGCCAGAATGTGGAACAGGGTGAACCGGTGGCACTGGTCGGTGACAGTGGCGGTCAGGACAGACCGGGCCTCTACTTCGAAATTCGCTATCAGGGCGAGGCGATCAACCCGACCAAATGGCTGGCCAAGGGTTGAGTTAACCCGGCCGACAAACGCATCACACGCTCACTAGCAAAAGCCTGTATCACGCAGGCTTTTGTCGTTTCAGGAGTACAGCAACCCGCTGTCACCCCCATTTGATGAAAAATTACCTAATTTTTCGCTCGGCTCAGGGAAAGACAACCATACCGATCTGCTCCAGCAATACCTGCTGCTGATCCTCGTTAATTTGCACCCCTTGCAGATCGACCCGCCGCAGATCCAGCCCCGGCAGATCGCACTGGCGCAGATCGCAGCCCTGCAATTTGAAGCTGGTCCAGTCGATCTGGCCAAACTCGGAGCCGCTGAGATCGGAGCCCGCCAGCGAGGCACCAAACAGGTTGGCCCCCTGCCAACGGTTGCCGGTCAGCTCGCACTTCTCCAGCAGACAACTCTCGAAGCTGGCGTAACTGAAGTTATTGCCGGTCAGATGGGCCTCGCAGAAGTAGCTTTTGGCGGTGATCTGGTTGGCGAAGCTGGCGTGGCCGAAGTTGATGCCGACCGCCTGACAGTCGCGCATCTCCAACCCCAGACACTGGCTGCGGCTGCAATCGGCCATGGTGAGATCACAGCGCAGGAAGCTGGCCTCGCGCAGATCGCAACCCTGCAACAGGCAGCCCCGTTCACTCTCCCGATCGTAGAAGCTGCAGTCGATGAAGCGGCTATCGCTCAGATCCAGCCAGGAGAAGTCGCAGCCGATAAAGCGGCACTCCGAGAACTGCTCCCCCTCCACATCCTGTTGCTCGAACCGGACATCCACGAACTGCTTGCCTCTTATCATCGGAAAACTCCTGCAAAAACGGCTTCATATGCTGACTTTATCCGCCAAAAACGGTAATGTTACATGTAACATCCACGCTGGACACCCCTATGAGCCCCACCCGCAAGCGCCGCCCCACCCTGCAAGATATCGCCGACCAGACCGGCGTGACCAAGATGACAGTCAGCCGCTATCTGCGCGACCCGCAGACCGTGGCGGAGGGGACCCGCGAGCGGATCGCGGCTGTGGTGGAAGAGCTGGGTTATATCCCCAACCGGGCGCCGGACATTCTCTCCAACGCGACCAGCAAGGCGATCGGCATCCTGATCCCCTCCCTCTCCAACCAGGTCTTCTCGGCGGTGATCCACGGCATCGAGTCGGTGACCCGACCGGCCGGTTACCAGACCCTGCTGGCCCACTACGGCTACAGCCCGGAGCGGGAGGAGGAGCAGGTCGCGTCCCTGCTCTCCTATCACGTGGATGGGCTGATCCTCTCCGACAGCCAGCACACAGAGCGCACTCGCAAGATGATCGCCACCGCCGGCATTCCGGTGGTGGAGACCATGGATCTGCCGCAAACCCCCATCGACATGGTGGTCGGCATGGACCATAGAGCCGCCGCCCGGGCCATGGTAACAGAGATGCTGCACCGGGGCCGACGCAAGGTGGTCTATCTGGGGGCGCGGCTCGACGTGCGTACCCAGCTGCGGATGGAGGGTTACTATCAGGCGATGACCGACTTCGGCCTCACCGGCCAGCATCTGCTGACCGAACAATCTTCCAGCTTCACTCTGGGGGGCGAGCTGCTGGATCAGGCGCTGGTGCGCTATCCCGACCTCGACGGCCTGTTCTGCACCAACGATGACCTGGCGGTGGGCGCCTTGCTGCAGTGTCAGGCCAAGTGGATCCCGGTGCCCCAGCAGATCGCCATCGCCGGTTGCAACGCCCTCGACATCGGCCACGCCATGACCCCCAAGCTGGCCAGTATCGCCACCCCGCGGGAAGCGATCGGTCGGGAGGCGGCCACCATGCTGCTGGCGCGTCTCAACGGCCAATCCCAACCCGATACCCGCAAAGATATCGGCTTCTCCCTCTATGTCGGGGAGAGTCTAGGGTAATCCCTTCCCTCACCCACTTAAGTCACGCTGATAGCAAACAGGCCACCCGAGGGTGGCCTGTTTGGTTTTCGGCACAACTGATGCTTAGCGTTTAACCAGCTCAACCGCTTCGCGGGAGAGGCGGGTCACCTCTTCCCAGTTGCCGCTCTTGACCGCATCGGCCGGCAGCATCCAGGAGCCGCCGACGGTGGCGACGCACTTGAGCGCCAGATAGTCGGCCACGTTTTTCGGGCCGATACCGCCGGTCGGGCAGAACTTCACCTGGGGCAGCGGCGCGGCAATGGCGGAGAGCGCCTTGGTGCCGCCGTTCGCTTCGGCCGGGAAGAACTTCAGGTGGTCATAGCCTGCTTCCAGCGCCTGCATCACTTCAGACGGAGTTGCCACACCCGGGATCAGCGGCGCGGTGCTCTTGGCCGCGTGAGCCAACAGGGCCGGCGTCATCCCCGGGGAGATGACGAAGCGGGCACCGGCAGCGACGGCTGCGTCAAACTGCTCGCAGTTGAGCACGGTACCAGCACCGACCATGGCATCCGGCATCGCCTTGGCAATGAGGGCGATGGCATCGAGCGCCACCGGGGTGCGCAGGGTGATTTCGAAAACAGAGATGCCGCCGTCGAGCAGCGCCTTGGCCATCGGCAGGGCCTGATCCAGCTCGTTGATAACCATCACGGGTACCAGCGGGGAGGCGGCAAACACCTCGGCCGGGGTCACTTTCCAGTTCTGCATAGCTCTTCCTTAGTCAAAGATGGTGGCGCCACACTCGGCGCTCGATACCGCGCGACGCATCACGCTGAACAGTTCACGGCCCCACCCCTCTTGTTCCAGAGTGAGGTCAATCTCGGCCTGGGTACGGCCACTCAAATCGGTCAGGCAGTCGAGGCTGCCGTTTACCGCATCAACCCGCAGCAGGTCGCCGTCGGCCAGCAGGCCGATGGCCCCGCCGTGCAGCGCTTCCGGGGTGACGTGGATGGCGGCCGGGATCTTGCCGGAGGCACCGGAGAGACGGCCATCGGTGACCAGCGCCACCTTGTAACCCGCCTTCTGCAGGTTGCCGAGCACCGGCATCAGCTTGTGCAGCTCCGGCATACCGTTGGCGGCCGGGCCATTGTGGCGCACCACGATAACGGCATCCTGATTGAGATCGCCCGCCTTGTAGGCCGCTTCCACCGCATGCTGGGAGGAGAAGACCCGCGCTGGTGCTTCAATCACCCGATACTCGGGAGCCACGGCGGAGACCTTGACCACGGCGCGGCCCAGATTGCCCGCCAGCAGCTTGGTGCCGCCGGTGGCCTGGAACACGCTACCGGAAGGCGACAACACGCTCGCGTCGCCGCTCTCGCCCACCGGCTGCCATACCAGCTGGCCATCGACCAGTGCCGGACGGCTGAGGTAATCCTGCATCTCGCCAAAGACCGGAGTGGCATCCATGTGGATCAGCCCCTCTTGCGCCAGACGGCGCATCAGGCCGGGCACGCCGCCCGCCTGTTCGAAGGCGTTGACGTCGGCCGGGCCGTTCGGGTACATGCGAACCAGCAGCGGCACCACGTCGGAGAGATCGCTGATGTCATCCCAGGTCAGTACCAGACCGGCCGCGCGGGCCAGTGCCACCATATGGATGCTGTGGTTGGTGCTGCCGCCGGAGGCGAGCAGGGCCACCAGACCGTTGACCAGCGAGCGCTCATCCAGCACCTCGCTCAACGGGCGATAGGCCGGGGAACCCGGGATCATGGCGCTGATACGACGGGCCGCTTCGGCGGTCAGGGCGCGGCGCAGCTCGCTATGCGGGTGCACAAAGGCGGAGCCCGGCAGCATCAGGCCCATGGCCTCGAACACCAGCTGGTTGGTGTTGGCGGTGCCGTAGAAGGTGCAGGTGCCTGCTGCGTGGTAGGCGCCGCACTCCATCTCCAGCAGGGCATCGCGACCCACTTCACCGGCGGCGTACTTCTGACGCACCTTCACCTTCTCGTCGTTGCTGATGCCGCTCGCCATGGGGCCGGCAGGAACAAATGCCGTCGGCAGGTGAGCGTGGGAGAGGGCCCCCATGATCTGACCCGGAGCGATCTTGTCACAAATGCCGAGCAGCAGGGTGGCGTCGAAGGTGTTGTGAGAGAGCGACAGCGCGGTCGCCTGGGCGATTAGGTCGCGGGAGAAGAGGGACATGTCCATTCCCGGCTGACCCTGGGTCACGCCATCGCACATGGCGGGCACGCCGCCGGCGACCTGGGCGCTGTGGCCCAGCTCGGCCAGTACCGCCTTGATCTGATCCGGATAGCCCTGATAGGGCTGGTGTGCGCTCAACATATCGTTGTAGGCGGTGACGATGCCGACGTTGGCGCGGGTCATATCGAGAATGCGACCCTTCTCGTCACTGCTGCAGGCGGCCACGGCGTGGGCCAGGTTGCCGCAGGCCAGCGCGGCGCGGGTCTTGCCCTGCTCTGCCTGACGCTGGATGCGGGCCAGAAATGCCTGACGACGGGCGATACTGCGCTCGCGGATGCGGGCGGTGACGTCGGAAATTACCTGATGAATCATTGGGCTTGCTCCAATGCTGTGACGGCGCGGTCAACCACCTGTTCGAAGGTGCCGTCTATATCAATGTGGAATACACCGGCTTCGCCATCCGGGCGCTCCAGAGTATCGAACTGACTTTGTACCATGCTTTCACGCATGAAGTGGCCCTTGCGGGCACGCATCCGCTCGAGGATCAGCGGCTGGCTGCCATCGAGGAAAATGAAGCTGACCGACTCGTTGCCTTCGCGGATCTGGTCGCGGTACTTCTTTTTGAGGGCGGAACAGACAATGATGCCGGTCTCGTTCTTCTGCTCGAGACTGTAGGCGGCGTCGCGGATCCGCTCCAGCCAGGGGGCACGATCCTCATCGTTGAGGGGGTTGCCGCCAGCCATCTTCTGGATGTTGGCCTTGGGGTGCAGGTCATCACCATCGATGAACTTGGCGCCCAGCGCTTCGGCCACTTTCAGACCCACGCTGGATTTGCCGCTACCACACACACCCATCACGATAATGCACTTACCCGCCATAATTTGACCTCTGTCCCACTTTTCAAAAAACCAGCTGTTGATGGGTTCTAATCTAACACGTTACCGGTAACATGTTACCGGTAACGATTGAAAATGTGAAGTCTGCCACAGACTGAGCAAACCCATAGTCACCTGGGCATATGATGTTGAGCCCTTGCCATAAATCTAAATAAATCATAAAGATATGGTTTGCCGACGGATCGGCAAGGTGTCACGACTGAACTTGGAAAAAGGAACGCATAACAATGTCTGACCTCTCCCTGATCATGACAGCCGCCGGCTCGATTGTGCTGCTGCTCTTCCTGGTGATGAAGGCCCGGCTCCACGCCGTGGTAGCCCTGATCCTGGTCTCCATGGTGGCGGGTCTCGCCGCTGGCATGAACCCGGCCGACATCGCCAACACCATCCAGAAAGGGATGGGTGGCACCCTCGGTTTCGTCGCGGTAGTGGTGGCGCTGGGCGCCATGTTCGGCAAGGTGATGGAAGTGACCGGTGCCCTCGACCGGGTGGCTCACACTCTGCTCGGCAAGTTCGGCGTCAAGCGCGCCAACTGGGCCATGGCCCTGACCGGCTTTGTCTGCGCCCTGCCGCTGTTCTTTGACGTGGCCGTGGTGCTGCTGATCGGTGTCGCCTTCGCCATCGTCCGTCGCGGCGGCGGCAGTGTGGTGAAGATCGGTATCGCCCTGCTGGCCGGTATCGCCACTTGCCAAGCCTTCCTTATCCCGGCGCCGGGCCCGATCCTGGTGGCATCCCAGCTGGGTGCCGACTTCGGCTACATGATCCTGTTCGGCCTGATCGCCGCCGTGCCGGCGCTGATCCTGGCTGGCCCGCTGTTCGGTGACTTCATCAGCAAGATCGTCGATGTACCGCTGCCTGCCGATGCCCAGAACAGCGTCCACGATGACAGCAAATCCCTGCCCTCCTTCGGGCTGGCCATGGGCCTCATCGGTCTGCCGCTGCTGCTGATCGGCCTCAAGACCATCGTCGGTCGTTTCGTCGAGGCGGGCTCCACCCTGCACAACTGGCTGGAGTTCATCGGTCACCCCTTCACCGCCATCATGGTCGCCTGTCTGGCCGCCTTCTATCTGCTGGGTATTCGCCGCGGCATGTCCCGTGACGAGGTGATGAGCGTCTGCAACAGCGCCATCCAGCCGGCAGGCGTCATCATTCTGGTGACCGGTGCCGGTGGCGTGTTCAAGCAGGTGCTGGTTGATTCCGGCGTGGGTGCCGCCCTTGGCAACATGCTGGCCGACTCCGGTCTGCCCATCGTCGCGCTGGCCTTCATTCTGGCCGCTGCGGTACGGGTGATTCAGGGCTCTGCCACCGTCGCCATGCTGACCGCCTGCGGTCTGGTGCTGCCGATGCTGGAGCCGCTCGGCCTGAACGGTGCCCAGCTGGCGGCCGTCACCATCGCCATCGGCGGCGGTGCCATCGTGCTCTCCCACGTCAACGACTCCGGTTTCTGGCTGGCGAACCGCTACCTCGGCCTGACCGAGAAGCAGACCCTGCAGACCTGGACCGTGATGGAAACCATCATCGGCACCACCGGCGGCGTGATGGCGATGATCATCTACAGCTTCCTCTGACAAGGGCGAAATGTGTCTAGTCCTGAAATAGGTTTACACATTTTCAACTAGCATTTCTCTACTCAGAACCCCCTATGTACCGCATCGGGG